>NZ_JBJURN010000006.1:81767-239814 GCF_046622475.1 Enterobacter sp. LM3 | reverse complement strand
ACAACGGAGGGTTAACACCTGCCGAGATGGAAAGACAAAGAACCTCAGGTCGTGTCCAAATTAAGTAGACCACTTCACTTGAGTCGAGCCGACCGCAGGCAGCGGGTCGGGAGGTGAGCGCAGTGCGAAGCACCGATTTCTCCGCGGGGCCGCGGGGATTGATAAGGGGGCCGCGGTGGCCCCCTTATCCCGTTCACAGGTTGTGAGCGTATTATTTTCTGCGGATATTAAGGTGAACGGAATTATCCACCATGCTTAACTGACAAGCATTAGGCGCGATGCCCGTTTTTTTCCCCGTAAATTTGAGGAATCATCGAGCCTGATTATAGTTACTGATACATCGCTTACCCCATCTCTCCCTTGGACGGGAAAACAACGCCAATGGAAAAACGAAAAAATTCGCCACCCGAACGTGCAACATGGCCGACGCGTCAGGCAATGGTACTTCACGGACTGGCAATGAACCTGCCGTGGCTGGCGTTTGTCAACGTGAGCTTTGCGCTCATGATCCTGCTACGCAACGTCCTGTTTCAGGACAGCGATACGCTTTACCCGATCCCGCTCCACCTGACGCGAATTGTCGATGCATCAATGTTCGGCATCATTATGCTGTCAGCCGCCTTAATCATCATGGCCTGGCAGCGCATTGCCGGTATCAGCGTTGTTCTGTTCGTCTGTAGTGCAATCTGGTCGATAACCTGTTACTGGTTTATCACCGACTGGCAACTTCCCCACGTCTGGCCGCTGTGTGCCATCCTGCTACTGGCAGGCCTGACGGCGCTGTATTTCTACCCGGAAGGATTATTGTCCTTCATGTTACCGCTCTGGCTCACCCTACCCGTTGCCAGTTGGATGCTAAATGACGGGGTCAACATTCGCTTTGCCACCATCTGGATAGTCTTCACCCTGATCCTCATCTGTGGCCGTTTTATCCTGCTGAGCTGGTTTGATGAAGCCTGGCGGCGTAATCAGCAGAACCAGCTGTTGATCTCTCGGCTGGATGCGCTGGCGCACCAGGATCCGCTGACCAAAACCGCCAACCGCCGGGCAATGGAAAACGTGCTGAACAATGCGGTTGACCAGGGTAAACCCTTCTCATTGATTATGCTGGATATTGATGATTTCAAACGCTACAACGACACTTACGGCCACCAGGCAGGAGACGAATGCCTGGCGCGTGTTGCGGACGTGCTGAAGCAAACGGTGCGCACACCGAATGATGTGGTATCGCGCTACGGCGGTGAGGAGTTTGTGGTGATCCTCTTCAACTGCAAGGAGAGCATGGCGGAACAGGTTGCCGCACGTATTCAGGAGGGGCTGCGCATGGCGGCTATTCCACACGTTGCCTCAACGGTCAGCGACCACGTTACCGCCAGCATGGGGATTACGGGAATGACGGCGGGACTTACCGCCCACGAGATCATCGCCCGCGCCGATGTTGCACTTTATCAGGCTAAAAATGCCGGGCGGGATCGCTGGTCTTTGTAAAAATGCCGGGTGACGGCTACGTCTTACCCGGCTTTGCTTTTAGTAGCGCACACAAACCGATTTGGTTTCACACCATCCATCCAGCCAGTCCGGGCCGAAGTCGCGCCCGGTGCCGGACTGCTTCATGCCGCCAAACGGCAGGTTGGCGTCGATCAGCGTATGGCTGTTCACCCACACGGTACCCGCCTGTAGCCTGTCGGTATATTCCAGCGCCTTGCTGATATTCTGCGTCCAGACGCTGGCCGTCAGCCCGTATTCAGTGTCATTTGCCAGCGCCAGTGCTTCTTCACCATCGGCCACGCGCACCAGGTTCACCACCGGACCAAAGACTTCTTCACGGGTCAGCCTCAGTGCGGCATCCGGGTTTACCACCAGCGTCGGGGAGACGTAATACCCCTTGCCATCCGGGCCTCGGTTGCCGCTGATAAGCTCCGCGTTGTGCGACTTCGCTTCATCAAGGAAGGTCTGTACTTTATCGCAGTGCGCACGCGACACCAGCGGATTAATAAACGCCTGGGGTGACATACCCGGGCCAACGCTCAGGGATTTCACCGCCTGTTCAAAGCCGCCGACCAGCGTGTCAAACAGCGGTGCTTCAATGTAAATACGGGAGCTGGCCGCACAAACCTGCCCCTGGTTAAGGAAGCTGCCGGTCATCAACCCTTCAATTACCCACGCAGGGTCGGCATCTTTGAGCACAATGGCCGGGTTTTTACCGCCCAGCTCCAGGGTAACGCCCGTCAGCGTATCCGCCGCCGTGCGCGCAATCTGTTTACCGGTCGCCGTTGAACCGGTAAAACTCACTTTCGCAATATGCGGATGCGACGTCAGCGCAGCACCACACACTGCACCGCTCCCCGTCACCACGTTAAACACGCCGTCAGGAATGCCCGCTTCGCTTGCCAGTTCCGCCACACGCAGCATGGTCAGCGGCGTGGTCTCCGAAGGTTTGATCACGATGGAACAGCCAGCGGCCAGCGCAGGCATCACTTTCCACATGCCGATCATCAGCGGGAAGTTCCACGGCACAATCCCGGCGACGACACCCACCGGCTCTTTGCGCGTCCACGCCTGGTAACGAGCCCCCTGCGGCAACGGGATAGAGAGATCGAGAGTCTTCCCGGCAATTTTGGTGGTCAGCCCGGCGGTATAGCGCATCCAGTTCAGGGTGCAGCCCACTTCAAAGGCTCGGGAAATGTTAATCGATTTCCCCTGCTCCAGCGTTTCCAGCTGCGCCAGCTCTTCGCTGTGCTGCTCCACCAGGTCAGCAAAATGCAGCAAGATACGTTCGCGTTCTGCCGGGAGTTTCCCCGCCCAGCGGCGACCAACAAACGCGCGCCAGCCGGACATCACGGCACGGTCAACATCATCTACGCTGGCATCTGCGGTTGACGCAATCACCTCTCCCGTGGCCGGGTTGAACACGTTCAACCGTTTTTCGCTGTCGGATGCAGTCTGACGGCCTTCAATCCACAGGCCATGATGTCGGTCCAGAAACTGCTGCACGCCAGGCAGTACGGCTACCAGTGATTCAGACATAAGGTACTCCTTCGTTATTATTCGCAGGGTGTTACTGCAGTCTAAGAGGGCTTTCGCATTCCTGCTTTTATCTCTGTGACATTCGCTTTGCCACCTGTGACAAGCTCCGCAATTCGGGATAATTCCGGCTTATAACGCTGTTCCCGGTGAGTGTTCTTTCCTATAGTCAGCCTCATAGCTCTGACAAAATGCAACACAAATGCAACAATACGAACACATTGACGGTGCGGCGAGATAAACGATGGCGGGTGCAAGCGAACAGGAAAAGTATCAGCAGTGGCTGGCGCAAATTAACCAGGTTTGCGGGCATTTCGACGCGCGTCCTTTAGAGGGACAATTCATTGGTGAACTGGAAACCAGCTATGCCCGCAGCCTGAAGCTAAGCACCGTGACCGCAGGTAGCGTAAACCTGTTTCGTACCCGTCAGGAGATAAAAAACGGCAACGATGCCTGGTTCTATACGGTGTTTCAGCTCGACGGTAGCGCAGAGATTGAACAGGACGACCGCCGTGCCATTCTCAACACTGGTGACATTACCCTCCTCGACGCCTCGCGCCCCTGCTCCATCTACTGGCAGGAAAAATCCCGCCAGATTTCGCTGCTTGTTCCTCGTCAGATTATTGAGCAACAGTGCCGTTTTCAGGAAGTCAGCTGCGCACTCACGCTGTCGCGCAGTCTGCCGACCGTACAGCTAAGCCATCGTTTGTTGCAGGAGAGTATGGGAAATGCCGACCTGAGCGATATAGAAAGTGAAGCGGCGCTGGAAGCGATGGTGTGTCTGTTACGCCCGGCCTTTCAGCAGCGTGAGTCTACGCAGCCACGTAAAGAGCGCCAGTTCCAGAATGTTCTGTCACTGATTGACGACCATATTCAGTCTGAAGCCCTGCGCCCGGAATGGATTGCCACAGAGAGCGGAATGTCGGTGCGCAGCCTGTACCGTATGTTTGCCGATAAGGGGCTGGTGGTCGCCCAGTATATTAAAAACCGCCGTCTCGACCTCTGCGCGCAGGTGCTGCGCTCCGCCAGCGATGATGAGAAGCTGGCGGGAATTGGCTACAGCTGGGGGTTTGCCGACCATAGCCATTTCTCAACGGCGTTTAAGCAGCGCTTTGGCGTGTCGCCCGGCGAGTACCGTAAGCGTTGCCGCTAACTACTTCTTCAGCCACTTACCGTTAATACCCTTCACGTATTCGCCCGGCTGTGCGCGCTCCACCAGTTTTTGCCCTGCCATTTTTGCCACTTCATCAACCGGTAAATTGTTGCTGTCGGCCAACTTTTGATAGTTTTCCGTGCGCGCGGCGTTGATGCGGTTAACCAGCGCCAGGGTTTCTGCATCTTTCGCGATCGGGGCAATATAACCGCTCAGCGTCTCCCCAACGCGCCCCTGCGCACGCGCGTCGTTCAGCGTCAGCGTGGCGGCCTGCACGTTCATCCCCAGTGCCAGTAAAATGAGAGCTAGTGTGCGTTTCATGGCGTCCTCAGAACAGATCGCTGCGTGATTTCAACAGGGTTTCAACGTCTTTATCGACCTTAATATGGATCTCATGTTCGATTTTCACGTTCATGTTGATGGTAATCGGCTCCTTCGGTGCTGCGACTTCAATGCGCGGCGTACAGCCCGTCAGCATCGCGACCACAGCAACGGTGAGCACACCAGCCATCTTTTTCATTGTTGTTCCTCACTTTCCTTGCCAGTCGAACTGCGGGTACTGGGTATTGCCGCGTGTTGCTCAAACCAGGTTTGCAGGTTGTCCCCAAAACGCAAGCTGCGCCAGAGGGTAAAGACATTCTCGTCATGGGTGTAGTTCAGGTTCACGGAGCTGCTTTTACCCTCTACCCGGCTCGTCCCCTTGATGGTGGCCTGCATGGTTAATTCGCCCAGATTATCTAAATTGATTCTCGTCCACGAACGTGAGATTTCCATATAGCGGAGCCAGTTGATTGCCGCGCCCGCTACCATATTATCGTTCACAATCGCATCAGCCGTATCTTTATCAATACGCAGCGTCATTGGCCCCGGGTTGGTCAACCAGCCATCTTTGATGATCCATTTTTCATTCTCCAGCCAGAACGGTAGCGCACCGCTCACCGGACCTGACACGGCAAACTGCTTCGGATTGACGGCGCTAATCAGTTCGCTGGAGGAGATATTGTCAACACGTAGAAGTGCGGGATCGTGCTGCGGCATTCTCAGTTGTTGCATGGTGATTTTCCCGCCGAGCGCTTCAACCTTCACGTTGGTGAGCAACAGCGGGTTTTCCTCACTCCAGGGATAGTTCCCCTGGAGATCCGCCGTGATATTCCGCGCGGTCACCAGGTTTTCCACTTCGCCAATGCGCAACGTAACCGGGCCACGCGTTCCCAGCGACCAGGTGCCCTTGCTAAACCGGAACGGCAGAACGAAGTCGACGCCGTTGATTTGGTTATCAGGCATCCAGGCGCTACCGGATTTCAGTACCCCGTGCCCGCCCGCCTCAAAACCTTGATCGGCAGCCGCAGAAAACGCGACCTGCGCATAGAGTTCACCTTCACGCAGCGTCATTTTCCAGTCCGGTGGGATCAACGACTGGAAAACGGTGAGAGACTGCTTCGGCCACCACGCTTGCCCGCGAAGACGTTCACCATCCCAGCGACCATTCATCTGAACCGGGCCGATTTTATCGGCATGGAGGTCGCCTTTGAACTGGAACAGCGTCGGGTCGGAACCGTCAACGCTGAAGGTCAGCACCGACGCTGGCAACACACTCCCCCCTGAGAACGTGGTTTGCCCGGCATTTAACGACAGTGCGCCACTGAATGCCGGTTTCGCGGGATCGCGTAGCCAGCGGATCGGTTTATCCAGCACCAGACGCGGTTTGCTGACCAGCATTGTTTCATACTGAAGTTTGTCGAACCCCGTCGACAGATCCGTCAGCGCGATCACCTTATCGCGCCATTCCCCTTTACCAGCCACATCCCAGCGCGCGTTCATCGGCGTGAAGTTCCCTTTACCCCAGTAACGCCACTGCCACAGACCGCTGTCCGGTAAAAAATCGTTGGCCTGGCCGTCCAGATGAAGCTCAAAATCCCCCATTTCATTTTCATGCGCCCGCAAAATGGCCTGCAGGCGACCATCCACGCCTTTCTGCGCCAGCTTCACGCCCGCCAGCGGCCAGCGGATTTCATCAATATTGAGGGAGTTAATGACGCGGCCACGCGAACGCAGCAGTGCGCCGGGTTCAAAAGTGAGCTGCGGATCGTTCAGGCTTCCGGTCAGTTTTGCCGGGAGTTTGGCATAGAGGACAAAATCGTTTTGTTTGGCTTCACCGCTCAGATGGAGCGGCATGTCACTGTTTTCCATACTGAGCTTGCCCGGCCCAATATTCAGTACCGCGTTCCCTTTCCCTGCATCGCCGTGGGTGAGCACATTCAGGCGTCCGGCAATTGTGGCTTTCTCCAGCCCTTGTTGCCAGTTGTCGATCCGCATACCCATTCGCCCACTCATCGGCATGCCTGACAGGTTCCAGTTCCAGCGTCCGTCGCTGATGTTCAGCTGTTCCGCCGTTATTTGCCACGGCAGATCGAGCAGCGGATCGGGGTTATCACGCGCCATGACCACCAGCTGCCCCTGGTTTTCTTCCCAGTTCAGATCGGCATCAACCAGAGACGTTAACTGTGGCACGCTAAAGGTGGCGAGCGCATGGCCTTTCACCGGCACGCCGTCCGGAACCAGTGGTAACGTAAACTCACCCACCAGTTTCACAGGCTGCGGGTAATCCGGCAACAGAGCGTCCAGTTGGCTGATGGTCAGCGTCTGGCCACGCAGTTTTCCCTTGATGCTCACCTGCTCACCTTTATAGGTGAGCTCCTGAATGGCTGGCGTCAGCGATGCGTGGAGTTCTCCCTGCCACTGTTGCCAGGGGGAAAGCGTCAGGCGGTGAATGGTGAGCCAGGTATTCGGCAATACAGCCTGCCACTGCGCCAGCGTTTTGGGTGCCACCGTGGATGGCGCAGTGGCAGGCAGCTTGCTGAGACACGCCGAATTAAGCTCAAGCGCACCAATATCAATGTTCCAGCGGCTGGGATGTGACAGCGTCGCGTTTTCTACGCGAGCCATTTCGCAATCCTCAACCAGATAGCGAAGATCGGGGATCGTAATGGCGTGACGCGTCAGTCTGGGGCTTTTTTCAAAAGCGATACGTGTCCCGACAGGCAGCCAGATCCCGGCTAGCGTCGGTACCCACTGCGCGAGCGTCATCAGCAGCGTCAGCGGCAACAAAATCAACAGCAGTAAAAGCGCGATTGCGGCTTTATATTTACCCTTCATGGGCAGTTAATATCCTGATTTAGCGAAATAATTAAGCCGACAGTGCCGATCATTGTCGCATGTTTAGTCATTCAGTTGAAGTGAGTGACCGTTTTAAGGATAGATGCTCTCACACTATGCGGTGAATTTTTTATTTTTAGCTATCTCAATAATTTATTTATTATTCAATGCGTTGAAAATCATCGCGAGTGGCTAATCGCGCAGAATAGTAGCAAATTATCAGCCCCAATTTATACACCAGGATTCCTGGTTATCGCCCCAAAATGCGCTTTTTTGCGTCGCGTTTTCTTATCAATCCCCCACTGACCTTAGCCAGACGCTTCAGTCAGTAATGCGGACTGCACAGCAGGTCGTGTATTAATTCTTGCCATATATGCTGACAGCAAGGGCCAGCAATTCAGGTCGATGGAAAAGAATTTACACCAGCCAAGTACGGTGAAAAGGTAGACATCAGCAACACTGAACGTTGAACCCATCAGATAGGTTTTACCGTTGAGCTGATCCTGAAGATAATTGAACCGCCGGAACAGCTTCTCTCGATAAATCGACTTAACGTCTTCGGGCAGTGAGGGATTGAATAACAACGCTGAGCCAGCGTGTATTTCACTGGTGATAAAGTTAAGCCATTCCTGCAGACGCACCCGCTCCCAGCTGCCCGCTCGCGGTGCCAGCCCGATTTCCGGTTTAAGATCCGCGAGATACTGCACAATGGCAGGTCCTTCAGTGAGGATCTTTCCATCGTCAAGTTCAAGCGCAGCGACATAACCTTTAGGGTTAATGGTCAGGAAATCACGTCCATCAGCGGTGAGCTTGCTACGGTTGTTCACTTTAACCAGTTCAAACTCAAGCTCCAGTTCACGCAGCACAATGTGTGGTGAAAGCGAACAGGTATCCGGGGCGTAATAGAGTTTCATTTTGTCTCCTTTTGAATGGAAAAGTTTTAATCAACGTTTAAGCCGATCCTGAAAACACTCTGCTTAATATGAATCTTTCTGTAAAATTAATTGTTCATAAACTCACTATTAGCTGAACTACTGATACTCATGATGAATCTTTTGCACTGGCGCTTATTGGTCGCAGTGGCCGATGCCCACAATATCTCGCGCGCCGCTGAGGAAATTGGCATGACGCAGTCTGGTGCCAGCCAGGCTATCGCTCAGCTAGAGGCGTCACTTGGGTTTCCTGTTTTCACACGTGAGCGGCGATATATCGGCGTCACCGCCCTGGGTGTGCAGGTTGTCGAACATGCAAGGAGCATGGTATTGACGCTGAATGCGATCCGTTTGCTGGCAGATGAGAGCCGGGAGTTAAACAACGGGCGCATTCGCCTGGCCAGTTTTCCCTCCGTGACGTCCACGTTTTTGCCCAGGTTATTGCGGGACTTTAAGCGCCTGCATCCCGGTATTGAGGTAGTGCTCCTCGAAGGTACAGACGAGGAAGTCGAGGAGTGGCTTGCAGCAGACACAGTTGAACTCGGGGTTGTCATGAACCCCGCCCCCGGGCGTGCAGATGTTGTTTTAGGCAAGGATGCCTGGGTAGCGGTAATGCCCGCCCGTCATCTGCTGGCAGGTCATGCCAGGGCATATGGCATAACGTTAGAACAACTGGCAGATCAGCCCTTTATCCTTGCCACCGGGGGGTGTTTAGTGAATGGACGCAGCCTGATGGAAAATGCGGGCTTGCAGCTCACTGACGTGCGCGTGAAAGTTCGCGATTGGGTCAGCGCCTGCATGTTGGTAGGTGAAGGTATGGGCGTCGCACTTGTACCAGAATCAGCCCTACCGGAGGAATTACACGGCCTGTGTGTGGTACCACTGACCCCTTCCCTGCATCGTGAATTTGGACTGGTTTGTTCGCCATCCGGAAACGCTTCTGCGACGACCCAGATGCTGCTCAAAGGGCTGGGCAAACGGGAGTCTACGACTTCACGGTGATCGTTTGATCACCTTGTTAAGTGTACGTTTTTGGTACGGAGCGGGCTTGCATGAAAACAGCAAGGTCTGCTTTGAGCTGTGAGTTCAACCGATGAATGCAACACACTTCCATATACTGCTGTAAACAAAACTATCACCCACAGCACTTCTTCTCCCCCCACAATTCCTGAATACGCTGCGCAAATCAAAGAAATACCCAAAACCAAGCCATGCCATCCACTTTTATCTGCCATCATCACCTCTTAAAGTGTTCGTACTCAATACATAAGCGCCGTAATCACGAGCATATGGAAACTGCAGCCCATTGCAGTTTCCACATTGTCAACTCACCACTCACCATCTATAATGTTTCCATCCTGGAAATAAGGGGCATGGATGCACGTAGTCTCAAGAGCGCCTTTCGACGCGGCCACCAGACAATTTCCTAATCAAGCACTCGCCCTGCACGATCTTTACCGGGTGCTAAAGAAGGAACACTACCCGTCACCGGACGATATGAGAAAGCGATTCCCCAGCCTGGACAGGATGAAATACAGGGAAAAATGGTGGGTCATTGATGTGGGTGGCGGGCATTTAAGAGTGATGTTTTTTACTGATTTTGAGAGAGGAAAGATTTTCATCAAACACATCAGCACCCACGCAGAGTATGACAAGCTCACGGACCTCTACCGGAGAACGAAAGAATGAATTATGCAGCAGTCATCAAAGCGGCAAACGATCTGACCAACGCGCTCCCTTTCCTGGGCTCAAGCCCGTCGCGACAAGATTATGAGGATGCGCTAGCGCTGGTGGAGTATCTGGTCGAACACGAACCCGATAGCCCGCTGGTGGAGATGCTCACCGCCAAAATCGATCAATACGAAAACGAGTCCCCGGAGTTTGCAGATTTTAACGCGCGTGTTGCCAGCATTCCGTCAGGCGTTGCGTTATTGCGAACGCTGATGGACCAGTACCAACTCACTCAGAGCGACTTCGAGACAGAGATTGGTAAAAAGTCTCTGGTGAGCCGGATCCTTAACGGACAGCGTACGCTAACGCTGGATCATATGCGTGCACTGGCGAAGCGTTTTGGCGTGCCGGTGAGTGCGTTTGTGGGGAATTGATCGATAGCAGGCTCTGTGCACCCAATCCGCGATAATGAGTCGTTTACATACAAGAAGTAAGAGATGCTTATGAAAACGATTGAAGAACTACGAAATGAGCTTCTAAAAATAGGTGAGAAATTAGGGGGAGGCACAAGGCCAAATCATTACTTCTTTATCCCTGACCAACCTGATGGGGTTGCAACTCCCTATCTTGAAATTCATGGAAAAGAATATCATTTTATCGTCGGTGAAAGAGGCCTTGAGATACAGCGAAAAGTAACGCTCAGTGACGATGAAATTCTTTATTGGTTTGTGGATAGACCCGTAGCGGGGCTTATGCGGCAAACCATTCATCTGAACGAGAATTTAGAGAGGTTTATTTTAGAAGGCAATATAGTTTAATGCTTTCTATCAAGCCTGAATGGGCAACAAGAAAGCGCAAAGAAATCACTGAGCTTCTCCATTCGCAAAGAAGCGAACGTCGTTAACCCAACCGGCTAGTTACATTTACTGCCCTCTTCCCCTATCTTTTCCTGGTAATTGCCTGCGATACACCATCTGTTATTCTGGCTGGACGTAAGGGATGACAAGGAAGAGAGATGCTGAACCCTGGATTCGTTACCCGCAAAGCGCTTGCTCAGTGGCAGGATGTTCCCGCTTTTCTCCCCCAGTTCCAGTTTCATGAAAAACACCTAACGGTCATTCACACTACCTACCCTGAAAATATTCTGCCGTTGATTGCAAACTTTGACGTCCGGCAAGATGCCGTGATTCGGCGGTTAATGTCTTTGCGTCAATTACCGCAAAAATTACTACGCAATCAGCACCCTGGCTCGAACGGCAACTTTGGCTTGCACAGTTTTACCCTTCTGAAAAACTCTGTATCTGAGCTCTGCTATGGCTTAAGAGGGCAATTCTGGCGTACCGATTTTGGTCTGGAAAACGTTCCGGATGCCAGCGCTTTTCAGACCCCAGCCGCGCCGGGCAGTGCGAAACTGTTGCTGCGCTACAAGGTAACGGAGGTGGCGTCTGGCAAGCATGAACTCTCTACGGAAACATTCATCTACTGTCCGGACAGACGCACTCAGCTAAAAATGTCAGCTTACTGGCTGATAATACGGGCGGGTAGCGGCTGGATCCGCAAAAGGACTCTGAAAGCGGTTAGGGCGAATATTGAAGGACTGGGGTGAAATGCAAAAGTTTACAGTCACAGTTCTTTCATTTTTCATAAGAAAGAAAAAGTCGCTACCAAAGCTTTATATTTTATTTTTGATATCAGTCGTAACGACGATGTCATTAAATATCTACATGCTTTACATGTTAATTCCTGGCACTGAGATTAGATATAATGAACTTGTGCCTGTTTTTAGAAATGTGATAACGGCTTTAATTTGGATTCCCTATTTCATTACATCAGTTCGTGTAAAAAGAACGTTTATTCGATAAAAAAGTACGAGTGGCTTCACCATTTTGATGATTGAACAGTCAGAGTTCTATTGATCCACCTCCTGTCATCAAAACCGAGCGGACGGTATCACCGTCCGCTTTTGGCACTGAACAGCCCCCCCTATAACACTCATCGCACACTAAGAAGATCAGAGTATCTTGTGGTGTAACGCGGTGAGAGCATTTCACGCTTCATCTGCCATTGTTGCTGTATGCCCTGCCCGGCAAAGTACAGGATACTTCGCCCATCCTTAGAATTAAGATGATCCAGTACCTCCATTAATTTGTCACTTCCCGCGCGCGGGGCATTCTCATCGAAGAGGTTAAGCTGAGCCACACCCTGGCTGAAGAAGTCACCCAGCATGACACCGGCTTTCTGGTACCGGTGACCCTCCTTCCAGATAGCGTCCAGGCATTTTGTGGCTGCATTGATGATGTCGCGACTATCTTGCGTTGGGGTGAGTAATTTTACCGATGAACTGTTGCCATAGTACGGTTCATTCAATGCAAACGGCGACGTTTTAACAAACGCCGAGATGAAACGGCAATATTGATGCTCACCACGCAGTTTCCATGCCGCCCGCGCAGCGTAGCTGCAGATGGCCTGCCGCATTTCTTCATAGTCGGTGATACGGCTACCGAAAGAACGTGAACAGACTATCTCCTGCTTCGCAGGTGCAAACTCTTCCAGATTGAGACATGGCTCGCCTCGCAGTTCCCGTACGGTACGCTCAAGCACCACATTGAAGTGTTTCCGGATAATCCACGTACTCTGTTCTGAGAGATCGAGAGCGGTTTTAATACCCATCGCGTTGAGCTTCTTGCTGATACGCCTCCCGACGCCCCAAACATCTTCTACCGGGATTAAAGCCAGTAGCCGACGCTGACGGTCGATGCTCGAAAGGTCCACGACTCCACCAGTCTGTCGCTGCCACTTCTTTGCTGCCTGGTTGGCCAGTTTAGCCAGCGTCTTTGTCTGTGCTATCCCGACACCGACAGTAAGATGCGTACGCTTCAAAACCGTCGCGCGGATCTCTTTGCCAAACTCCGTCAGATCCCGGCAATTGCGCACTCCGGTCAGGTCACTGAAGGCCTCATCAATGCTGTAGATTTCCACCTGCGGGCTCATTTCCTCAAGCGTCGTCATCACCCGGTTGGACATATCCGCGTAGAGTTCATAGTTGCTACTGAAGCACACCACCCCATGCTGCCTGAAGAGATCTTTCTGTTTAAAGAACGGCTCACCCATTTTCACGAAGGGTTTTGCTTCAGCTGAGCGAGAGATGACGCAACCATCGTTGTTTGACAAAACGACGACTGGACGACCCTTCAGATCCGGGCGAAAAACAGTTTCACATGAGGCGTAGAAAGAGTTCACATCACACAGTGCAAACATGATCAGACAGCAGATTTCACGATGTACGTCACTACACCAAAAATTTCCAGATTATCTTCACTACCTATAATAAATGGCCTGTATGCGGAATTTTCAGGTTTGAGCATGACAACAGGATGCAGCTGAAGACGCTTAACCGTGAATTCACCGTCGACAGCAGCAATGACGATATCCCCGTGCTCAGCAGTACGGGAGCTATCAACAACCAGTAGATCACCAGCACTGATCCCGGCCTCAATCATTGAATCGCCTGCGGCTTTGACGAAGTAGGTCGAGCTGGGATGAGAAACAAGCAACTTATTGAGATCAATGCGCTGCTCAACGTAGTCGGCAGCCGGACTGGGGGATCCACACTGCACTAAATCACTGAAAAGCGGGATAGCAATAATTTCCCGTAAATCTGCTGGTCTGTAGAATTCCATAATGCACATCTCAATGACTGTTTTTATATACAGTAGTTTCATTTGAGAATACGTGCAAGACACTGGATACGCTATGTCTGTGTAAAGCCTCACCGCTTCGCTTCTAAGTTTCTATCTCGCTTCGAATTATGGTCTTTGTAAATTTTCCGGCGATGGTTTCTTATGCTCATCATTCAGCCAGCATTTGATGTTTGTTCAACGTGGATCGGTGGTATGAACAGGATCAGGTGGACATGCTACACACCAGAATGCCAACGGCAATGTCCCCAGGACACCCCCAGGATAAATTCATGCTGAAGAAAGTTGTGTAGTTTGAATATCATAGAGTTAATGGGTATAGATGTTCTAAAATAATTCATAGAACCCATTGAATTCAATAATATTTTATAAATTGTAAGAATATTTTAATCATGCTAACGTGGATGCAAAATTAATGGAGAAAGTCTTATGAAACTCGCGATATACAGCACAAAGCAGTACGACAAAAAGTATCTGCAACATGTTAACGAGGCTTACGGATTCGAACTTGAATTTTTCGACTTTCTGCTGACTGAAAAAACAGCCAAAACGGCGCACGGTTGTGATGGTGTTTGCATCTTTGTAAACGACGACGGCAGCCGCCCGGTGCTGGAAGAGTTGAAAAAGCATGGGGTGAAGTATATCGCCCTGCGCTGCGCTGGCTTCAACAACGTGGATCTTGATGCGGCGAAAGAACTGGGTCTGAAGGTGGTGCGCGTACCGGCTTATTCGCCGGAAGCGGTCGCCGAGCACGCCATCGGGATGATGATGTCGCTGAACCGTCGTATTCACCGCGCTTATCAACGCACGCGTGATGCCAACTTCTCTCTGGAAGGATTGACCGGTTTCACCATGTACGGCAAAACCGCCGGTGTAATTGGTACTGGTAAAATTGGCGTCGCGACACTTCGCATTCTGAAAGGTTTTGGTATGCGCCTGCTGGCGTTTGATCCGTACCCAAGCGCTGCCGCGCTGGAGCTGGGCGTGGAGTATGTCGACCTGACGACGCTGCTATCCCAGTCAGACGTTATCTCCCTGCACTGCCCGCTGACGCCGGAAAACTATCACCTGCTTAACCAGGCGGCGTTTGACCAGATGAAAGACGGCGTGATGATCATCAACACCAGCCGTGGCGGGTTGATTGACTCTCAGGCCGCAATTGAAGCGCTGAAAACTCAGAAGATAGGCGCGCTGGGTATGGACGTGTATGAAAACGAACGCGATCTGTTCTTTGAGGATAAGTCTAACGACGTGATCCAGGACGATGTGTTCCGTCGCCTGTCTGCCTGCCATAACGTCCTGTTCACTGGCCACCAGGCGTTCCTGACGGCCGAAGCGCTGATCAGCATTTCGGAAACGACGCTGGGGAATTTGCAGCAGCTGGAGAAAGGCGAAGCATGCCCTAACGCGCTGGTATAAGCATTGTCACCCGGTGGCGTTGCGCCGCCGGGTGTTTTTTTAACTCAACCCACGATTCTTCAACATCGGTTCGATCTCAGGATCGTGCCCACGCCAGTTGCGGTACAGCGTTTCCAGGTCACTGCTGTTCCCGCGCGACAAAATCGCCTCACGGAATGCCTGCCCGTTCTCACGCGTTAACCCGCCCTGCTCGACAAACCACTGATAGCCATCGTCGGCCAGCATCTGCGTCCAGAGATACGCGTAATAACCTGCCGCATACCCGCCTCCGAAAATATGGGCGAAGTAGCTGCTGCGATAGCGTGGCGGTACGGCGGGCAGATCCAGCCCCTCTTTTTTCAGCGCTGCGGCTTCAAAAGCCTCAACATCATCCACCGCATCGCGGACGCTGTGCCAGTTCATATCCAGCAACGCTGCGCTCAGCAGTTCCGTCATGTCATAGCCTTTGTTGAACTGGGTCGCCTTGAGCATGTTGTCCCGCAGCGCTTCCGGCATCGGTTCTCCGGTTTCGTAATGACGGGCATAATGCGCAAACACCTGCGGATGGCTGGCCCAGTGTTCGTTGATTTGCGACGGGAATTCGACGAAATCACGCGGCGTATTGGTGCCAGAGAGCGTGGCGTAACGCTGACTGGCAAACAGGCCGTGCAGCGTATGACCAAACTCATGGAATAGCGTGACCACATCATCCCAGGAGATCAGCGCCGCCTGTTCGTTAGCCGGTTTTTGATAGTTACAGACGTTGTAGATAACCGGACGCGCAGCACGCTCATACGATTGCTCGACAAAATTCCCCATCCACGCGCCACCGCCTTTGGAATCCCGGGCGAAGAAATCACCGTAGAACAGCGCCATGCCTTCACCGGTGTGGTCAAAGATTTCCCATACGCGCACGTCCGGGTGATAGACCGGAATATCAAAACGCTCGACAAAACGGATGCCAAACAGCTGGCTGGCCGCCCAGAAGACGCCGTCATGCAACACGGTATTGAGGGCAAAGTACGGCCTGATCTGCGATTCATCCAGCGCATATTTCCCCAGGCGCACGCGCTCGGCGTAAAAAGACCAGTCCCAGGCCTGCACCGTGAAACCGCCCTGCTCGTCATCAATCACTTTCTGGATATCCGCCTGCTCACGCTCTGCCCGGGCGCGCGCCGCCGGCACGATACCGCGCATAAATGCCAGCGCTGCTGCAGGGGTTTTCGCCATCTGATCGGCAATACTCCAGCTGGCGTAATCGTCAAAACCCAGCAGGTGTGCCTGACGCGCGCGCAGCGCGACGAGGCGGAGGATCAGCTCACGGGTGTCATTTTCATCCCCTTTCTGGGTGCGCACCCATCCCGCGTTAAACAGGTTTTCACGCGTTTGCCGATCGGTCAGCGCAGCAAGCGCAGGCTGCTGCGTGGTATTGAGCAGCGGTATCAGCCAGCGATCGTTCAACCCTTTCTCTGCGGCAGCCTGCGCGGCGGTCGCCATCTCGTCTGCGCTCAACCCCTCAAGCTGGTACGCATAATCCACCGCCAGACCACCCGTTTTATCCGCCGCCAGCAGGCGCTGATTAAACTGACTGGTCAGTAACGCCGACTCGGTATTCAGCGCTTTCAGTTCCGTTTTCCCGGCATCGTTCAGGCGTGCGCCCGCCAGAATGAAGTGCTGATACGTCTCTTCCACCAGACGACGGGATTCGGCATCCAGCGCCGCGCGATCCTGCCAGACGCTCTCCACGCGGGTGAAGAGCGTTTCGTTGAGCCAGATATCGTTCGCCAGCCCCGCCAGCTCTGTCGAAAACTGTTCGTCCAGCACCTGTAAATCATCATTGGTGTGTGCAGAGGTCATGGCGAAGAAAACGTTGCTCACGCGCGACAGCATGGCACCGCTTTTTTCCAGCGCCAGCACCGTGTTGTTGAAGTCAGGCGCGGCGGTCTGTGCAACGATGGCAGCAATATCTGCACGCTTCTGTCGTATGGCTTCATCGAATGCAGGGCGATAATGGCTATCGTTGATTTCGTCAAAATGCGGAGCCTGATAAGGCAACAGGCTGATTTCAAAAAAAGGATTGCTGACCGACATCTTTCACTCCTGAGAACGGTGTATCTCCCCAGAGTAGGCCAGGCCGCCCTCACCTGCAATGCTGTCATACAAAAGTTGCCTTAACGCCGCGCCCGCGCGCGTGCTATGGTAGTTCAACACAAAAAGCGTTGAGGAACAGTGAGATGATTATTTTAGTTACCGGGGCGACGTCGGGTTTTGGTGAAAGCATCACGCGCCGCTTCGTTGCCAACGGGCATAAGGTGATTGCAACGGGTCGTCGTCAGGAGCGCCTGAAGGAGCTGAAAGATGAGTTAGGTGACTGTATCCTGACCGCGCAGCTGGACGTCCGCAACCGTGCCGCCATTGAAGAGATGATGGCGAACCTGCCTGCCGAATGGCATGCCATCGACGTGCTGGTCAATAATGCGGGTCTGGCGCTGGGTCTGGAGCCTGCCCACAAAGCCAGCGTGGAAGACTGGGAAAACATGATCGACACCAACAATAAAGGGCTGGTGTACATGACCCGCGCCGTACTGCCGGGCATGGTTGAGCGCAATCGCGGCCACGTGATCAACATCGGCTCTACCGCCGGTAGCTGGCCTTACGCAGGCGGTAACGTCTACGGCGCGACCAAAGCCTTCGTACGCCAGTTCAGCCTTAACCTGCGCACCGACCTGCACGGCACCGCCATTCGCGTCACCGATATCGAGCCAGGTCTGGTTGGCGGTACCGAGTTCTCTAACGTGCGTTTCAAAGGCGATGACGCAAAAGCGGATAAAACCTATGAAAACGCCAATGCACTGACACCGGAAGATATTACCGAAGCGGTCTGGTGGGTATCGACGCTGCCAAAACACGTCAACATTAATACCGTTGAAATGATGCCAGTCAGCCAGAGTTTTGCCGGACTTAGCATCCATCGCGGCTAATTTTGCCCTTCCCGGCCTGCGGGCCGGGTTTGTCGCAGATCCCAAAAGAATGGTAGTATGTTCAGGCTAACTCTCTGAGAAATGACAACTCATGGCCGCTGAATCACAACTTAATCCTACCCAGCCTGTTAATCAGCAAATCTATCGCATTTTGCGACGTGATATTGTGCACTGCCTGATCCCGCCGGGAACACCACTCTCTGAAAAAGAGGTCTCGGTACGTTTTGACGTTTCCCGTCAGCCGGTGCGAGAGGCATTTATTAAGCTGGCTGAAAACGGCCTGATCCAGATCCGCCCCCAGCGCGGCAGTTATGTGAATAAGATTTCACTTTCTCAGGTTCGTAATGGTTGTTTTGTCCGTCAGGCCATTGAATGTGCCGTCGCGCGCCGCGCCGCATCGCTTATCAATGACAACCAGTGTTATCAACTGGAGCAAAACCTGCATCAGCAGCGTATTGCGATTGACCGTAAACAGCTGAATGACTTTTTCCAGCTCGATGACGAGTTTCACCAGAAGCTGGCGCAAATTGCGGATTGTCAGCTGGCGTGGGACACCATCGAAAACATCAAAGCCACCATTGACCGCGTGCGCTATATGAGTCTTGATCATGTCTCGCCGCCGGAAATGTTGCTCCGACAGCACCACGATATTTTCAATTCGCTGGAAAAACGCGATCCTGATGGCGTGGAAAAAGCGATGACGCTGCATCTGCAGGAAATTAGCGAGTCGGTCTTGTTGATTCGTCAGGAAAACAGCGACTGGTTTAGCGAAGAATAATGCTTGCCGCATCCCACCGCGTGCGGGATGCGGCAGTGGTGTTACCGCTGTGCCGCGTACTGCGCCACCGTAGCTTTCGCTCCTTTTTGCAGTAATGTCTGATAAGCCTTCATCACCGCATCCACAAAAACGGCTTCCTGCGGTAACTCTTTGCCAAAGATAGTCTCAATGCCCAGTAGCGCTTTCACGCGATTTTCGCCCTCTGGGCTACCGTTTACCGCAGCCTGAATGACCGCCAGTTGCGGGTCGACCACCTCAATGGCGTTACCCTGCTCATCCACGCCGCCGACATAGCGCATCCAGCCCGCCACGCCCAGCGCCAGCAACGGGAACGGTTTCTGATGCACCAGATGCCAGTGGACAGAATCCAGCATACGCTGTGGAAGCTTCTGGCTGCCGTCCATCGCGATTTGCCAGGTGCGGTGACGCAGAGCCGGGTTGCTGTAACGTGCAATCAGCAGATCAGCGTAGCGACCTAAATCAACCCCTTTCACTTTCAGCGTTGGGGCCTGTTCTTTTAGCATTAACGCGTGTGCGGCGGCGCGGTAGTGCTCATCGGCCATGCAGTCGTTGATGTGCTGGTATCCCGCCAGGTAGCCGAGGTATGCCAGGAAGGAGTGGCTGCCGTTAAGCATACGCAGCTTCATCTCTTCAAACGGAATAACGTCTGCCACCAGCTCCGCGCCGGCTTTTTCCCACTGCGGACGCCCGGCGACAAAATTGTCTTCAACCACCCACTGACGGAACGGTTCACAGGCAACCCCCGCCGGATCGCGTACACCCGTCAGCTGCTCGATTTTATCCAGCGTTTCCGCCGTTACCGCTGGCACGATGCGATCCACCATCGTTGACGGGAAGGTCACGTTGGCTTCAATCCAGTCTGCCAGTTCACCGTCAACAGCACGGGCATAGGCGCAGGTCACATTGCGCATCACGTGGCCATTCTCTGGCATGTTGTCGCAGGACATCACGCTAAAAGCAGGCAGGCCCGCCGCTTTACGACGCGCCAGCGCTTCAACCACAACGCCCGGAGCAGATTTTGGCTGGTGAACATTTTGCAGGTCGGCAGCAATTAACGGGTGATCGAGCATCAGTTTCCCGGTCGCCGGTGAGTGGCAGTATCCTTTTTCGGTGATGGTCAGTGAAACAATGGCCACCTGCGGTTCGCACATCGCCGCCAGCACGGCTTCCAGCCCGTCAACCTGCGCATGCAGCGCTTTTTTGACAACGCCAACCACACGAGATGTCCATGCATCGGCGGACATCTCCGCCACGGTGTAAAGGTTATCCTGTGCCTTCAGATCGGCAATTTGCTGTTCGCCACCAATCAGGTTAACTTCGCAGTAACCCCAGTCGCTGCCGTGTTCAGCGGCGAGAATGTCGGTATACACCGCCTGGTGCGCACGGTGAAATGCACCAAACCCTAAATGAACAATGCGTGCCCTGAGGCTATCGCGATCGTACTGAGGAAGGGTCGCTTTCGCCTGTAATAACCGGTTTTCCATGATTGAGACTCGTTAAGTAAAGAAAGCTGTGATCCACTGCCGCCCTCTTACCGGAGCGGCAGCGCCTGTTGACTACACCAACTAGAATGGTAGATGTCGTAAAAAAATATCTGCCATCAACCATACGGATACTTCAGATTCATATATTGATTTATATTAACTTTTGTCCATGTGGTGTGACACGAGCAAAAAGTTGTGTGACAAGTACCTCAAGATATAAACCATCAGCGGCGTGAAGAGAGCGCCCCGTACCCGACAGATCCGTGACGCGGGGCTTCAGCCGCGTCTTCCGCCAAACTCAAATCCCGGTCACGCACTTCTGGCATCAGGATGGCGGACACCAGCCCAATCACGGAGTACGCTACCAGCATTGCGACAATCGGCCACCAGGAGCCGGTCATATTGCAGAAGATCCCCGCCAGTACCGGGCCGAAACCAACCGCCACCAGACCACCCGCCTCTTTTGAGATAGCCATCCGGGTAAAGCGATTACGCGAACCGAACATTTCCGCCATCGTGATGTTTTCCAGCGCGAACAGCCCCAGTACCGCCACGTTATGAATCACAATCATGGAGAGCATAATGACGCCTGGTGCATAGCTTTTATCGACGATTACCGACAGCATTGGGTACGCCAGGATAATGGCCGAGATATTCAGAATAATGTACGGTAAACGACGCCCGACTTTATCGGACAGCCAGCCCAGCAGCGGGATGGAGAGGAAGCCCAGGATGGAGCTTATCATCAGCGCATCGGTTGGGATCGCTTTATCGAACAAGAGCGTCTGTACCAGATAACCAGCGAGGAACGTCTGGATCAGGCCGGAGTTCCCCGCCTGGCCAAAGCGCAGACCGGTCGCCAGCCAGAACGATTTGCTCTTAAACATCGCCCCCAGCGACGTATCCGGGGCGGCAGTTTCAGCGTCGTTCACTTTCTCAAATACCGGGCTTTCTTTAAGGTTCATTCGCAGCCAGATGGCAAAGATCATCACCACCACACTGGCGAGGAACGGCACGCGCCAGCCCCAGGCGAGCAACTCTTCGCGGTCAAGGGCAAAGAACATCACCGCCCAGATGGCCGTTGCACTCAGCGTTCCGCAGTTGGTGCCCATCGCCACCAGCGAGGAGATGATGCCGCGTTTTCCTTTTGGTGCGTACTCTGCCAGCATGGTTCCTGCCCCGGAGATTTCCGCCCCGGCCCCCAGCCCCTGAATAATACGCAGCGTGACTAACAGAACAGGTGCAAAAATCCCTATCTGCGCATAGGTTGGCAATACACCAATCAGGGTCGTACAGATCCCCATCATGGTAATGGTGATAAACAGCACCTTCTTACGCCCGATGCTGTCGCCCATCCTGCCGAAGATAAACGCGCCGACGATGCGGGCAATATAGCCTGCGCCGTAGGTGCCCATCGCCAGAATCAGCGCCATTGCCGCAGACTGTTCCGGGAAGAAGATTTCGTGGAATACCAGCGCGGCACCCAGTGAGTAAAGCTGAAAATCCATGAACTCCAGCGCGGTACCCAGCCAGCCTGAAACGGCGGCTTTCACCAGATCGGAGGTTGTTCTTTGAGGTTGTACTTGCGTCATAATGGCTATCTCTGAAAGGTAAGATGCGTACCACTCAGAGCCTGTCTGTGCAGGCTCTTAACCGCGTGAATTATTATTGGCCGAACGTGAGCAAGACTTTGCAGCACTGCCGCTGGTCTTTCTCAAACAGTTCGAGGGCGTCTGTTACGTGGTGATAGTCAAAAGTATGGGTAATCAGTTTTTCAGGGTCGATCAGCCCCTTTTCCAGCCAGCCGATAACGACCGGGAATTTGTTAGCATTCAGGCGCGAGGAGAATATCGCCAGTTCTTTGCCGGTGATCCCCTGCTGAACAATCTGGCTCGGTTCACTGGAAAAGCCCATCAGCACAATGCGGGCTGCCGGGGAGGCCAGGGTAATGGCTTCCTGCAAAATAGACGGATGACAGGCGGCATCAATGATTAACGTCGGTTTGATCCCTTTCTCCTCCAGGGCTGCCTGTAATGACTGTTCGCCGTTATTCAACACCCAGTCCGCGCCGCTGCGCTGAGCCATCGCCAGGCGTTCGTCAATGCGGTCAACGACGATAACCTGCTTCACCTTGTAGACCCCCTTCAGCGCCTGCACGGTAACCAGCCCCATTGGGCCTGCGCCGTAGATCAGCGCAATATCCTGTTCGGTGGGTTTCGCCTGGCCCGTTACGTTGGCAGCAATGGTGAATGGCTCAACCATCACGGCATGTTTGTCCGGGATCGCGTCCGGGATTGGCCAGGCGTTTTTAGCGGGCACAACCGCGTATTCGCTGAACCCACCGTCACGGTGGACGCCCAGCACCACGAGCGAAGTACAGACGTTGGGTTTGCCGACGGAACATGGGTAACAGTGACCACAGCTGATCACCGGGTCAACCGAAACGCGCTGACCCAGACGGGCGTGCTCAACGCCCTCGCCCACAGCATCAATGACGCCAAAAAATTCATGACCGATTACGCGTGGATATCTGGCGAACGGGTTATGACCACGGTAGATATGGCTGTCTGAACCGCAGATCCCGGCGAGCCTGATTTTGACGCGCACGTCATCTGCACCAGGCGTCGGGAGTGGACGCTCTTCAATCACCAGTGCGTTCGGTTGTTGGATCACTACGCTTTTCATCGTTCGTTCCTCGTTTACCAGTTCCACAGCGTGCCATCTTCAAGACGAGCCACCGGCAGGTAGGCGGGATCATACGGGTATTTCGCCGCCCGTTTTTCGTCAAACTCAATGCCCAGCCCGGGTTTATCACCCGGGTGCATATAACCGTTATCGAAGCGCCAGCTGTGCGGGAAGACCTCCAGCATCTGCTCCGAATAACCCATATATTCCTGTACGCCAAAGTTCGGTACCCACAGGTCAAAATGCAGTGCGGCAGCGTGACAAACTGGTGATAAATCCGACGGACCGTGCGAGCCGGTACGCACCTGGTAGAGTGACGCGAAGTCCGCAATGCGGCGCATCCCGGTGATCCCCCCTGCGTGAGTAATGGTGGTACGGATATAGTCGATAAGCTGTTCTTCAATCAGCTGTTTGCAGTCCCAGATACTGTTGAACACCTCCCCCACGGCAATAGGCGTGACGGTGTGCTGGCGGATCAGACGGAAACACGCCTGGTTTTCCGCAGGTGTTGGGTCTTCCATCCAGAACATACGGAAGTCTTCGATGCTCTTACCGAAACGCGCCGCTTCGATTGGCGTCAGACGGTGGTGCATGTCGTGCAGCAGGTGTTCATTAAAACCAAATTGACTTCGCACCGCATCAAACAGCTTCGGCGTGAAATCGAGGTATTTTTCGGTGGACCACAGCTGCTCTTCCGGCCAGTCGCCTTTGGTCGCTGGCTCGTAGGCCAGCCCTTTTCCTTTAGACATACCGTAGGTGGTTTTCATACCCGGTACACCGCACTGGACGCGGATCGCCTTAAAGCCCATCTCTTTGTGACGGGCGTAATCTTCCAGTACGTCGTCGATGGTGTGCCCGGTGGTGTGACAATAAACCATCACCCCTTCGCGGGATGCGCCCCCCAACAGCTGGTAGAGTGGCATATTGGCCGCTTTGGCTTTGATGTCCCAGAGCGCCATGTCGACGGCCGAAATCGCCGACATGGTGACCGGCCCACGACGCCAGTAAGCGCCTTTATAGAAGAACTGCCAGATATCTTCTATGCGGTGCGCATCGCGGCCAATCAGCTGCGGACACAGGTGATCTTTCAGGTAAGAGGCAACGGAGAGTTCACGTCCGTTCAGTGTGGCATCGCCAAAACCGACAATGCCCTCATCGGTGGTGATCTTAAGGGTGACAAAGTTACGCCCCGGGCAGGTAACAAAAACTTCAGCCCCGACAATCTTCATGATCCAGTTCCTTACATCGCTCGTTGTGATGCAGGAAATTTATCCAACTGCACTACTACCATACAAGTATTGCGATCAAAAAATCAGCGAGAGATCACAAATTATGGGGGCTTACGCCCGCCCCCAGCCCGCGACAATAATCAGCATACCGCACAGTGCAACCAGCGCGCCGGCCCAGTCATACAGGCTGAGTCTGACGCCATCAACAACGCGCAGCCACAGCAGTGCGGTACAGACGTAGACACCACCGTACGCCGCATAGACGCGTCCACTGGCTGCCGGATGCAGCGTTAATAGCCAGACAAACAACGCCAGCGCAATACCCGCAGGCACCAGTAACATCACCGATGCCCCCTTCTTCAGCCACAGCCAGGGCAGGAAGCATCCGAGAATTTCACACAGTGCGGTGGCAAAAAAAAGCAGCGTCGTCTTAATCATTTTGGACATTACGTGAGGATTGATTTAACTATCATACCTGATAATGCCCTTTACTTTTCAATACCTGCGGCGTGGGTATGACGCCATTTCGGTTTGATGTAGAATCGGGACTGGGTAACTTAATTTTCTGCGCCCATTAAAAAAGGAAACGCTATGACTACATTAAGCAAACGCCTTTGTCTGACAGCCCTGCTGGCGCTGTCATCGTTCGCCTTTGCCGCAACGGCTACAGCCGAAACCAGCAAACTCATTATTGAGTCTGGTGATAGCGCGCAGAGCCGTCAGAACGCTGCGATGGACAAAGAACAATGGAATGACACCCGTAACCTTCGTCAGAAGGTCAACAAACGTGCTGAAAAAGAGTGGGATAAAGAAGATGTTGCTTTTGATGCACGTGACAAGTGTCAGCAAAGTGCAAACGTCAATGCCTACTGGGAGCCAAACACACTGCGCTGCCTGGATCGCCGTACTGGCCGCACGGTTGCACCTTAATGTCGGGCATAAGTGACATTAAATTGCGTCCGCTGGAGCGTGAAGACCTGCGCTTTGTTCACCAGCTCGACAACAACGCCAGCGTGATGCGTTACTGGTTCGAAGAGCCATACGAGGCGTTTGTGGAGTTGTCGGATCTTTATGACAAGCACATCCACGATCAGAGCGAACGCCGTTTTGTGGTGGAGTGCAAAGGTGAAAAAGCCGGTCTGGTCGAGCTGGTTGAGATCAACCACGTCCACCGTCGGGCGGAATTCCAGATAATCATTTCGCCGGAGCATCAGGGGAAAGGTCTCGCCTCGCGGGCAGCAAAGCTGGCGATGGATTACGGGTTCAACGTATTAAACCTGTATAAGCTCTATCTTATTGTTGATAAAGAGAATGAAAAAGCGATCCATATCTACCGCAAGCTTGGCTTTATGGTGGAAGGTGAACTGATCCATGAGTTCTTTATCAATGGTGAATACCGCAACACCATCCGCATGTGTATCTTCCAGCACCAGCATCTGGCCGGGCACAAAGCATCCGGCACGACTCAACTGAAAGCGACCGCGCAGTAAACTGCGCGGTTTTTTCTTAATAGTAATCAATACTGTTTTTTATGGTGTATTTGTGCTCAACGGCGGGTTTGACGCTGTCGTCGATGATCATCAGATCGCAACTCACCGGGTTATTGTGACGGTCGTAATCGCAGCTCTGCTTCACATTTCCCAGCGGCTTATCGTTTAGTGTGCTCACCGCCGTATAATCCATTCGCTTGCGCAAATCCTTTGACGGTGTCGACTGCACGGACAAGTGCTGTTCGCCGGAAACCGTCGTTTTACCCAGCGGGTAACCGTCGGCATCGTAGCGGTACTTCACTTCCATCTCTTTTCCGTGTGCTGCCACCACAAAGCCGTTGTCGTCAGTGTCCCACGTCACGCCCGCCGACGGTAATTCAGCCAGCTGACATTTCCCCTGCAGCTTCACTTTGCGCTGCTGTGTTTCAGCATCAAGGTAGTAGTTGGCATCCAGTACCAGCGCGACGCCCGTATTATTTTCCAGGTCGTGCAGCTCCAGCGTATCGAAGCACCCTTCCGATGACATCGTGCCAGTCACCTGTTTGGATACCTCACCTTTGTCGTTGAACAGCGTCTGGGAAAAGTCTTTAACCGGCCCGCGCAGTGGGTCAAAATCAAATTCGTTCGAGAAGCTCGCCATCTCAGGCGTAAACGACAGCGGCGCAGAGTTGTTATCACACCCCACCAGTGCCGTTGCCAGTAACGTTATCACTGCGTATTTCTTCACATCATTTACCGATACAGGGAGATTATTCCCAATCATATTAGCAAATACAGATGTTTACACGATCCCTGCTAAAATTAATCTACACACAGAGAAAAGGAGCGACAGATGAAACGGTTACCCTGGATTACCGCCCTGCTGTTAATGAGTGTTTCAACGGCCACTCTGGCCGCCCCGGATTCCTGCGAGCGCGTGAAGAGCGACATTCAGCAGAAAATCATCAACAACGGTGTACCAGAGTCCGGCTTTACGCTGAGCATCGTGCCAAACGATCAGGCCGACCAACCGGATGCACAGGTGGTTGGTCATTGTGCCAGTGATACTTTTAAAATCTTGTACACCCGCACAGGGAACAGCGCAGCTTCAGGCACTCAGGACAATGCGCAAGGTGAACCTCAGTGATTTTTAGGCACCAGTACCCCTTGAATTGATGAGGATTAATATTTAATACCGCCAAATAAGTAACACTCACCCCATCATTAGCCCGGTTTTAATAACGGGAGAAAATAATACGTAACAGCAATGATGGGGTGAGTCATGTCCGATATTGAACGTCACGGCGGGATCAGCCGCCGAATGCTGGTTAAATCCACGGCGATAGGTTCTCTGGCGCTTGCTGCTGGCGGGCTTTCTTTTCCTTTTGGCATGAAAAGCGCCGCTGCGGCGGTACAAAACGCCATGCAACCCGCGGAAGATAAAGTGGTATGGGGAGCCTGTTCGGTAAACTGCGGTAGTCGCTGTGCGCTGCGCCTGCACGTCCGTGATGATGAAGTGTACTGGGTCGAAACGGATAATACCGGCGATGATGTTTATGGCAATCATCAGGTGCGTGCGTGCCTGCGCGGTCGATCTATTCGCCGTCGAATAAACCATCCCGACCGCCTGAATTACCCGATGAAACGCGTCGGTAAACGTGGCGAAGGCAAGTTTGAACGTATCAGTTGGGACGAAGCACTGGACACCCTTGCCACCAGCCTGAAAGGTGTGGTGGAAAAATACGGTAACGAAGCGGTTTACATTAATTACTCTTCCGGGATTGTGGGCGGTAATATCACCCGCTCCTCCCCCTACGCCTCGCTGGTGGCTCGCCTGATGAACTGCTACGGCGGATTCTTAAGCCACTACGGTACCTACAGTACGGCACAAATTGCCTGTGCAATGCCCTACACCTATGGCAGCAACGATGGCAACAGCACCTCTGATATTGAAAACACCAGACTGGTGGTGATGTTCGGTAATAACCCGGCGGAAACGCGCATGAGCGGCGGCGGGATCACGTATTACCTCGAACAGGCACGCGAACGTTCTCACGCGCGGATGATCGTTATCGATCCTCGCTATACCGACACCGCCGCAGGGCGTGAAGATGAATGGATCCCGATTCGTCCAGGCACTGACGCCGCGCTGGTGGCCGGTATCGCCTGGGTGTTAATTGATGAAAACCGGGTAGACCAGCCGTTCCTCGACAAATATTGCGTGGGATACGATGAGAAAACGCTGCCGGAAGGCGCGCCAGCAAACGGTCATTACAAAGCCTATATTCTCGGTCAGGGTGACGATGGCACGGCCAAAACGCCGGAGTGGGCCTCACGTATCACCGGGATCCCAGCCGATCGCATCATTAAGCTTGCACGTGAGATTGGCTCAGCGAAACCGGCGTATATCTGTCAGGGCTGGGGCCCACAGCGTCAGGCCAACGGCGAACTGACATCCCGCGCTATCGCCATGCTGCCGATCCTGACGGGCAATGTGGGGATCAACGGCGGTAACAGCGGCGCACGTGAATCCACCTACACCATCACGATTGAGCGTATGCCGCTGCCGGACAACCCGGTGAAAACGCAGATATCCTGCTTTAGCTGGACGGATGCCATCGTCCGTGGCCCGGAAATGACCGCCCTGCGCGACGGTGTACGCGGCAAAGATAAGCTCGATGTGCCGATCAAATTTATCTGGAACTATGCCGGTAACACTATCATTAACCAGCACTCCGATATCAATAAAACCCACGATATTTTGCAGGATGAAAGCAAGTGCGAAACCATCGTGGTGATCGACAACTTTATGACCTCGTCAGCGAAGTATGCCGATATTCTGCTGCCGGATTTAATGACCGTGGAACAGGAAGACATTATTCCTAACGATTACGCGGGCAACATGGGATATCTGATTTTCCTGCAGCCCGTTACCGCACCGAAGTTTGAGCGCAAGCCTATCTACTGGATCATGAGTGAAGTGGCGAAACGTCTCGGGTCAGATATCCATCAGCAGTTTACCGAAGGCCGCACCCAGGCGCAGTGGTTACAGTTCCTGTATGCCAAAATGCTCGCAAAAGATCCACAGTTGCCGTCCTATGACGCGCTGAAACAAATGGGTATATATAAGCGTAAAGATCCGGCTGGGCATTTTGTGGCCTACAAAAAATTCCGCGACAACCCCGAGGCAAACCCACTCAAAACCCCATCGGGCAAGATTGAAATCTACTCCAGCGCGCTGGCCAGGATCGCCAGCACCTGGGCGCTGGAAAAAGATGAAACCATCAGCCCGCTGCCGGTCTATGCCTCTACGTTTGACGGCTGGGATGCCCCTGAGCGCAGCACCTTCCCGCTTCAGCTGTTCGGCTTCCACTTTAAAGCCCGCACCCACTCCAGCTACGGCAACATTGATGTTCTGCAAGCGGCCTGCCGCCAGGAGATCTGGCTCAACCCTGTCGATGCCGACAAACGTGGCATTAAGAACGGCGACATGGTGCGCGTCTTTAACGATCGCGGTGAGTTGCGTATTCCGGCGAAAGTGACGCCACGCATCATGCCTGGCGTGAGCGCAATGGGCCAGGGAGCCTGGCATGATGCCAACATGAACGGCGATCGCATCGACCACGGCTCGTGCATCAACACATTGACCACGCACCGTCCGTCACCGCTGGCAAAAGGTAACCCGCAGCACACCAATCTGGTGCAGGTTGAAAAGGTGAGCTGATTAACCGTGAGCTATTCTATGGTCTGCATATGACCGTCGGTATGGCAATTGCGGGTTAACATAAACGTGCGGGGCAACCCGCGCGAGTAAGGAATATAGTCATGAATAACGTATCACACCGCGAATCGTTCGCGTTTAGTGCCAGAGTATTAGGCGCACTGTTCTATTTTGCTCCGGACAGCGAGCAAGCCGCACCTCTGGTCAATGCGCTCACCGCTGGCGGCTGGACGCAGGACTGGCCTCTGGCGCAGGATGTTTTACAGCACATAGAGGAATCTTTCAAAGTGCCCGCCGATGAACCACTAATGGAGGTCTGGCAACGTCTGTTTATTGGCCCGTATGCGCTTCCCGCCCCGCCGTGGGGTTCCGTGTGGCTGGATCGCGAATCTGTGCTGTTTGGTGACTCAACCCTCGCGCTGCGCCAGTGGATGCGTGAGAACAACATCGTCTTTGAAATGCAGCAGAATGAACCGGAAGATCAGTTTGGTGCGTTGCTGCTGCTGGCCGGGTGGCTGACCGAAAACGGTCGCGATACGGAGCGCGACCAGCTTCTGGCCTGGCACCTTTTGCCGTGGAGCACCCGTTTTCTTTCTGTATTTGTCGAAAATGCCGGACACCCGTTCTACACCGCACTCGGTAAACTTGCTCAGTTGACGCTCGCGGACTGGCAATCCACATTAATTATTCCGGTCGCTGAAAAACCGCTTTATCGTTAACGAGGTTCTGGCTTGCTCACCGATACCGGGCAAGCCGGGTTCTCCACTTTTCCGCACGTATACCTTTTGCTAACACCGCGATTTCACTTCACAATACGGTATCTGCCCTGTTCAATTGCGGCCCATGCAACGTCTTCACACTTACCCTGACATCCGAGCGATGTTTCGCAGACTCCTGATTGCCACCATCACTGGCGTGCTGGCCGCGCTGGCCGTTGCTGTATTCCGCCACGCCATGTATTTGCTGGAGTGGGTATTCCTCAGCAACGAAAGCGGCAGTCTGGTGGATGCTGCCGCGGCATTGTCGCCCTGGCGTCGTGCACTGACACCGGCGCTTGGCGGGCTGGCTGCCGGGCTGTTGTTGTGGGGATGGCAACGTTTGACGGCGCAGCGTCCCCATGCCCCGACGGATTATATGGAAGCGCTGGAAACCGGAGACGGACAGTTTGATTACGGAGCCAGCCTGGTCAAATCCCTTGCGTCGTTGCTGGTCGTCGCCAGCGGAAGCGCTATTGGTCGTGAGGGTGCCATGATCCTGCTTGCAGCACTGGCGGCCTCCTGTTTCGCCCAACGCTTTACGCCGAAATCCGAATGGAAATTGTGGATCGCCTGCGGAGCCGCCGCCGGGATGGCCAGCGCCTATCACGCACCATTGGCCGGTAGCCTTTTTATTGCTGAAATTCTGTTTGGCACTCTGATGCTGGCCTCGCTCGGCCCGGTTGTGATTGCCGCCGTGGTGGCGCTGCTCACCACGCGTCTGTTAAGCCCCGGAGCCAGCACACTCTACGAAGTCCATCTTAGCGAAATGCTCACGGCGACGGATTATTCGCTGATCGTTGGAATAGGCTTGCTGGCAGGTATCTGCGGCCCACTGCTGATGTGGTTGATGACGTTCAGCCACTCTCTGTTTCTGCGTCTCAAACTCTCACCGCCCTGGCAACTGGCGCTTGGCGGGCTGATCGTCGGACTGTTGTCACTGATGACGCCAAAAGTATGGGGCAATGGCTACAGTGTGGTGCAGGCGTTTCTTCTTTCCCCACCATTACTGTCGGTGATTGCTGGTGTGTTTCTGTGCAAATTACTGGCGGTACTGGCGAGTAGCGGCTCGGGCGCTCCGGGTGGAGTCTTCACCCCGACGCTGTTTGTCGGTATGGCAACAGGGATGCTGTTTGCGCAGATCTCCGCGCTGTGGTTTCCGGGATCAGAGATGGCAATTTTGCTGGGGCTGGCGGGGATGGCAACGTTGCTCGCCGCGACGACACACGCGCCAATTATGTCGGCGCTGATGGTCTGTGAAATGACCGGGCAGTATTTTTTGCTGCCCGGTTTGCTGGTAGCCTGCGTGGTGGCGTCTGTGCTGTCGCGAACGTTACGCCACGACTCTATTTATGGTCAACACGCTGCCGAAGGCAGAGAGATCGATGTACTGCGCTAACTCGCGCTGCTCGGCGCGAGGCAGATAAGGCAGTTCCCCCACCAGTGGACCTGGCAGTTTTTTGCTCAGCACCTCGATGATTTCTGCATAGTGCGCCAGACCCGGGTTGATACGGTTTGCCACCCAGCCAATCAACGGCAGGCCGTCGTTGGCAATGGCCTGCGCCGTCAGAAGCGCATGGTTGATGCACCCTTCCTGGATCCCAACCACCATCACCACCGGCAGTTGCTCTTGTACTACCCACTCGGACAACGGGCGCAAATCGTTCATCAGGCTGCGCCACCCGCCCGTGCCTTCAACGACCACATGGTCAACCTTCTCACTCAGGTTCGCCAGGCCGTCAGACAACAGGGTGTAGTTGATCGGACCGCTGTGTGCCACGCTGCTCTCATCTTCGCTCAACGCAATAGGGTTGACCGCATGATAAGGCAATTCCAGGGATGAAACGCTTTGCAAAACCAGTGCGTCTTTATTACGCAGTCCTTCTGGCGTCTCTTTACTGCTTTTTGCGACCGGTTTGTACCCTGCGACGCGCTCACCGCGTGCCGCCAGGGCTTGCAGCAACGCGCGAGACACCACCGTCTTCCCGACAGAGGTATCAGTACCAGTAACAAAGAAACGCTTAAGCATGACTCACTCCACCTCTTGGGTATGCTTCGGAAATATAAACCAGGTAAATAATTCAGTGGGGGAAGTCTACGGGATGCATGCGCTACCCGGCTTGAGATAGCGCAATCTTTCTTGCATCTGTGGAAAAGAGTTAACCCTGCAGTAAGCGAATAAGTAACGAGCCGTTGTACATCGCATCTTTCACCAGCGCAGCACCGGCCATCGTGCCCTGGTTCGAGAATTGCGTACTTTCGACCACAATATTCTTGCTGTACGCCGGGAGCGACTGCTGATGAATACAGGCCGAAATGGTCGGGAAAAGGATCTCTGCCGCCTGGCTAAGCGGTGAGCCAATCAGAATTTTTTGTGGGTTGAAGAGATTCACCATGATGGCCAGAATGCGACCGACGTTATTCCCCACACCGGTAATGATGTCCTTCGCCAGCAGATCGCCCTGACGCGCCGCGGCGCAGAGCGAGTCGACGGTTAACGGTTGCCCGTGGAGTGTCGAACTCATTGACTGGCTGAGTCTCACCTGCGCCAGCTCCAGCACGCTTTCCACGCTGGCAATGGTTTCCAGACAGCCGTGGTTTCCGCAGTAACACCGTTTCCCGTAGGGATCGACCTGGGTGTGACCAATTTCCACCAGGCTACTGCTCCCGGCGTGCAGAAGGCGTCCGTCGGTGATGACACCCGCCCCTACGTTGTGATCAATCACCACCTGAATAACATCCCGTGCACCGCGTGACGCACCAAATAGTGCCTCGGCCATCGTCCAGGCACTGATATCATGCTGAATATAGACCGGCACACCCGTATGACTTTTCAGTGCTTCACCCAGCGGCATCTCTTTAACATCGTCGTAAAACGGCATGCGGTGCACAATGCCATTTTCGGTATCAATAATCCCCGGCATGGTGATGGCGATCGCCGTTAAACGCTCAAGCCGCTGCTGGTGACGGATAAAGAACTGATCGATATGCGTGATGATCGCATCGAGGAGCGATTGTTCCGTGTCGAGCGGCAACTCCAGTCGATCTTCCACCACCAGCTTGCTGCTCAGATCACGCAGCGCAAGGAAAATTTCGCCGCGACTGATACGCAGCGACAGGTAGTGCCACGCTTCCGTTTCCACCACCAGCCCGACTGCCGGACGGCCGCGGCTGCCCGGCTCCTGAATTTCCGTCTCCTGAACCAGGTGGGCTTCCAGCATTTCGCGGACAATCTTGGTGATACTGGCAGGTGCCAGTTGTGCCAGGCGCGAAAGATCGATACGCGAAACCGGACCAAGCTGATCAATCAGGCGATAAACCGCGCCAGCGTTGGTCTGCTTAATCTGATCAATATGCCCTGGCTGACTATCAGCAACCACCTCGTACTCCCTTATTTTCGAGCTTCGAAATAAACTGTGGGCTATGGTGAAGCACTTCAATGGCCGTCGTCAAATATTTACTTAGCCATGTGATTTACTGCACATTTTTATCCCCATTTCGCTATAAATATCGTCCTGCAGAGGCGGCGATAAGCTGCTTTTTGAAACGCTGTGCCGCATGGCTCTGTTCATGGTGTTTTGACCAGACCAGCCACATCTCTGAAACCGCATCAGATTCAGCAATGGGAACCCAGCGCATTTCACGCAATTGTACCCGTTTAAAGGAGGCCGGGAGAATAGAAACACCCAGCCCTGCCGCAACCAGCCCAATAATGGTCATTGCCTCTCCCACTTCCTGGGTAATCACCGGGGCAAGATCGTAGCGCCGCATCAGGCCGAGAATATCGTCATACAGACCCGTGCCTACCTGAGGGTCAAAAAAGACAAACGGCTCTTTTGCCAGCTCTGACAGCGTGACGGCGGGGCACGAGGCTAGCGGATGGTCATGCGGGATCATCGCCATCAGCGGTTCGCGCAAAATCACCTGCCACTCCAGCGTGTCAGGCAACTGGGTATTACGCATCAACCCCAGATCGAGCGAACCTTCATTAAGCGGGGCAATCTGTTCGCGGGTGTTAATTTCGCGCGTCTGAATATGTACATCCGGGAAGTGACGACGAAACGACGAGAGCGTTTCCGAAACGGCGCTGATAAACGGAGCGGATGAGGTAAAACCGATGCGCAGTTCACCGGCTTCCCCCAGATAAAGCCGTTCGGCCCGGGCGGCTGCGTCATCAACCATGCTCAGAATTTGTCTGCTGTCGGCCAGAAACTGCTTTCCTGCCGCCGTCAGGCTCACGCTGCGGTTAGTACGTGCAAGCAGACGAGCCCCCACCTGCTGCTCCAGGATCTGAATTTGCTGGCTCAGCGGTGGCTGAGAGATGTTCAACCGCGCGGCAGCACGGCCAAAATGCAGCTCTTCCGCTACAGCGACAAAATAGCGCAGATGACGCAGTTCAATATTCATATCTTTAAAGTATCATTTGAGATTATTAATATATTAGACAGAATATTTACAATTTCCTACTCTGATCATGTGGTCATACCCGTCACCAGAAATCACGGGGATGTTTAAGCAAGGAACATGTGTGAGTCGTACAACTACCATTGATATCGCTCCGGCAAGCGATGTTGATGATTTACCCGCAGCATCACAGCCGGTGCAGTTCATCAAACGTGGTACTCCCCAATTTATGCGCGTCACGCTGGCGCTTTTCTCTGCAGGACTGGCAACCTTCGCCCTGCTTTATTGCGTTCAGCCCATCCTTCCCGTTTTGTCTCATGAGTTTGGCGTGTCGCCTGCCAGCAGCAGTGTCTCGCTGTCGATCTCAACCGGGATGTTGGCTATTGGCCTGCTTTTTACCGGACCACTTTCCGACGCCATTGGCCGCAAACCGGTGATGGTCACCGCGTTGATGCTGGCGTCCGTCTGTACCCTGCTTTCCACCATGATGACCAGCTGGCACGGTATTCTGATGATGCGCGCGCTGATTGGGTTATCGCTGAGCGGTGTGGCGGCGGTCGGGATGACGTATCTCAGCGAGGAGATCCACCCCAGCTTTGTCGCATTCTCAATGGGACTGTATATCAGCGGAAACTCTATCGGTGGGATGAGTGGCCGCCTGCTGAGCGGGGTGTTTACGGATTTATTTAGCTGGCGCATTGCGCTGGCCGTGATCGGCTGTTTTGCCCTCGCATCTGCACTGATGTTCTGGAAAATTCTACCCGAGTCACGCCACTTCCGCCCGACGTCCCTGCGCCCAAAAACGCTGTTTATCAACTTCCGCCTGCACTGGCGTGATAAAGGGTTGCCACGGTTGTTCCTGACCGGTTTCCTGCTGATGGGGTCATTCGTCACGCTGTTTAACTACATTGGTTACCGCCTGATGCTCTCTCCCTGGCACCTGAGCCAGGCAGTCGTGGGTCTGCTCTCCGTCGCTTATCTCACGGGAACCTGGAGTTCACCGAAAGCGGGTGCGATGACCGCACGTTTTGGCCGCGGCCCGGTGATGCTGGTGTCAACGGCGGTGATGCTGCTCGGCCTGCTGATGACGCTCTTCTCATCCCTGTGGCTGATTTTTGCCGGGATGCTGCTCTTCTCCGCCGGTTTTTTCGCCTCTCACTCCGTGGCAAGCAGCTGGATAGGCCCACGTGCGCGGCGCGCCAAAGGTCAGGCGTCGTCCCTGTATCTTTTTAGCTACTATCTCGGCTCCAGTATCGCCGGGACGCTTGGCGGCGTGTTCTGGCATAACTACGGCTGGAACGGCGTGGGCGGGTTTATTGCGCTGATGCTGTGTGCGGCGTTGCTGGTAGGTGCCAGTCTGCATAAACGTCTGCATTAACATTCAACCGTCTTCGTGTTTAAATCGAGCCGATGCTATTTTTTGTCATCGGCTGATTCAGACACGAGGACTTCATGAAAAACAACAACTACCAACAACTCACCCGCACCTACCAGCGTCTCTCCCGCTTCTCGCACCTCTCCTCCATCGCCAGCTGGGATATGTTCACCATGATGCCGCCAGGCGGCAGTGCCGCGCGTAGCGAAGCGCTGGCCGAAATGAGCGTATTGCAACATCAAATCCTGACCGACAAAAAAATGGGCGAATGGCTGGCTGCTGCCGCGAGCGAAGATCTGAATGACATTGAGCAGGCCAATCTGCGCGAAATGACGCGCCATTATCAGCAAGCCACGCTGCTGCCTGAATCACTGGTGGAAGCCAAATCGCTGGCGGGCAGCAAGTGTGAACACGCCTGGCGTACCCAGCGCCCGGCGAATGACTGGCACGGGTTTTCCGCAAACCTGAAAGAGGTGGTCAAACTCAGCCGCGAAGAGGCTCGCCTGCGTGCTGAGGCCAAAAGCTGTTCACCTTACGACGCGCTGCTGGATATTTTTGAACCGGACATGACCAGCGCTCGCCTGGACGTACTGTTTGGCGACATGAAATCCTGGCTGCCGGATCTGCTGGCTAACGCGGTGGAAAAACAGTCTCAGCAATCGTTCGTTCCGCCACAAGGCCCCTTCCCGACCGCCACGCAGCGTGAACTGGGGCTGGAAGCGATGAAAATGCTCGGTTTCGATTTTAACGGCGGTCGCCTGGACGTCAGCGCGCATCCGTTCTGCGGCGGCGTACCGGAAGATGTGCGAATTACCACACGCTATGACGAGGAGGAGCTGCTTAGCGCCCTCTTTGGCGTGGTTCACGAAACCGGACACGCCCGTTATGAACAAAACCTGCCGCGTGCATGGGCTGGCCAACCTGTTGCGCTGGCACGCTCAACGGCAATCCACGAATCCCAGAGCCTGTTCTTTGAGATGCAGCTCGGGCGCAGCAATGCCTTCCTGAAACATCTGCTCCCTGCCGTCCAGGCCCGCTTTGGCAGCCAGGCCGCATTCAGCGAAGAAAACTTTATCGCCTGGAACCAGCGGGTAAAGCCGGGTTATATTCGCGTCGATGCAGACGAAGTGAGCTATCCGGCGCATGTGGTGCTGCGCTACGAGATTGAACGGGCGCTGATTAACGGTGACATCGAGGTCGACGATATCCCGGCGCTGTGGGACGAGAAAATGCAGGCCTGGCTCGGGTTATCCACCAAAGACAACTACCGCAACGGTTGTATGCAGGATATCCACTGGACTGACGGTGGTTTTGGTTACTTCCCATCGTATACCCTGGGTGCAATGTACGCCGCCCAGTTGTTCCATGCCGCGAAAACGGCGCTGCCGGATCTGCAGGCATCCATTGCTGATGGCGATTTTTCGGCCCTGTTCGACTGGCTGCGCCAGAACATCTGGCAGCACGGCAGCCGCTTTACCACCTCACAGCTGATTACCCTGGCGACAGGTGAAGATCTGAACATCCGTTATTTCCGTGAACACCTGACCTCGCGCTATCTGTAATTCACCTGCCGGAGCATGCTCCGGCAGCGTCTTCTCCCGCTACGCAATAAGAATATGATTTTGTGCATATCATTACACTCTCGCCTGATGTATTAACTCTTTTCCTGGTCACACAATAAAACTGTTATCAGGCCAGGGTTAAAAAATATATAAAGGGATGAATGATGAAAGGCATAATCAAAACGATAGCGTTAGCCATGCTGTGTACGGCGAGTGTGAGTACCTTAGCCGCCACGGATAACACACCAAAAGAAGCGTACGACGACATTACCCACTCTCTGGCCGACCTCCAGCCCATCACGTTTCAGGCTCCCACGGAAAAGTACAAACTGCTGGTGTTTATTGATAACCAGTGCATCTACTGCAGTAATGTGGTGAAAAACGTTAAGCAGTATACGGACGCCGGTTTGACGATGTCATTTCTGACCGTTGCGCCCGATTCCATTCGCGATTCCGTGATTGAAGATATGGGACGCGTCTGGTGTTCCACCGATAAGGTGAAAAGCCTGCAAAAAGCGATGGCGGGTTTTTTACCGGATAACGACACGACCCCAGCCTGTTCTGACCTGGTTACGCGCCAGTCCGCGCTGGCAGAAAGGATGGGCATCCGCGTCACACCATTCATGGTGGTGATCGAGCCCGAGCCGCGTTCGATTGTCGGCAGTCAGCCGCCGGCAGCTATCCTGGCCACACTGAAGAAATAGCCCTGACGTGTACGAACAGGCTGGTGTAGCCTCGTTCGTACATACCGTTCCTGCCCGTTGTACATTACGTTACACGCCGATACCAATCACTCACGGAAACCTCGGTTTTACAGGGATATAGTTCTTTCAACGGCCCCGCAGTGGGGTTAAATGAAAAAACAAATTCGAGGGTATGAGAATGAACAAAGTATTAGCTCTGGTTGTTGCCGCTGCTATGGGTCTGTCTTCTGCTGCGTTTGCTGCTGAAACTACTGCAACCGCAACACCTGCTGCAGCGCCTGCTGCAACTGCAACTGCAACCACCGCTGCTCCAGCGAAAACAGTTCACCATAAGAAACACCACAAAACCGCTACAAAACACAAAGCAACTGCAACAAAAGAAGCAGCAGCTCCAGCAGCCGCAGCACCAACCGAGCAAAAAGCTCAGGCTGCTAAAAAGCACCACAAAAAAGCAGCAAAACCCGCTGTAGAGCAAAAAGCTCAGGCTGCTAAAAAGCACCACAAAAAAGCAGCAAAACCTGCTGTAGAACAGAAAGCTCAGGCTGCTAAAAAGCACCACAAAAAAGCAGCAAAACCTGCTGTAGAACAGAAAGCTCAGGCTGCTAAAAAGCACCACAAAAAAGCAGCAAAACCTGCTGTAGAACAGAAAGCTCAGGCTGCTAAAAAGCATCACAAAAAAGCAGTAAAACACGAAGCTGCTAAACCAGCTGCACAGCCAGCTGCGTAAGAGTACAAGCTTAACCGTGCCCTTCGGGGCACGTTGGTAAACCGGCGCTGAACCGGAAAGGTACAGCGCCGTTTTTTTATCCGGAGGGCGTATGCTGCGGCGCTATCGGTTTGAGCTCATTCTTATTCTGCTTATTTTATGCGCGCTCATCGCAAGCCATTTTTATCTTTCCTGATTGTAGCACGCTGATTTTACTCCCACTTTAACGCTGTCCCGTCTATAGTATTTCCATAGGGTTCACTTTTAATAATCATAATTACCCCCACCAGAGTGTGATATGCGTAAATCTGTTGTGTTGTTACTGGGAACGTTTGGTCTTTTTTCTGGGCTCTTGCATGCGGATGATGGCGGTGATGACACCATTAGCGCCAAAGAACTAAAGACGCTGTTTTTTGGTCATGATGACCGCACGCGTGTCGCTAATCCTGCCCAGGCTCCCTGGGATGCCATCGGGCAACTGGAAACCGCCAGCGGTAACTTATGTACCGCGACCCTGATTACCCCTCAACTTGCACTGACGGCGGGCCACTGCCTGTTGACACCGCCGAACGGTAAGCCGGATAAAGCCGTTGCCTTGCGTTTTGTGTCGCAAAAAGGCACCTGGCGCTATGAAATCCACGGTATTGAAGGCCGGGTTGATCCTTCCCTCGGCAAACGCCTGAAACCTGATGGCGATGGCTGGATAGTGCCCCCCGCTGCAGCCTCCTGGGATTTTGGCCTGGTCGTCTTGCGCTACCCGCCGTCTGGCATTACACCGCTACCGTTATTCGACGGGGATAAAGCTGCGCTGACTGCCGCGCTGAAAGCCGCCGACCGTAAGGTGACGCAGTCAGGCTACCCTGTCGATCATCTGGATGCGCTTTACACCCACACGGACTGTATTGTGACGGGCTGGGCGCAAAATAGCGTGCTCTCACATCAGTGCGATACGTTACCGGGTGATAGCGGCTCACCGTTGATGTTAAAAACGGAGAATGGCTGGCAGCTGATTGGGGTGCAAAGCTCCGCCCCGGCCGCCAAAGACAGATATCGGGCCGATAACCGGGCCTTGTCGGTGACCGGTTTTCGCGACAAGCTGGATGCACTGGCACAACAATAGGTTAGCACTGTCTTACCTGGCGTAATGCCATAATCGCCTCAATTGGCATCGGCTGGCTGAACCAGAACCCCTGCAACTGATCGCAACCAGCCAGCCGCAGCAGTTTCATCTGTTTCTCGTTTTCCACCCCTTCGGCGACCACCGCCATCCCCAGGGCATTGGCGATCCGTACCGTTCCACTCACCAGAGCCGCCGCCTGCTCGTCGTTATCCACCAGCCCGGCCAGCGATTTATCTATCTTGATGGTGTCAAAATTAAAACGCCGCAGGTAGCCAATGCTCGAATAGCCCGTACCAAAATCATCCAGCGCCACCGCCGTTCCCAGCGCTCTCAGGTTGGTTATCGCCATGCGGGCACGCTCCGGATTTTCCAGAACATAGGTTTCCGTTACCTCAAGCTGAAGTCTGGTCGCCGGGAACCGGGTGACCTTCAACACGTCTGCCACTTTGTCTTCAAATTCGGGATCGCGAAATTGTGCCGGAGAGATGTTAACTGACAGTTTTAATTCACCGAAAGGCTCCAGATCCTGACAGGCCCGATGCAAAACAAACTGCCCCAGTTTGTAAATCAGACCGCTGGTCTCTGCAATGGTAATAAACGTATCCGGGCCAAGCTCCCCACCCGGGCGACGCGGCCAGCGCACCAGTGCTTCCACACTGCTCATTTTCTGGCTGCGCGCATCAATAATCGGCTGATACCAGACCTCAAACTCATCGCGCTCCAGTCCATTACGGATCTGATTTTCAATCGCCAGCTGGCGTTCCCGAACGCTGTTTAATTCCGCATCGTAGTGCGTGACACGCCCTTTTCCGGTAATTTTGGAGTGATACATAGCGATATCGGCACGGCGGAACAGCTCGGAAGTGGTGCATTCAATCAGCGTTCCGCTGGCAATGCCGATGCTGGCACCAATATGGATAGTACGCTCACCCAGGCGAATCGGTGTATTGAGGAAATCAAGCACTGACCCGGCAAATGCGGCCGCCAGCGCTTCTGCGCGGTCGCCGCCAATGGTCATGGCGAACTCATCGCCCCCCATTCGCGCCAGCATCCCACCAGACGGGATCCGCGCATTCAGCTCTTTTGCTATCTTAATGATGAGATCATCGCCGACGCTATGGCCATACACATCATTCACATCCTTAAAGCCGTCAAGATCGATAAACACGACGCTTTTCACGTCAATATCACCGCGCAAACTCACTTTATCCAGCGCTTCAATTAACGCACGGCGGTTCGGCAGATGGCTTAACCAGTCCGTTCTCGCCACCAGCCGCGCCTGGCTTTCCCCCCTGGCAAGTTTGTACAGACCCACACTACTTACCAGAATAAACAGCAGGATCAGCGCTGCCGCCAGCACCACAATGTGCGTAATATCGGATGATGCAGCACGGGCTGCCTGAGCACCGGGAAGGCGCGCCTGCCAGTTGAGATAGCCCAGAAGTTCCCCTGCCGAACTGTGCAGCGGCATACTCAGGTTATTGATTTTGTCAGCGGTATAGTTGAGGTTATCAATCTGAAACGTTTCGCCCAGATCGGATAATATCTTGTCGTTCAGATGGCGGGTAATCACCAGATAACGCCGGGTATCTCCGTTAACCTGTAATCTTCCGATCATCGGCCGGACCAGACCAATCCCCACGAAAGCAACACCGTTTCGTGTTCGGGTGATCCCGGCATAGATATTCTTGTCGCTGGATAAGGCTCGTCGGTGTTGGTCAATCAGCGCCTTCAGGCCATTGCCGAAAAAGTCGAGATTCGTTTCATTAAAGGGTTGGCTCTGGAACGAGCCCCAAATCACGTTAAATTTTTCATCCAGCACAAACGTGCCGTCATAGAGATTATTGATTTTAAAACCTGCCCCCCAGGTGTTGTACAGCCATTGCGTATCAAGCCTGGGGCTGTAAACCTCGCGCACCGCATCGTCCCAGACGGCATTATCAATGACCAGGGAGGAGACACGAGTGACCGACGTCTCGATGGCACCCTGCACAGAAAGTGCTGAGCGATGTTCATCAATTTCATTGGTTTTGCTACTGATGAGATGCAGGGAAAGATAAAGCAGTGCGACGATGGAAATGATTAAGCCGATCCCCGCCATGAATATCATGATAAACAACGTTTTTGCTGTGGGGATATTGTGCCAGCTTAATGTGCGGTACATTCGCCATCCTCTTCAAAGTTTTACTTTTCTAAGCGTAATACAGGCAGCGAATTTCGCTGCCTGTAAATAATGGCGATGATGGTTTCAGGCGAGTTTTATCATAATCATACCCGCCAACAACAGCAGTAACCCTATCCAGCCTTTGTTATTTAAACGCTGACCAAAAAGCACCCAACCTGCCGCCAGCGTGGCGGTGATACCAAAACCGCCCCATAGCGCATATGCCACCGAAAGATCGATACCTTTTACCGCCTGGGACAAGGCGCTGAACGCCCCCAGCACGGCAGCAATCGACATCAGGCCGTAGAATTTACCACGAAAACCATCTGAGAATTTAAGAAAGACGTTAGCCACAATTTCCAGAACGATTGCGAGCGCCAGCCAGGCCGCATGGATCCACTCAAACTGCGGCATGGGTCTGCTCCTTCTGCTGTTTTGTCGGTTTACGTGTACCTGATTTAATCAGCACGATACCTGCTACCAGGGTCGTTAATCCGGCAACTTTCATCGTGGATAACGTTTCATCAAATAACAAGACGCTGAACAACGTAATCAACAAAATACCAATGCCTTCCCACAGTGCATAAGCCACACCCAGCGCTATTTTCTTGACTGCAAATGAGAGGAAAATATAGGACAGTGAGATCATCACCAACATTAAAATAAAACCCGTGTTGCCATCACTGACGCTTGCCCATTTCATAGAGAGCGTGCCGGTAATCTCAGTGATGATCGCCAGAGCTAGTAAAATCCAGTAAAACATGTTTTTCTCCTGCTTGAGAATATAATCCATCAAGGCTCGCTGCGTGCAGCAAACCCAAAAAATATGAAATTAAATCAGATAGCTAAACGCATAGCGTCAGCTCAGGCAGAAGGTATGACTATAGCGCGGTGCGCCAGTGTTGCTCACCAGACAGAGGGTAAAGAGATGTGGAAAATACAGCGGTGTTTTTAAAAAAATACGTCCTGAACACATTGTCCATAAAATTACAATTATCCGCGGTGTTGCTTCTCGTCTTTGCGGATGAAAATTGTCCTCGGTAGTTGAACACTCCTGATTTGTACCATAAGCCAGGATTTTACTCAAAGCCTTTGCAATTCTTTACCCATCCGGTGCGATTTCGGTTAGTTTGTTGAAATGGTTTTCGCATTTATTATAAATAAAATATCACTCAACATTATGCTGACGATGTTTTTTCACCTTCAGATGTCCATCGATAATACAGGTTTACTGCACCTCCCGGCCTGCCGATAAGCGTTCAGTGCCGCCTTCCACTCCGCCAGCGGGTATACTGTGACATCGCTATACTGACTGGCACACAGCTTAGGCCAGATGTGACAAAATTCGTCCTGCCACGCCTCAACATTCAGTGCATCAAGATAGTTGCGAATATGAAACCATTCCACGCGCGGTAAGGCCTGCCGCTGGCGGAATATCTGCCCGGAAAGCAGCCCATAACAGACAAATGTCCCCTGCACGGGCATCACGCTCAGGATCGTTTCCGCCAGCGCTCCCCCTGTGGCGTCGTAAACCACGTCAGCACGCGCGGCAACGGCGCGCACTGCCTGCGTGTCGTGTTGCGCAAGGGGGATAATGCCTGCCGCGGCAAGGCGCTCAGCATGAATGGGAGAACGGTGAATACCGTACACCGCCTCCGCACCTGCCCGCAGCGCCCACTGACCAAGCAGAAGCGCGCAATCGGAGCCGGCAGCGGTTAGCAGCACCTGCTTATTCTGAGGTGAATAGCGGGTCAACATCATCTGTGCCGCCAGCGGATTGATGTACGCCCGTGCGGCCAGATGCGAATCGATGTGTTCCGGAACCGGGATAGCATACTCTGCCGGACAATCGACAACATGCTGCCAGGTACCCTGCCCCCGCAACGGCAGGACGCGGCAGCCTGACAGATGCGCAAACGATGCGGGTGCCTGCGTCACGATACCGACACCTTCGTAGCCCGCCACTGCCGGCAACGGTGTCCGGTGGCGGTACGCACCGGTGATGGGAATAAGATCGGATGCATTGATCGGAGAAAACAGCATACGTACGCGGAGATTTCCCGGCATCAGCTCGCCAGGTGGTCCAGCCTCAGGTTGCAGAACAGATTCCGGTTCGCCAAAACGACGATACCAGAGAGCCAGGTTATCCATTACGATCTCGCTGTACAGAGTCAGGCGGCAAAGCTTAGCGCTTCTGCGCTGACAGGTCACGGCGTAATGAACGAAGATCGTATTGCTCCCTGAATATCAAAATTGGTTCTCCCTCTGTTCCATCGGGGGAGATATGGTAAAATTTTCTCTTTTCACAACAGGTAACTCAGCATGGCACTGATCCCCAAAAACTACGCCCGACTGGAAAGCGGATACCGGGAAAAAGCACTAAAAATTTACCCCTGGGTATGTGGGCGCTGCTCGCGGGAATTTGTGTATTCCAATCTCCGTGAACTCACGGTTCACCATATCGATCACGATCATACCAACAACCCGGAAGATGGCAGCAACTGGGAGCTGTTGTGCCTGTATTGCCACGACCACGAGCACTCAAAATACACAGAGGCGGATCAGTACGGTACTACCGTTGTGGCCGGAGAGGACGCGCAGAAAGATGTGGGTACAGCAACGTATAATCCATTTGCTGATTTGAAATCGATGCTGAATAAGAAAAAATAACGTTAAAGGCTCCTGCTCATGGCATAACTGCCCGCGTCGGTTACATGGGCAGTGATGCGCTGTGCGTTCTACAATTCAATGGCCAATTTTGCCGGGATACTGACACTTCTGGCGCATCAGGCATTAAATTCCTCTGACTGATGCGGTAAGGCATCACACATCTCTTGTAACTCATTGAACAATCTTGCCACATGGAAACCATCGCACACGGAATGATGTACCTGAACGGCGAGAGGCAACAATATTTTTCCATCCTGTTCGTAGTATTTTCCGAGAGTGAACATGGGGGAAAAAAAGTTCTGCATGTTAGCAATGTTCATATTAAAACTGGTAAAACTTACCCAGGGAATAGCCGATACGAAAAACACATTCTCCCGAGACTCTTCCTTAGGCCAATAAGAAAGGTTATTTCCATAGCGTGCAACGTCTTCTGAATAAACGTTCTGGAAGTGATGGATATTGCCATCGTAGTGACTCCATAATGACGAAAAGGTCTCCGTTTCATTATGGAAAATTGTATAGCTTGGATGAATATCCTTCCATATAACAAGCTCATTGTCCTTCATGTTCATACGGAACTCCGAATGCCTGTTTACGATTTTAGAAAGGAGGAAAATAATAGTCGGGTAAAACTTCCAGCCAACCTCTTTTATATGTTTTAGCAGCGCGGTAATATCTACCAGGACAGTCTGGTTAATTGTACATTGAGCAAATGACTGAAACACTTCGAAATGCTCCTTCCGAGCCCAACGAGATAAGTCAACAGGTGTATATTCTGGGGTTGTTTTTTTCATTTGTTAACCTTTGCTTAGCAAACATATATTTGATAATAGAAAATTGAAGAGTCTTCGACGCTCAGGCTACCGTCTTTCTTAATACTTCCGGTGATCAACAGCTTAACCATCACGTCTCCAGTATAAACACCTTGCAGCCAGCCACACGTTGCTCAAAAAATGGTTTTGGGCCAGACACCATTTCAACCGCCTCGAATCTTTCTGTCAATCTCAGACTGTGGTTTTCCGAACAGGTATCCCTGTACGAGATCGCAGCCAAGCGCCTGAAGACGTTCAAGCTGTTCCTGGGTTTCAACACCTTCTGCAATAACCCTCATATTGAGGCTCTTTGCCATGCCGGTAATCAATTTAACGATATTAAGTGCATCATCTTTCGTGGATATAGGATTCACAAAGGATTTGTCTATTTTAATTTTATCAAAATTAAGTTCACTCAGCCTTGAGAGCGACGAATACCCCGTTCCGAAATCATCAATGGAAATTTTTACACCCAGCGATCTTAGCTTTTTGAGAATATTGATCGGTATGTTGCTATCACTGAAGAGCGAAGACTCTGTAACCTCTAACTCAAGACGGCTAGCCGGTAGTCCTGTCTCTTTCAGGATGGACTGCACCATCGTAGTAAACGATTTAGTGCCCAGCTGAACAGGTGAGACATTCACAGAGATCCTTGCCGGAACCGCCCAGGAAACCGCTTCCCTGCAGGCAAGTTCAAGCACTGTTTTGCCAATCCCATTGATCATCCCTGTTTTTTCAGCAACAGAAATAAAGTAATCCGGGGACAATATCCCCTTCACAGGGTGTATCCAGCGGATAAGCGCTTCGTAGCCGTAAACTTCATTGCTGAATGAATCGACAATAGGCTGGTAATAAACAACGAATTCATTGTTATCGATCGCCAGTGCCATATCATGTTCAAGGGTTCTGCTTTCCTGCAACCTTTGCAGCATCCACTGACGGAAGACTTTTATCTGTTGCGAACCTTCTTTTTTGGCTTCGTAGAGGGCCAGATCGGCAAATTTATAAAGATAATCAGAACGTCGTTCATTATCGGATAAAACAATACCCACACAGGTGGCAATTTTTATCAGTTGGTTATTAATCGTATAGGGTTGACTGATATAGTTACTGATTTCTTTGGCGTGTGAAACAGCCGCATTTTCGGTCAAGCCACTGGACAGAAGTGCAAACTCGTCTCCGCCCAAGCGGTAAAACGTATCTGAAACGCTGCTCATTGAGGTGAGTCGCCTGGATACCTGATTCAACAGTAAATCTCCGGTATCATGGCCATAGGTGTCGTTAACCTCTTTGAACCGGTCTAAATCAAATAACATCACGGTGACAGGAATGTGGTTTTTATCTGCCTGAAGAATAATTTCATTGAGGTCATCCCAGAAGTAAAGGCGGTTTTTCATGCCAGTGAGGGAATCATGATAAACATCATATTCCAGCTTCGAATTCTGAATCTGCAGTGTTTCTTTTGATAACTGAAGTTCGTCAGCAAGGCTTTTAACCTGCAGATGTGCTTTGAGAATATTTTTGTTCTGATAAATCATTAAAAAGCCCAGAATGAAGCTTAATATCACCAGGAGTAACGAAAGTGCAGAATAAATATAATAAAGAATTTGTGTTTTATTGTTGGCTTCATTAATCGTGTTAATGTTTTTCATTAACGCATTTGCAGAAAGTTGACTTAGCGGCGCATCGAGCATATGCATACTTTTAAGGTATGCTTGTAGCTCTGAATGGCTCATTTTTTCAAGATTACCATCCAGATAAGCAAGCATTTTCTCCAGACGTGCAGCGAGCACTTGATGCATTTTATCGTTTTCAATATAGCGACCTAAATCTCCCCCCTTCATTAAATCGCTCTGGCTTAGCATAATGTCGAGACGCATGCGGGCCTGGTCTATCGTAACGTTATCGGTATCGGTTGCGTATAGACCAAGCCATGATTCAAATCGGTAATACTCTGATACCAGTTGAGCCACGGACCAGGACTCAGTGTAGTGAGTCAGTTTTTGCAACTCTTGCTGTTGAGCATAAACAAGAAATGCAATATATCCTGTCGTGAGAAAAAGAGAAAAAATGATACCAACCAGTATCCTGTTCATTATGTTCTCCTGAACTGCTATTCAATTTTCATTTTGCTAACCTGCCATGCTGAACGCGAGTAATAAATCTGATTATTCAACTCAGGAAGACTGTCATAGGGGTATACAATGAATGATGGACCTTTATCGCGGATGCTCATATATTCGCCATTGATCTTTAAGGCAAGTATGGCGTTGTATTTTCTGAAATCACTGAAAGGTATGACGGTAGAGTAATCATTGAGCGCAATAACATTAACGACAGAACCCTTTGCACCAACATAATCCATGAGTTTGCTCATTGGAACACCCTCAAACTTAGTAAGTCCATTATACCAGGGGGACGTCGTCTGGAAACTCACCAGGCCTAGTTTTTCAAGGCTGGCGAGATCAAACACTGCTTTTCCATCTTCATTCGTGTTTTGTATATTACCGTAAATCGTTAAAATGGGTTTACCGACGGGTTTCGGCAGTTCGCCAGCCCAGGCTAAACTCTGTACCAGACAGCATAACAGCATTAGGGTTAGTCTCATTTTAGCCTCCACTTTTTACCAGAAGTATAAGAATTATAATTTAGATATCACACTAGTTTATGTATTTTGTTGGATAGTATGAGTTTTATAGCTTTCTTTTCATTAAATAATAGTATAATCAAGCAATTAGATGTTAGTGATGATAGGGTGTTTGATAGTCGAATGATGCTTCATTTTTTGAGACAAGCTAAAGTTGCCTGAATAATCTCTGTTACGTTTAAAAAATGATCGCCTTGATTGATATTGCCTCATGTAGGCATACCCGTTTTAGTTCCACGCACTTTTTGAGATTTCCGGGGCATTGTCGATAACATTACTACTCCAGATGAGGATGAAGCTGATATCCATCACAACCTCAAAATGGGTGCCGTCTGGCAACGACATGGTCAATAAAGATGCCTTGTTACTGCGCCTAACGTTTAACAACCGCAGTATGCGTAGCGTGTCGGCTACATACTGTTGTCAGGCGCAATACCTGGCCTTATACCGGTTTGATGTTCTGATTCATCCGGAAGAGGTTCGTTGGGTCGTACTGAGTCTTGAGCTCCACGAGTCGATGGTAGGTCGCACCGTAAGCGAAGGCAATACGATCAGCCTCCTCCTGAGTGAGGAAGTTGATGTATGCACCGCTGCTGGCAAATGGTTGTGATTTAGCGAAGAATTCACGCGCCCAGGCAATACAGTGTTCATCCTCGGCGGCCGACTCCCAGCGACCATGCACATTCATCACGTAATTAGCATCCCGGCTTGAGTAGGCCATTGCCTCAGGCGCGACCCTGGCCGTCTGGCCTCCAATTGTCCCGATGAATATCTCACACTGAGGTGACGGCAATCTGGCGGCGTACTCAATGATGGTATCAATAACGCCGTCACTGAGTTGCGAGAAGTTGTGCGACTTCCAGTAGTTACGTGCCCCTTTTGACAACAGGGGATCGAATGCCTGCTGCCAGGCGGTGTAGGGCTGAACGCCGATATGCTCGCCGAGCACCGTGCCAAACCCACGCAGTGGCTCGATAAGCTTCTCGCCCTCTTTAGGGTCGCCCACATAACACAAAGCGAGCGCGACCATCTCTTTCCCGTGAGCATCCTCTGGCAGGAAAGGTAGCGGAGGTGCTTTGCGCGTGACCATCCAGACATTCAGCTCTTCCGGCATCGTCTCGGTAAATCGGGCAAACTGCGTGATCACGAGCTTTGCCTGATCAAACGGAAAAACAATGAGCCCACTCAGTACGTTCGGCCCGACGGGATGGAGTTGGAATTCGAAACGAGTAACAACACCGAAGTTGCCACCCCCTCCCCGCAGCCCCCAAAACAGATCCGAATTTTCTGATTCGCTGGTGTGCAGCTGCCTGCCATCTGCCGTGACGACCTCCGCGGAGAGCAGGTTATCTATCGTCATACCGTACTTGCGACTCAGCCAGCCGAACCCGCCGCCGAGTGTCAGACCGGCCACACCGGTGGTCGAGTTGATGCCCAAGGGCGTGGCAAGGCCGTATGCCTGCACCACTTCATCAAAATCGCCAAGGGTGCAGCCAGGTTCAACGCTGGCCCTACCGGTTGCCAGGTCCACTTCCACTCTCTTCATCAGTGAGAGGTCGATCATCAAACCGCCGTCGCACACGGCATTGCCCGCGATATTGTGTCCACCCCCGCGGATCGAAATGAGGAGATTTTGCGTTCGCCCGAATTCGATGGCCTGAACGACATCATCAGGTGACGTGCAGCGGGCGATCAGCGCGGGCTTGCGGTCGATCATTGCGTTCCAGATCTGGCGTACCTCGTCGTAGCCTGCCTCGTCTGGAAGAATCACTTCCCCCTGGAAGTGCGTTTTGAAATCGTCGATATGTACCTTGAGTAACTCCTTCATGATTATCCCCTACCATTGAATACCCCTATTAATTATGATGGATTTCACAAATTTTGATGGTTTGAAGGGTATTTAATGGAAAGTTTGTTGGCTGTGGCCACAAGCAGGTTCAACGGTTCAGTAATATCAATGGTATTACAGTGGCTGATGATCCGAACTCATCGTTAATCTTGAGATTAACGATGTCTGTTTAGGGCGAGGAGTAGCGCTGGCACTGTAGCGTGGGGGAATGATGAGAAGGTCACAATCCCCGGGTTCTTAAATTTCTTTTTCATCGCTTAAAGGAAACCACCCTGTTCCTTTAGATGCCAGAATAACATTCCAGAGTTTGTCGGGTATGGTCAGTTCTTTCACGGCTCTGGGATTAAGCGATGTCTGGATTTCATTTATACGACCAGCTTTCACTAAAGCAACCCATTCAGGGTTAATGACCAGCCCTTTACCTATTGCTACAAGTGGAAGTCCACGTGAAAGTGCTTCCTGTGCCTGTTCAGGTGTGCGTAGTTTTCCCGCAGCAATCACCGGTATTCTTTCAGCAATATGATTTAAAATTAAATCAATAGTTTCTGGCCCATTTGGGGACTCGACAGGGTAGCTGTTGTTAACACTTACCAGAGAAGTATGTATATACGAAATACCCGATGATATCAGTCGGTCCAACAGCTTATAGGTATCCTCAATCCTCAACCCCCCTTCTGCAGACTCTTCTGGCGAGATCCTGTAGCCGATAACAAAGGGTTTCGTTGCACATTCATACACTGCATTTTTAACTTCCTGCAATACGGCGAGGGGAAAACGCATACGGTTTTCGAGATCCCCACCCCACCGATCAACACGTTTATTAAACAGCGGAGAAAAGAAATTCTGTAGCAGGAAACCATGCGCACCATGAAGTTCCACACCATCAAAACCCGCTTTAATTGCTCTTCTTGTGACAGCACCAAATGCCCGAATTGTTGTCTGTATTTCGCTCTCAGTCATTGCCCTGCTTTGTATCGCTTCACTATTAATATCACCGGCCTTAACATATGACATACTGGCGCTGACGACATCACCATTGGGTATAAGCTCAGGAAGGGCCTTATTACCCGCATGGAAAATCTGAAGTATGGCGGTAGCACCGCCACTCTTTGCCGCAGATGCCAGTTTTTCAAGACTGTTTATAAAGCGATCGTCATAAGCGGCGAACTCATCTGTGAATCCAATGCCTTCAGGCGTTACGAAGGTGCACCCCGTAATTACCAGACCGACATCCCGAGCCCGGCGTTGATAAAATGCCAGTTCTTGATCTGATATAGTGCCATCCGGGTTAGCTGACCAGGTCGTCATTGGAGCCATGACAATACGATTACGTAACGCTATATATCTGGTAAGCATATAGGGTGAAAAGAGTGAAGAAAATTTATTTTGCATAATATGGTTCCGGCAAGTTTTATAACGCAATGCATTTACGAATTCAGCGAATTAATGTCATCGTCATTTCAAAAAAACATCACATAAAGGCAGGTTTAGGACCGTCGGTGTCTGGTTTATTTAAACCAATATTTTTATTAACCATCTCTGATGGATTATTTATGATTTTGACCACCTGTGTCGCTACACTTTTTCTTGAAACTTCAGTACCTTTAAATGGTTCATCCTTTTGAGTGACTTCATAATCCACTTCATCATAATCCGTCAACCAGGCTGCTCTGATGATAGTGTAATCAAGCCCAGAACATTCAAGGATATCTGCACATTTTCTGTAAGGTGGGAAATACTCACCAATGGTTTGGTTATTCCACTCGCCGAATTCACCCGGTACTTCATTGTATATACCCAGGGTATTAATACTGACAATTCGTTGAACGTTATTCTTTTTCATTGCCGAAATGATGACTTTCATCTGCTCATCAACCTCTCCGGCAAGATTTGCATAAACAATATCTTTTCCTGCCATAAGTTGATCCATGAATGCCTGATCCGATGCATCACCAATAACAATCTCTGAATTTACGGGCTCTTCACCATTAAGTTTACTGGGGTTACGAACCAGAAGCGTCATTTTTACATCAGTCTGACAGGCAAGCATATGTATAGCCCAGGAAGCAATTTGCCCACTGGCACCTAATATCAGTACATTTTTCACTTTTTTTCCCGAGAAATTAAGAAAAGGACAGTGGGGAAACCTTTTGTTCTCCCCACGGTAATTTAATTACAGATGCGTTTTGTAGAAAGGGATAAGTTTATCAAGAGCTTGTTTTACAGGCTCGGGCTTATCATATAGATCGTAATGTGACCAGCCTTCAACGACGACCAGTTCTTTGTCTTTGGACGCCGCCCGGCCAATAATTTCACATCCATCGCGGTATGCACCAAATGCCCCGACTTTATCACCCACCACGACCATTAACGGCTGTGTTAAGAGCACCTCTGCAAGATGAAATGCATCCCAACCCACGGCAACACTCTGGTGAGAAAACAGTGCCCGGTTAACCCCATTTGGAGCATATCCGCGTGGTGAACGATAATATTCCGTCGCCCCAAACAGGTCGGTTTCCGTCAGCCCTGCCGCGATAGCCGCTTCTGGAGACGGTGGCAATAAATCATCAACACGAAGCCCGGTACCGCGGGCTTCAGCCGTTCTCTGTTGCGCCATTGTTTCAAGTGCGCCAACAGGATCGAAAGCTGTAAATCCTTCACGCATCAGGCGACCATAGTTTGCACCAGTGATTGTGCCAATCGCTTTAATTCGACGCTCTGTCATTGCCGCATTAATTGAGTAGCCACCACCGCCACAAATACCCAGCACACCAATGCGCGCTTCATCGACATATGGCAGGGTTACAAGGTAATCCACGACCACACTGAAGTCTTTAACGCGCATGGTTGGATCCTCCAGGTAGCGAGGCTCTCCACCACTCGCCCCCTGAAAACTCGCGTCAAAAGCGATCACGACGAAACCCGCTTTTGCCAGTGCGGCACCATAAACACTCCCGGAGGTTTGCTCTTTACAGCTTCCAATCGGATGGGCACTGATAATTGCCGGATATTTTTTAGTCTCATCAAAATCGTCCGGAAAATACAGGTCAGCAGCTATGTTCCAGTAGGTATGTTTTATCGCAACAGTCTTCATATGGGCCTCCGGGGAATGTAACCCTGGTCAGTAAAAAGTTTATGCCGTTTTTCCGCGCTTCACTCGTGGCTGCACTGCGGATTGCGTTAATAGTAGAACTTGCATTGGTTATCATCAATAACCTAATATCTATCACAGTGTTAAGTATGAGTTTACAATAAATGAAACTAGAACCTTCTGTTCTGCCTTCGCTTGCCTGGTTTGCGTTGATTGCACGCTCCGGCAGCTTTGCCAAAGCCGCTTCTGAAATGGGGATCACACGTGCGGCACTCTCCCAAAACCTGAAGACACTTGAAGAGCGTTTGAATACGAAGCTTATCTATCGAACCACACGTAATATGTCCTTAACCGAGGAGGGTTTGCGCCTGTATGAGGTTCTGGAGGTGGCTTTAGGTCAGATAGATGATGCGCTAAAAGATGTGGGTGATACCCAGCTTGAACCCACCGGATTACTGAGGATAAATTCATCGCGGGTGGCAGCCAGAATGCTCATTGAACCTGTCATCAGTGAATTCCTGAACCGGTATCCAAAAATTCAGATAGAGCTCATTATGGATGATGGTTTGTCTAACATCATTGCCGAAGGTTGCGATGCAGGTATTCGCCTTGGACAGAGCCTGGCAGAGCATATGACGGCTGTTCCTGTCTCACCCCGTATCAAACTGATTACCGTTGCCTCACCAGACTATTTAAGCAGGCACGGAATTCCGGAGTCACCTGAGGAATTACGCAATCATAATTGTGTGCGGCTGCGACACAGAAGTAGCGGTGCTCTCCCGCCGTGGGAGTTTTATCGTGTCGGGAGTAAGAATGAAGAGTTCGAACTTGAAGTCTCGGGTGGGTATATTACAAATGATGATGAGAGCATGATTCGTGTGGCAGTTAATGGTACAGGGATCATTCAGCACCTGGACTTTGCGATATCCGATTTTATCAATAAAGGGCTTTTACAACCTATTCTCCAGGACTGGAGTATTTCATTTCCCGGGTTTTATCTCTATGTATCATCAAGAGTAAGAATGCCATCTAAAGTTCGTGCTTTCATAGACTTTATGGTAGAGAAGCGCCTGAACACGACGGGATAACCGGGACAACAAACTGAATATTTATTGTCCTCTACTGGCTGTGAGTTCAACGGGTCTGCTGCGATCGAGGAGTAATGCCGGCGCTATTTCAAACCAGTCCGGCCGACTGGCTTGAAATTACCCCAGGTTAGATCCAGATATCGTTTTCTGCGGTGCGTTCCCCACCTTCATGACCAGTGTTCAGGACACCACAGGGTTCTATCATCATCATTTTTACCACCGTCTCAGCGGACGTTTTATGCTCAATGCCTTTTGGTACAACATACATTTCCCCCGGATTGACGAGGACATGCCCGTCGCGAAAATCAACACATAACACGCCCTCGACCACGATAAAGGCTTCGTCGGTTTCAGGATGAGAGTGCCAGATAAAATCACCCGCTATTTTCACGATTTTAAACTGGTAGTCGTTCATCTGCGCGATGACTTTGGGCTGCCAGTGAGCGTCGAAGAGAGAGAATTTTTGTTCCAGATTTACAGGGAAATACATGGTGACATTCCTTTAATGGCTAAGAAACGTCGAGGATAAATAATGTCGCTACATCAGTCTTGAACGATCGTGCAACTCAGGCACGGTGACGTTGAATAAATTTTTGCCAACGGCCCGGTGAAATGCCGAATGTTTTTATAAACTGGCGCGCCATATGACTCTGATCTGAAAACCCCGCCTCTACAGCAGACTCTGCAAGCGACAGGCCCGTCTGAATCAGATGGCGACAGTAGGCGAGACGACGCATCGTTACATAGCGATAAGGACTCGTTCCGTAAAGTGCACGAAAATCCCGGCTCAGGCTCCAGCGATCTTTACCACTTACGGCGGATAACGTATCCAGCGTAATATTCTGGCTGAATTCTGTTTGTATATATTCCCGCGCTCTCTCTGCAGACTGATAATCCACCAGGCATCGGCGAAAACGTTGCCCGCCGACGACGGCCAGAGTCCTGGCCAGATCGTAGATCGCATCCTCCTCTTCCAGCATATCGATAGCATCTTCTGGCGCTTTCAACAACGACCCGGCGGCGGCAAAAAGTCGGGGATCAGATGAGATCCCGCCAGGAATAAATGGCAACGGCTTTCCGCCCAATATTTTCTGGATTAACGCAGGTTCGATATAGACCATTCGATACTGAAATCCCTCAGTCGTTCCCGCCTCTCCATCATGAATTTCATCCGGGTGTAAGACCATCGTCCCACCGGGTAAGCTGTGTTGTTTACTGTCACGATAACGAAAAGATTGCACACCTGATAATGTCCTGCCGATCGCATAGGTATCATGACGATGAGGTTCATAACCATGCCCGCTGAAATACGCCTCCAGGCGTTCTATTTCCCCGGCGTGTGTGCAAGTTTGACCCAGTCTTTGTTCTCTTGTGCACTCGACATGTGTAACACCTGTTTCCCGTTGTAGGAGGATCCTCACTCTGCCTGGAGCGCAGAATGGGTGGTTATCATCTCCCGGAGATGAATTTTTCGTAAGCGCTCTAAAGTGAATAGTTCCAACTACCGAAACACTTAGATTTCCAGTGCAGCAAGAATTGCTGCTTCTATTTTCTCGGGGGTGGTCATCGGTGCAAAACGCTTAAGTGGTTTACCGTTGCGTCCGATCAGGAACTTAGTAAAGTTCCACTTAATCCGCCCCCCCAGCACGCCGGGCAATTCTTTTTTCAGATAACGGAATACCGGGTGCGCTGCGGCTCCATTTACCTCTACTTTCTCGAACATCGGGAAACTTACACCGTAGTTAATGTAACAGGTTCTGGAAATTTCGTCGGCTCCGCCGGGTTCCTGTTTACCAAACTGGTTACAGGGGAAGCCAAGCACCACGAATCCCTGAGCGGCATATTTCTTGTAAAGCGCTTCAAGGCCACCGTATTGTGGTGTGAAGCCACATTGGCTGGCAGTATTAACGACCAAAACCACCTTACCAGCGTAGTCGACCATAGAGATAAGCTGCCCATCCTGGCTGGTGGCAGTCAGTTGGTAAAAGCGAGTCATACTGGTGCCCTCACGTAAAATCTGTCCGACGTAGCACCTGTTCTGCTAAGTTCGATGAGTGGATACTCTAATGATAGTATTGCCAAATGGCTTTTTCATTAGCGAAAAACATCATATGATCAGTTTTAGTTATTTGTCACGCATACAACTGACACGTATTGCATCGCGGAAAAACAATGATGTTATTATTAATAATAAATAGCCCTGGTGATAAATTCAGCGCATACGTAGATAGTATTTAAAATCAATCTTAGATTACTTTTAAATACGGGAACGTCTGCATCGTCCGCTAATACAAAAAACATTCGCAATCCAGTTCCAATTCATCCGACAATCTATGATCTCAAAATCAGTAAAATGCATTTCCGACCACAGGAGATCTGCACTGAGCCAGGGATAGTGGTGAAAGGTATCCATCGCAATGCTAAATCTGTCTCCTTCGATAACATCGAAATCGCTGCGTTACCGCTTTGTTTTCCCAAACCCAAACTTTCTGCGCGTGCCAGAGTTCAGTCGTAGTGATATTCACCGCCGGTATTCCTGGCAAGAAGTATGCCGGATAAATCACGGTGACACCAACATGGCGACCAAAACGTATAAATATTGCGTTGAAGCAGGCTAAGTGTGATACATTCCTGGCGCGCCAATGACCACCACACATGACGGATATGCAGAACATCACTCAACAATTTCGCTGGCTTCTGCTTGTTATCCCGTCACTCAGCGGTTGCGGCACGCTCTCGCAAATGTCCTCCCCGGCAGGTACTCAGGAACTCCTCACCCATGAATCGCTGGATGGCGACGTTGATAGCGTGGTGCGTCACTATATGGCACAAAAATCCGTCCCCGGGATGACGGTCGCGGTGATCCATAATCGCAGCTCACCGCAGTTTTACACCTGGGGTGTAACTGATGCGGTCCATCGCTACCCGGTGAGACCCGATACCCTGTTTGCCCTCGGTTCGCTCAGCAAAGGGATTACGGCGGAAGTAGTGGCTTGTCTGGTGAAGGAAGGGCGACTGAGCTGGGACGATAACCTGGCGACATTGCTACCACCGGGTACGCCGCTTAGCGCGGATGCACAAAAAATTACCCTACTGGAACTGGTGACCCACAGCTCCGGCCTGCCACGGCAGAATATGGATGTTCCAATGCTGGGGAAATTCATCAGCTATTTAAGCAGTGGTGATAATTTTTATGGCGAGCTGGACAGCGATAACGTGCTGCGTTATCTCGCCAACTGGCGCGCGCCGAAGCATAAAATACCGCAATATTCCAATACCGGCTACGCCCTGATCGGCTATATCCTGAAACATAAAACCGGCGAAGATATTCAGAGTTTAGCCTCGCGCTATATTTTTCGACCGCTGCAAATGTCAAACAGTAGCTTTACTCCCCAGAAGTTAAATGGTTACCCACAGCGTGCGCTTGGCCACGCTGGCGATCAGCCTAAATTTATCCCGCGCGGGCAGTTAACTCCGGACTGGCATTTTTCCAACAACATGGTGGCGGCAGCGAGTTTATACAGTAACGCCGAAGATCTGGCAGCCTATGCCCGTTATCACGTGTCGACGACCAACAATAGCTTACTGGATAGCGTCTTTGCCGAAGTCCGTAATACCAATATTCAACGCCCCGACGGTGTACAGGGTATTGCCTGGACCACCGACTTTATCGGTCTGGAAAAAATTACTTATCAGGTAGGTTATATTGGCGGTTACTCCAGCTTTATCGGTTTTGATAAAGAAAGAGGCAATGCCGTGGTGGTGCTGCAAAATACGTTTAACTGGAGCAATTATATTGGCATCGCGCTATTGATGGATATGGCGAAAAACGACAGCCTTATCCCTGGCAACCGTTTCGCGAAAAATTAGACGTCTTTAACTCTTTTAGCGGCAATATCTCACACTGGCGGCCCCTCTGCGCGCTGATGTTCCGTCTTTCCTGCACCGTTCATTCCAGATTTTCTGCAAATCACATGCATTTTTGAATCAGAATGAATATATTATTCCTGTTGTATCCTTCTCTTTCAGGAGCCTTTATGCCGGATTACTGTTTTTTCCAAAAAGATAAGCAAATCATTGTGCTAGAGAGAACAGACGTCAACAATGCCTCTCAGTTGCTGGAGCAGGGTTTTAAAAAGCAATTTGAGGAGGTTAGCGCCATGAATGAAGAAAGTGCGCTTACCCGTTTTGCAGATATTCGTAAAAATAATCAAATAGATCGCAGCAACTTTCTGGCAGGTGCCGGAACGATGCCACTAATAGGCGTGCTGAGGGCTGCAGCAACCGCTCTGTTTCAGAAAAAATAGCACACGATAATCTCTGCCATGCCACCGGCAAATACGCCGGTGGCAACATCTCACTCAGGTTAATCCACCAGCACATTCAGTTCATCAATCGCCTCTGGCGGTAATTCCAGATCTGCCGCTGCCAGATTTTGCCGCAGATGCGCCACGGAAGATGTCCCTGGGATCAGCAGGATATTGGGCGAACGTTGCAGTAACCACGCCAGCGCGACCTGCATCGCCGTTGCGCCCAGCGAATCGGCGACCACCTGTAACCCGGAAGATTGCAATGGCGTAAAACCGCCCAGCGGGAAGAACGGTACATACGCAATACCCTGCCGTGCCAGCGTATCCACCAGCGCATCGTCACCACGGTTCACAATGTTGTACATGTTTTGCACGCACACCACGGGCACCATCTTTTGCGCTTCCTCAACCTGGGTGGCCGTGACGTTACTCAACCCAATATGGCGAATCAGCCCCTGTTGCTGTAGCTCCGCAAGCGTGGTCAGGGGTTCGGTAATCGATCCCTCCGCTGGCCCGTGAGCACTAAACATAATGCGCAGGTTAACCACGTCCAGCACATCCAGCTTCAGGTTACGCAGGTTATCATGCACCGCCTGCGTCAGCTCCTGCGCGGAAAATGCAGGCAGCCATGAGGCATCCTCACCACGGCGGGCACCAATTTTAGTCACGATAGTCAGATCGTCCCGGTATGGATGGAGCGCCTCGCGGATAAGCTGGTTGGTAACATGAGGGCCGTAAAAATCGCTGGTATCAATGTGATTCACCCCGGCAGCCACCACCTCGCGGAGCACCTCCAGTGCGGTATGTTTGTCCTTTGGCGGGCCAAACACTCCCGGTCCGGCGAGCTGCATCGCACCATAGCCTACTCGTTTAACCGTTCGCGTCCCAAGCGTATACGCGCCGCTTTTATCAATGCTGCTCATGTTGACCTTCCTCATAAAAATGATCCGGATTTACAACAGGTTCCGCTATGGAACCATTAGTTAAGCAATAGTTAAATTAAAGTTTAATTTCTCTACGACGATAGTAGTTATGTAACCCTGCATCTCTAACGGACGACCGCTATGCTGAAAAATCTGCACGTGATTACCGGTATTATCTTTGCCCTCACCATATTCTGTCTGCTGCAAGTTGTCACGGGAGGGTTGTTCTACTCCGCCGTCAGCAACGATCGTCATAACTTCCAGAACTCCGGGATACTTAATGCCCAGCAGGAAAGCCTGAGCGACAGCGTGAACACGCTGGTGAAAACACGCGTCACCGTCACGCGCGTGGCGATCCGCTACCTGAAAAACCAGCGTGACCCGGCTTCCCTTGCGGCGATCAACAAACTGCTGGGTACCGCGAGTGATTCACTGGGCAAAGCTGAAGCGTATTACAGCACCTGGCAAAAAATGCCGCAGGTTAACGGTCAAAACGCAGCGTTAACGGAGGAGATGCAAAAATCCTGGAACCAGATGCACGAAGTGATGCGCCTGTCGATTGAGTATCTGCGTGCCGACAACTATCAGGCCTATGGCGATCTGGATGCCCAACAGGCACAGGACGATATGGAAGCGGTCTACAACCGCTGGCGCGCGGAGAACAACACGTTGCTCAAGGCTGCGACAGAAGAGAACCAGAGTAGCTTTACCCATATGCAATGGACACTGGCAGGCATTTTCCTGGCCGTGATTGTCGTGCTGGTGGTGATCTGGCAGGGCCTGCAACACCTGCTGTTAAAACCGCTGAAAGTCATTATGAACCATATTCGTACCATTGCAGGCGGTGATCTGACACATGACATTGCCCTGGGGAGCCGTAACGAAATGGGCCAGTTGGCTGTCGGCCTGCATGAGATGCAGCAATCGCTGGTGAGCACGGTCAGCGCCGTACGTGGCAGCACCGATTCCATCTACACTGGTGCAGGTGAAATTGCCGCCGGGAGCAATGACCTCTCCGCCCGCACCGAACAGCAGGCCGCTTCGCTGGAAGAGACTGCCGCCAGCATGGAAGAGTTAACCGCCACGGTCAAACAGAACTCCGACAACGCCCGTCAGGCCACGTTGCTGGCGAAAAATGCATCGGAAACCGCTGCCCGCGGTGGTCACGTGGTGGATAACGTTGTCCGTACCATGACCGAGATTGCCGACAGCTCGCAGCAAATCGCGCACATTACCGGCGTGATTGACAGTATTGCCTTCCAGACCAACATTCTGGCCCTCAACGCTGCGGTAGAAGCGGCCCGCGCAGGGGAACAGGGGCGTGGGTTTGCGGTGGTTGCAGGTGAAGTACGCACGCTGGCCAGCCGCAGCGCGCAGGCGGCAAAAGAGATCAAAGGGCTTATTGATAACTCCGTCAGCCGGGTCAATACCGGTTCTGACCAGGTCAGTGAAGCGGGCGCAACCATGAAAGAGATTGTCGCAGCCGTTACCCGTGTGACCGATATTATGGGTGAGATTTCATCCGCATCCGATGAGCAGAGTCGCGGTATTGAACAGGTGAGTCTTGCGGTTTCGCAGATGGACAGCGTCACACAGCAAAACGCCGCGCTGGTACAAGAGTCCGCTACGGCGGCAGCGGCGCTGGAAGATCAGTCCGAGCAGCTTCGCCTTGCTGTGGCAGCATTTCGTCTGAACGGAAAAGAAAAAGCTGCCGCACCTCGCCCGACAAATGTAAAAACGCCACAGCTATTGCGCCCGGCAACGGCAAGTACACATTCCACCGACAGCAACTGGGAAACCTTCTGAGTCTGACGCGGGCGATCGCATCGCCCGCAATCATCATTCATTAGCGGCTGCGCTTGGCGTGACGTTCCCAGTTATCTTGTTTTGCTTCATCAGATTTTCGTAGTGAGACATAACATGCCCCGCTACCACCGTGGTGGGGCTGCGCCACACAAAAAGCGAGAACATCGTCGAACTCGGGTAACCAGCGTGCCAGATAGCTGCGTACCACATTGGGGTGTGAGTTCTGCTCGCGCCCCTTTCCATGAATGATAACCAGATTGCGTAATCCGTCACGTCCGGCCTGGCGGATAAAAGCAAACAGCATCTGACGGCAGCGCTCTGCAGGCTGATGTAACAGGTTTAAGCTGGCCTGGCGGGAGTATTTACCTGAGCGTAGTTTATCAATAACGCCCTGCTGAACCCCTTCCCGCTGAAACGCCAGCGGCTCCTCAATCGGCAGAAGTTCCAGAAACCCCAGCGTTAAGAAGTTATCGAGCTGCTCGGTATCCACCTCCTGACGCACCCGCGTGTTACGGCTCTGTTGCCAGTGAATATCCGTGCAGCGTTTCAGAGGCTGGACATCCTCTACGGCATCAAGAAAAAGTGATTTGTCGTCAGGGCTCATGGAAATCCTCCGGCTACATCTGAGCCTGTACTATACCTGTGCCGGACGTGGGCCTCAATAACAGGTACCTCTGCAGAGAGGTTGCACAAATATTAACCTGATGAATATATAAAATAATCAGGATTAATATTTAAACCAAACTTAACTAAAATTTCAGCAGACATTAAATGGGAGAATTTAAGTTAAAATTTCGTGAAATCAATCACTCTGCGTCCTTTCATTTTGAAGAAAAGCTGTTATAACTTATTAAACCTACCTCAGGAATAAAACATGTGGGACCCGTAAAGGACGTACTGCTGTGTGTACTATAGAGTCTGCCTGATGTCGGGCAGACTCCGTTTTTTTATTATTTAAATCTTACGCTAATATTATTTTTCTGCCCTCTCTTCTGAACCGTGTTATTAACAATTCAGTGAGCGATGGCTAAACCTCTCTTCTGGCTGCTTATAATAACTGCCCCGCGGAGCAGAGTGAGATCACGCGTGCTTTTTAACCAAAAGAACGCTTCGTAACGCGTTAGAAAACGCATAAGAAGGTTATGAAACTGAGGAAGATACATGGCCTGGCTGTCGACAGGCCGAATGACTTAACGGTAGTATATTTCAAACGTCGCCACCGCGTTGACATCACCACCTTTCACGGTGCCTGTCTGTATATAGCGTGCTTTTAGCGGAATAGAAACCGACTGATTTTTTGTCGTTTGCGCCGCCGCCTCATATTCAGTGTCAAATTGCACCACCGTGTTGTTACTATCCAGAATCTGAATCCCTACGCCTTCTGCCGCGCCGGATCCGCTCGCAATGCTCAGGATATTGCTATTGCTGACGCCGGTAGAGCCTGAAGTGGTAAATTTATAATCCACTTTAATCCCGGCTTCGCATTTATCTAACTGAATACGAAAACTATCATCCGAAACCACCGCCGAAAGCTTATTGTCAAAATCATCCGTCGAAATGGGCATTAATGGTACGGTGATATTCTTTTCGGCCAATGTACACGTATTCGCCTGCACATTAACACTGGACGCGCTAAAACGTAATTTGCCAACAACCAGATTGTCGTATTTCCAGTCGGCTACCAGTCGGGAAGTATCTAATGTGCCAGAAGATACTGGGCCAGTCACCACAACCTGTATCGCCGCATTGAGTGTAAAGTTATACCCCATAGCACCCACCGTCGAAGTGCCTTTATGCCAGGGCGTCAGCAGGTTGCCGGGATCGAGAGCACCTCCGTCATTTGCCCACCCCGAACGGATACCTATTCCGGGGACATTCGTCGCATAAGTATTTGCCGCTGGCGCATTCGTCACATGATCGGCATCAGTTAACACCGTATACCCTTGATAAATATCACCAATTGCATTGCAGCGCAAATAAACGTTAGGCATCGTTATATCTTGCGAATACAGGATTGTGCCAATCGCTGCATCGCTATTCACGACTAACGGGGGAATAGAAAAATCAGCGTCAGAAATTACCCCTGTGTAGACTTCACAGATAGCCCACGCCGATTGACTAAACCAGGCACCTATTACCCACACTATATGATAAAGATAAAATGCCGATTTTCTCTTTTTCATGATTCATCCCTGAATGATTGACACGTCGTCGCAATAAGCAGGATTCGAGCGCTAGCCTCTTCAGGTACCTGCACCTGTCCTTCACATTGCGTATCTGGTGAGTTTCCCCACTGCACGGAAAACGACTGTGCCCCTTTCAAACCGGTAACATACACTTCGCCATCGTCCCCGACGATGGACGTCGTCCCCGCCATGCTTAATATCGCGCCAAACGGCACAAAACCCTGACCACGTTTAAGCGTCAGCAACACCCGTTTGCCGCTCCGTGCGGTGAAATTGGCCGCCACTGCCGCGCCTTTGGTCGGCACGACATCCAGAGAAGGCTCCTGAATATCCAGATCGCTACGCTCCTGCGTGTTGACCACCACCGAATTATGGCGATAGTTGGTTAATGTCGGCACTATTGCATTGCCCCAGCGGTCGGTATAAATCCCTTGCCCACCCTGAATTTTGACATTCGCGCCATCGTTAATATGCACCACAGCAAAGGCATCCTGCAGTGAGCGCCCCAGCGTGATCCCGTTAGGATGCGCGACAATTGACCCTTGTGCGCTGTAGTTCCACTGACGGTTATCCCCCTGATAGCTATAACCAGAACTGAACTCCCCGACAGAGGCACGGTAACGACCTGAAAGATAGCCGCCATAGCCAATATTATTATCGGTATAGCTCTGCTGCAGGTTATAGCTCAGATTATTGTCCGCCAGCGCCGTCCCGTTGATCCCTACCTGATGCGATGTATTGCTATTCTTCGAGCTGTTCAGGCTATAGGTTGCCCAGGCATCGGGTAGCCAACGAGAAAGAGGAATATTCAACGTTAAAGAGAGCTGATGGTCGTCATCCGTTGAGGGCGTTTTCGTCAGGCTATAGTTGATTGACCAGTTGGTGCCTGCCCAGGTCGTGCTATATCCCATGCTTACACTCCGCTCATGCCCCTCCATATACCAGTAATCTTGTTGGTAGGCATTCATATACACGGACCCCCACTCCCCAACCGACTGTGATAAATTCACCTGCAAACGACTGCGACGGTTATTGGTGTTCCGATAGCTGTAAATGCTGTCATCATCGTCATACTGTTTGTTGTCGCGTCGGTCGATCGCCTCCTGGAAGGTGTAGAACCCGGAAGTTGAATAGCGGTAGCTCGCCAGTGTCACCGTGGTGTTGGTAATGGGGAAATCCTTTGCATACTGCGCACGCCATGATAGCCCTTGCGAGTCGCCCTCATCGCCTAATGACGCTTTCGCCGCAGTCACATCCATTGAGACAGAGCCTAAGTTGTGTAAATCCGCACCGATCCCCACAAGGCCCGAGCGATACATTGATGCGCCGAGTAAACCACTGTAGACGGTAATGCCGTAAGGCAGGCCGTAAATCACCGTCGCCTGCGCAAAGTCCGGCTCCTCGCCACCATCGACATCGCGGTAACGTCCCGCCGCGATGCTGTATTTCAGCGCCCCTTCACGCTGCAGTACCGGTACGGACGAACTGGCCTGAATAAAACTATGCTCTGAACCATCGGCTTCCTGAACGGTAACCTCCAGATCCGCGCCAGCGGTTACCTGGCTTAAATCACGGATCTCAAAAGGCCCGGAGGAAACATAGGTCTGGTAAATAGTGTAACCATTTTGCTTGATCGTCACCTTCGCGTCGCTGTTCGCAATACCGCGCACCACAGGCGCAAAACCCTGCTGACTACTGGGCAACATACTGATGTCGGTTTCTATCTTCGCGCCTGTCATCTGCACGCTGTCGAACAACTCGCCGTCGGTATAAGTCTGGCCCAACTCAAACTGGCTTTTCAGCGCTTTAATATCGCGCTGTAACACGGTGCTGATTGACTCCCAGCCATTGCTATTTTCCCAGGTACTGTTGTTACGCAGCCGCCACGGCCCTATATTCAGACCAGAGTTCGCACTCATCCATTGCGAATTATCCGTATTACTGCCGTTTTTTTGGCGAGAACCGGAAATATAGTAACTCGACCATAGCACCGGTATACCCTCATCCCACTCTTGCGGGTCCACTTCACCCACTGCGGCGACATTACGATAAATTTGCGGAATGCGTAAATGCAGGGTTTGCGTATCAGGACTAAAATCATAGCTGGCTTCGGGAAGATAATCGGCGATATCCCCGATGACGTCATTATCCGCGAACGAAGCGAATGTTTTGACCGTATCGACTTTCACACCAAACTGGCGCAATTCACCTTTGGTGAGTTGTGGAATTAATTTCTTTTTATCCGGCGATAAAACATACGTCAGATTTTTTTTGGCAATCTTATCTTGATCCCAGATAATACTTGTCAGATAACGCCCTGGTGTCAGACCATTATTTTTCAAATAGGATTCAATGGCACCAGTATTTTCAAGCGGAGAATCGGTTTCCAGAACGCTAAGATTGAAATAGTCCTCAGCGAATACTGAGCTACAGACTGAATATAAACTGAATACAATAGCATTCAGGACCCATGTTCGAACTGGTCGCGATGCAGGCATGATAAAATTCTCTTATTAAATTCCATTTATTTCATCCAATTACAATGACTGCTTATGAGATACTGTTTCTGTGCCAAAATCGTTGATGGCAGTCCACTCAGCATTGCCGGTACTACCCGCTAATAAAGTAAAATGCTGTTCACTTAATGGTGCCACCATCATACTGATAGCCGATGGTGTGTTTTTTTCATCCGACGGAACAACGGCTTTGCCACCTACAGTCAACTGACCAAACGTGATATAATAAGGTGTTGGGTTTTTCGCTATCAGTTGATTACCCTGGCGGTGAAACTGGATTTTTTCCCAGGCGGTTTTCGCATCGTAGCCATTTAATTTTCCTGGACGCCAAAACAGCTTAACGCGTGTTTTTATGGCAAACTGTAATGTGTTTTTATTTTTCAGTGATTCTGGAATAGCCGATACTGATTTCACATTTACCAGGAAGAGCGATTCGCGATCCTGTGGTAACGCGCTGCCGTTACCGGTATAGACCACATGTAATAATGTTTGACGCCCCTCTTCTAGCTTATAAATCGGAGGCGTAATAACGAAGGGGGCTTTGCTGTCATCAACATTGCTCACCCAACTTTGAACTAAATAGCGTTCATCGTTATCTTTATTTTTTAAAGATATCTGGACTTCTGCCTGATCGGCAGGATAGATAACCCGGGTGCCACCGAGCACAACACCAGCCTGGGCCGAACTGGCGAATAAAATAACACCAGCAATGGCTGCAATATTCCACTTCATAAATGGTTCCCGGTCATCAGGAATATCTGACTGGATATCAGCCAGATACTTACAATACTTTAACGATAAAGCAGCGTATAAGTTGCCTGCGCGGTATAATCACCGGCAGTCGGTTTAACCGACCCTACCTGTACGACCTTCGCCGTATAAGTGAAGGTCGCCGCTCCGGTGCCTTTCACGGTTTTATCCGATGTTGATGCAGGCTCTGAATTGTCAAACAGAACATCGGCCCCCGCCCAGTTAACCAGACGGACCCCCACATTAGTGGCGACTCCTGTTGTTTTCAGCACGCTCGTCTTACTGGTGACGGTTGTACCATTAAACTTCAGATTGATTTTGTCGATATTGGTATCACAACCCGTCAACGCAATATCGAATGTTTGGGAATCGCCAACAGAATCATCAGCAGTAAATGCCGAAGGATAGACGTCTTTAAACGTAACGGTACCGTTAGCGTCCGTACTGTTTACGGTGACATCACAAGTATCGTCAATAATCTTCCCGTTAAAAGTGACTGTCCCCGTATCTGTTGCGAAAGCGGATGACATGCCCCCCGCGAGCAGACTGCCAATAAACAACGCGCAAAGCGACTTTTTACACATAATGCATTCCTTATTTATGTTTATTCATCACCAGATAAATGTTTTTATTAACGAAAGGGAAGTAAAGAAAAACAGCAAGCAACCACGCAGATAAAATTTTCCGAGCCCTATACTCACCATAGAAAATCAGACTGTTTTCTCATGCCTCATTCGATTTATTAATATTAAATTAATATGCCACCACTCATGATGCGGCACAATTTAAATATAATTAAACGTCAATTAAATTATATTAAATTTAAAAAAATTAATATAAAAATAAAATACGCAAAGTATCTGAACAGAGCAAGATTGATCAGGGACATGGCCGCATTGAAGTCCATCAATCGTACGTGCTTGACAGTTCAGAACTGGAAGGTGATTTTCCACGCTGGAAAAACCTGAAAGGTGTTGTCCTGATTGAAGATTTTCGTCCTGAAAAAGGTCAGATTGCGTTCCTGTTGCCGGGTACCCTTCCCGATAGTTTTTAGTTTAGGTTTCCTGCAACGCGATAAACCCGAAGCAAAACGGGGTACCTACTATTCGCTGCTCTTGCCCTATCCGCTTATCTTTTTAGGGGTATGGCTGATAATGCGGGTGACATGGTATCTTGTCGGCCTGCCGACTGGACCGGGGATATACCCGGGGCTGCACTAAAGGAATATTGATGCTGAGATTACTCGAAGACAAAATTGCGACGCCGCTTGGGCCGCTGTGGGTTATCGCGGACGAGCAGTTCAGCCTGCGCGCTGTCGAATGGGAAGAGCACAGCAACCGCATGGAAGAGCTGCTCGATATTCATTATCGTACTCAGGGCTATGAGCGCATCAGCGCCACCAATCCGGGTGGACTGAGCGATAAGCTCACGGCGTATTTTGAGGGCGACCTCAGCATCATCGACACCCTGCCAACCGCCACGGCGGGAACCCCCTTCCAGCGTGAGGTATGGCAGGCACTGCGCAGCATTCCCTGCGGGCATGTCATGCACTATGGCCAGCTCGCCGAGCAGTTAGGTCGCGCAGGTGCGGCGCGCGCGGTGGGTGCCGCGAATGGTTCCAACCCCGTCAGTATCGTCGTGCCCTGCCATCGCGTTATTGGCCGTAACGGCACCATGACGGGCTATGCCGGTGGCGTGCAGCGGAAAGAGTGGTTGCTGCGCCACGAAGGGTATCTTCTGCTGTAGACTCCAGGCTTTTTGTGCTTAATTTTCTTCCAGTTAGGCTAAAAATCCATAATCAAGCTGTGGAATTTCAAGAAGATGGCAACACGTTGTCGTCTCTTGTTCTTATTGGTGGTTTGTCAGGCTTACGTACTTACCAAAAAGATGTTAAAATTGACTAATATCAATTAAGGCTTGAGCAAACCTATGATCCCAGAAAAGCGAATTATACGACGCATTCAGTCTGGCGGTTGTGCTATCCATTGTCAGGATTGCAGCATCAGCCAGCTCTGTATCCCGTTTACCCTGAATGAGCATGAACTCGATCAGCTTGATAATATCATCGAGCGCAAAAAGCCTATTCAGAAAGGGCAGACGCTGTTTAAAGCGGGAGACGAACTGAAATCGCTCTATGCTATCCGTTCTGGCACCATTAAAAGCTACACCATCACTGAACAAGGTGATGAGCAAATCACCGGCTTCCATCTGGCGGGCGACCTGGTCGGCTTTGACGCCATCGGTACTGGCCATCACCCGAGCTTTGCTCAGGCGCTGGAAACCTCAATGGTTTGCGAGATCCCGTTTGAAACGCTGGATGACCTGTCCGGAAAAATGCCTAACCTGCGCCAGCAGATGATGCGTTTGATGAGCGGTGAGATCAAAGGCGATCAGGACATGATCCTGCTGCTTTCCAAAAAGAATGCAGAAGAGCGACTGGCTGCGTTTATCTATAACCTCTCCCGCCGTTTCGCCGAGCGTGGTTTCTCCCCGCGTGAGTTCCGCCTGACCATGACGCGTGGCGATATTGGTAACTACCTGGGCCTGACCGTTGAAACCATCAGCCGTCTGCTGGGTCGTTTCCAGAAAAGCGGCATGCTGGCCGTTAAAGGTAAATACATCACCATCGAAAACGGTGAAGCGCTGGCGGTACTCGCCGGAAACTCCCGCAACGTGGCATAAAACCACCGCATGACTGATGCCAGATTGATAAATTTCAGTAATTTATTGATCTGGCTTTTTTATCCATCAATATTCAATAAATTATTGTAATATCAACGACATGATAAATCCATTACCAGACAATAGCGGAGTATATCAGTTCATTTAACACCCCTAAAACCACGCCCATTTTTCGTAGCTCCCACGCCTCTCTCCAGTTTCACAATTCCCGGATTCGTCGCAGCAATTAAGCACGACATAATCGTCAAACTCACCTGCCAGCGCATCGTCCCCTTGAAGGTTTTGGTGTAGACACCTCGTCGCAAAAAGATAATCGATTGAACAAACATAAAGGGGCAGGTCAGAAAAATTGCACATACCGTGAACCAATATTGAAATCCCATCACCTGTCATTCCCGTTAATTTTTGGGTCATTATTACACAGGTTTGTCAGATTCCCGTCAGAATGGCGTAATGATCAGCCGCCGAGCACCATGAACAGGCCGACACTATTACTGGCGCTGATCGGCAGGATCATCTTCGCGATGCACTCGTCATACCCAACACCATCGGGGCATGGGATAGCGTTCCACTGCTCGGGGCTGTAGGCAGCACCAGTGGTTATTTTTTCCATGCGATGTATGCTCTCACCTCGCTGAGCACGGGTGCTGTGTTGAGAAATAAAAAAGGTCGCCAATTGGCAACCCTAAGAAAAAACCTGCAGAGCGAGTCCATAAAAAAATTTGATTAAATCTCCTGCTAAACAGGCCGATAAGATCGCTATCTAAACTATCACGAGGAAATTTTATGGCTATTAAACATGCAGGCATTTGCGGTCATTGCCGTGAGACTGTTAGCCCATTCATCATCGAAGAAAACACTTTCCAGCGTGATAAATGTGAGTGCCCGGAATGTCATGGGATTCTTTATGCTTGCCGGACACCTGGCTGCGATGATTATGCTAAAGGCGGAAAAGCATACGATGAAGAATTATGTCCTGGATGCACAAAGGCAATAGCTGAAAACGCTGGAACAATTGTAAAATCTATTGCTGGTGTGGCTCTTACGATCGGCACAACAGTTGCTACAAACCACTTCACTGACAAGAAGAAATAATAATATCAAGCGATCGTAAAACTAATCCATAAATGAAAAGCCCAAAGCGTTGACCTCGGGCTTGAATTCTTTGTGTCGACAATCAAAGCTATGGACGACGATATTATATTTACATGAAATGTATGCTGTTTAATTGACCTTTGCAATGCCCTGCTGCAAAAAGGTCGCCTTTTGTTGTGATCGTGTTCTCATAGTGCAGGAAAGTGGGTTATTTTTCCAAAAACGCTATATCCTATGGATGGAAGCAGGGTTTACGCCGAGCGGGAATTCGCGAACGTCACCCATACCAGTCCAGGCACACTTATGCATGCTGGTCTCTTTCGGCAGGGGCCAACCCTTCCTTTATTGCTACTCAAATGGGTCATGAGGATTCCAGGAGGGTTTACGTAGTTTATGCCAAATGGATCGGCGATATGGACAAGGACCAGGTGACTATCATAACCAACAGAATTACGACCGGTTTGCCCCCATCACGCCCCCAGAGCGTTACGAACACGAAGAAATGCCTTTGAAATCAGTGCAACTCAAGAATTACCAATAAATTTTAGTGATTTATTGATCTGGCAAAAACTTCCCCCCTGTTTGATTCAAGATATATAGGTTACTCTTTTACTTACAGACTGTGGTGACAGTTGTAAGGAGACCTGTATGGCAAAGTATCAAAATATGCTGGTGGCCATCGATCCTAACCAGGACGATCAACCCGCGTTACGGCGTGCTGTGTATTTACATCAACGGATTGGTGGCAAAATCAAAGCGTTTTTGCCGATCTATGACTTCTCATACGAGATGACCACCCTTCTGTCGCCTGACGAGCGTACGGCTATGCGTCAGGGAGTGATCAGTCAACGTACTGCGTGGATCCGCGAGCAGGCGAAATACTACCTCGAAGCGGGTGTCCCTATCGATATTAAAGTGGTCTGGCACAACCGACCTTTCGAAGCCATTATTCAGGAAATTATTGCCGATAGGCACGACCTGCTGCTGAAAATGGCGCACCAGCACGACAAACTGGAATCCGTAATTTTCACGCCTACCGACTGGCACCTGTTGCGTAAATGCCCATGCCCGGTCTGGATGGTGAAAGACCAGCCGTGGCCTGAAGGGGGTAAAGCCGTCGTGGCTGTAAACCTGGCGAGCGAAGAGGATTATCATAATTCACTGAACGAAAAGCTGGTGAAAGAGACACTGCAGCTTGCCGAACAGGTTAACCACACCGAAGTGCATCTGGTGGGGGCTTATCCGGTCACCCCGATCAATATTGCGATTGAACTGCCTGAATTTGATCCGAGCGTCTATAACGATGCGATCCGTGGTCAGCACCTGCTGGCGATGAAAGCGTTGCGCCAGAAATTCGGTATTGATGAAAAAATGACGCACGTGGAAAAAGGGTTGCCTGAAGAAGTGATCCCGGATTTAGCAGAACACCTGCAGGCCGGGATTGTGGTACTGGGTACCATTGGCCGCACCGGTATTTCCGCCGCCTTCCTGGGGAATACTGCCGAACAGGTAATCGACCATCTGCGCTGCGACCTGCTGGTCATCAAGCCGGATCAATACCAGACTCCGGTTGAACTGGACGATCCAGAGGACGATTGAGCCATAACGTCCGGTAGCCGCCAGTAAAAAAAGCCGCCAAATCTGGCGGCTTTTTCACATCGACACAACTTACAGCGCTTTCAGAATCGCATCCACGCTGGCTTTGGCATCGCCAAACAGCATGTGAGTGTTCTCTTTGAAGAACAGCGGGTTCTGAACCCCTGCATAACCGGTGTTCATGGAGCGTTTGAAGACAATCACGTTCTGCGCCTTCCACACTTCCAGAACCGGCATACCAGCGATTGGGCTGCGCGGATCGTCCTGTGCCGCCGGGTTAACGGTGTCGTTGGCACCAATAACCAGTACGGTGTCGGTATCGGTGAAATCATCGTTGATTTCATCCATCTCCAGCACGATGTCGTAAGGCACTTTCGCTTCAGCCAGCAGTACGTTCATGTGACCAGGCAGACGACCTGCAACCGGGTGAATACCAAAGCGAACCTTGATACCCCGCGCACGCAGTTTCTCGGTGATTTCCGCTACCGGGTACTGAGCCTGCGCCACCGCCATGCCGTAGCCTGGGGTGATGATGACGGTGTGTGAGTTTTTCAGCATATCCGCAGTATCTTCGGCGTTGATCTCACGGTGTTCGCCCACTTCGTCATCAGAACCGGTAGAAGAACCATCAGAACCGAAACCGCCGGCAATAACGCTGATAAACGAACGGTTCATCGCTTTACACATGATGTAAGACAGGATCGCACCGGAAGAACCCACCAGCGCACCGGTGACGATCAGCAGGTCGTTGCTCAGCATAAAACCTGCCGCTGCTGCCGCCCAACCGGAGTAGGAGTTCAGCATTGAGACCACCACTGGCATATCTGCACCACCAATGGAAGCCACCAGGTGCCAGCCAAACGCCAGCGCAATAATGGTCATCACCAGCAATGCCAGCACCTGAGTACCTACGCTTTCGGTACGCACGAAGATCACCAGCAGTACAAATGATACGACCAGCGCCGCCAGGTTCAGCTTATGACGGTTTGGCAGCATCAGCGGTTTAGACGAGATTTTCCCGCGCAGTTTGCCGAATGCAACAATCGAACCGGTGAAGGTCACGGCACCGATAAAGATGCCGAGGAACACTTCGGTCAGATGAATGTTGACCAGAATCTGCTCCATGCCCGCTTCGTGATACAGATAGCTGTTGAAGCCCACCAGTACCGCCGCCAGACCCACGAAGCTGTGCAGGATCGCCACCAGCTCCGGCATCTCGGTCATCTCAACGCGTTTCGCCAGACGAATACCAATTGCGCCACCGATGATCATCGCCACCAGGATCCACGCAACGTTACCGGTGTCCGGCCCGAAGATAGTGGCAATCAGCGCAATCGCCATCCCGGCGATACCAAAGTTATTACCCTGCTGAGACGTTTCGTGTTTGGAAAGTCCCGCCAGACTGAAAATAAACAGGATTGCAGCAACAATGTATGCGGCTGTGACTAATCCTCCAGACATATGCTACCCCTTAGCCTTTACGAAACATTTTCAGCATGCGCTGAGTCACGGTGAAACCACCGAAAATATTGATACTGGCGATCAGCACCGCGACAAAACTCAGGAAGCTAATCCAGCCGCCGTGCCCAATTTGCAGCAACGCACCCACCACGATAATCCCCGAGATGGCGTTGGTGACCGACATCAGCGGCGTATGCAGCGCATGGGACACGTTCCACACGACGTAGTAACCCACCACGCAGGAGAGCGCGAAGACGGTAAAGTGACCGAGGAACTCTTTCGGCGCGACATTGGCCAGCCAGCCAAACAGAATAATCACCAGCGCCATGATTGCGTATTTACGCCACGGAGAAGCTGGCTTAGCGGGCTCTTTTGGCTCTGGAGCCGCTTTTGGTGCAGCCTGAGGCTGAGCTGAAACCTGAATAGGTGGTGCAGGCCAGGTAATTTCACCTTCGCGCACAACCGTGACGCCACGCACCACGACATCGTCAAAATCAACAACGACATTACCGTCTTTCTCTTTGCAGAGCAGTTTCAGCAGGTTAACGAGGTTGGTACCGTACAGCTGAGAAGACTGCGTTGGCAGACGGCCAGGCAGGTCGGTATAACCGATCACCTTGACACCGTTGGCGGTGGTGGTCACCTGGTTCGGTACGGTGTATTCACAGTTACCACCGTTTTGCGCCGCCAGATCAACAATCACGCTTCCCGGGTTCATGGAGTCAACCATTTCACGAGTGATCAGCTTCGGTGCCGGTTTACCTGGGATAAGCGCCGTGGTGACAATAATGTCGACCTCTTTTGCCTGTGCGGCAAAGAGTTCCATTTCCGCTTTGATAAAGGCTTCGGACATCACCTTCGCGTAGCCATCACCGCTGCCCGCTTCTTCCTTGAAGTCCAGTTCAAGGAACTCAGCACCCATACTTTGCACTTGTTCCTTCACTTCCGGACGGGTATCAAATGCACGAACAATAGCGCCCAGGCTGTTTGCCGCGCCAATCGCTGCAAGACCTGCCACGCCCGCACCAATCACCATCACTTTCGCCGGAGGTACTTTACCCGCAGCGGTGATTTGACCGGTAAAGAAGCGGCCAAACTCATGTGCCGCCTCAACAATAGCGCGGTAACCCGCGATGTTTGCCATTGAGCTCAGGGCATCCAGAGACTGTGCGCGCGAAATACGCGGTACAGAGTCCATCGCCATCACGGTCACACCGCGTGCCGCCAGCTTCTCCATCAGCTCAGGATTTTGCGCAGGCCAGATGAAGCTCACAAGCGTCGTGCCTGGATTCAGCAGTTCAATCTCACTCTCTTCCGGTGCATTCACCTTCAGAATGACGGGAGACAGCCAGACTTCAGCACCGTCCACCACTTCCGCACCCGCCTGAATAAAGGCCTCGTCGTCAAAACTCGCCAGTTTGCCCGCGCCGCTTTCAACTGCGACGGTAAAACCCAGTTTAAGCAGTTGCTCCACCGTTTTCGGTGTTGCCGCTACGCGGGTTTCATTGGCAAACCGTTCTTTTGGTACCCCAATACGCATAGTTTTCCCTTCCATCGGTTTTTGATGATGGTTTGTCGATAAACGCCCGTGGTTTGTATCAATTTTCGCCAGCATGAGAGCGACGACACATGATTAACCCCGGAAAATAAAACAGTAACAAACTTTCTATAACCTACTGAAAATAGCGCCCGTGATCTACCGCCAGAAAACACTATTTCTTACTTTATCTGTGAAAAATAAGTGATCGGCGTCGCTGACAGAGATATTTACCTTAAATTCAGCGCTGGAACCGATAAAACGTGCAAGCGAAGCGGTAAAAACATGATATAGCGCCATAAGAGATCAACTTATTAACATTAAATTAACTTGTAAAAGTCATAAGCTTTATCAGTTTTACTTGTCAAACGTCTGTTTTTTCAACATATCACCAAATGTTATCGAATCTTGTCATCCGGTAAGCACTGGCTGTGAAAAATGGCGCAGACAGCGACGGGTTTTAAATGCCATAATCGGGACCGTCTCAAATAAACAACAATACCAGTACATGGTTTGCGCAAGGCGAAGGATTATTTTTATGAAGCTTAAGAACACACTCCTGGCGTCCGCACTTCTTTCTGCGACCGCCCTGTCTGCGAATGCCGCGACAGAGTTAACGCCGGAGCAAGCGGCAGCGTTAAAACCTTTTGACCATACGGTCATTGTGGGTCGTTATAACTCCATTGGCGATGCCGTCGCCGCCGCATCAAAAGCCGCCGATAAAAATGGTGCGGCCTCGTTTTACGTCGTTGACCAGTCTGATTATGGCAACAGCGGTAACCAGCGTGTCACCATCGCGCTGTTTAAAGACAATGCGCCAAAAGCTGATGCGCCGAAAAATCGTGTGATTAACGGCATCGTTGAGCTGCCAAAAGATCAGGCGATTGAACTGGAACCATACGATACCGTTACCGTTCAGGGTTTCTATCGCAGCCAGCCTGAAGTGAACGATGCCATCACCAAAGCCGCGAAAGAGAAAGGGGCTTACTCTTTCTACATCGTGCGCCAGGTCGATGCTAACCAGGGCGGCAACCAGCGTATTACCGCGTTCGTCTATAAAGAAGATGCGAAAAAACGCGTTCTGCAAAGCCCGGATGCCATCCCGGCTGACTCTGATGCAGGCCGCGCGGCAATAGCGAAAGGCGGCGAAGAAGCGAAGAAAGTTGAAATTCCTGGCGTAGCAACCTCTGCAGCACCAAGTGCTGAAGTGGGCCGTTTCTTTGAAACACAATCCACTAAAGGTGGTCGCTACTCTGTTACCCTGCCAGACGGTACCAAAATTGAAGAGCTGAACAAAACCACAGCGGCTCAGATGGTACCATTCGACAGCATCAAGTTTACCGGCAACTACGGTAACATGACGGAAGTCTCTTACCAGGTGGCGAAGCGTGCTGCGAAGAAAGGGGCTAAATATTACCACATCACCCGCCAATGGCAGGAACGTGGTAACAACGTCACCATCAGTGCCGATCTGTACAAGTAATAAAACCATTTAACGAAGGCGGCGCAATGCCGCCTTTTTTTGTAACTTTTCTTTGAATTTCTGCCGCACGTCATTGCATGCTTTCGTGACACTCCGTAAAATCCCGCGCCTTAGTGTGATCCACCATTTTTATGCGCCTGTGCGAAATAATTATTCTGGATTTGGACTTTTCATAACAGGAAGCCAATGGAAAAGAAACTTGGCCTGAGTGCTTTAACTGCACTCGTTTTAAGCTCAATGCTGGGTGCAGGTGTATTCAGTTTGCCGCAGAATATGGCGGCAGTCGCAAGCCCTGCTGCGTTACTCATTGGCTGGGGCATCACGGGGGCCGGAATATTGCTGCTGGCATTCGCCATGCTGCTGCTCACCCGCATTCGCCCGGATCTGGATGGCGGTATTTTCACCTATGCCCGTGAAGGCTTCGGGGAACTGATTGGCTTCTGTTCCGCATGGGGATACTGGCTATGCGCGGTGATCGCTAACGTCTCCTACCTGGTGATCGTTTTCTCGGCGCTCAGTTTCTTTACCGATACCCCTGAACTGCGTTTTTTCGGTGATGGTAATACCTGGCAGTCTATTGTGGGTGCCTCGGTACTCCTGTGGGTCGTTCACTGGCTGGTTTTACGCGGTGTCCAGACGGCCGCCAGCATCAACCTGGTGGCAACACTGGCTAAGCTGGTTCCTCTCGGTCTGTTTATCGTGCTGGCGTTTATTGCGTTCCGTCTTGACGTGTTTAAGCTTGATTTCACCGGTATCGCGCTGGGTGTACCCGTCTGGGAGCAGGTGAAAAACACGATGCTGATTACCCTGTGGGTGTTCATCGGCGTTGAAGGTGCGGTCGTGGTTTCCGCGCGCGCACGCAACAAGCGCGATGTGGGTCGTGCCACCCTGCTGGCCGTACTGGCGGCACTGGGCGTTTATCTGCTGGTGACGCTGCTGTCGCTGGGTGTGGTTGCACGTCCTGAGCTGGCAGAAATGCGTAACCCGTCGATGGCTGGATTGATGGTGAAAATGCTCGGCTCCTGGGGCGATGTGGTGATTGCTGCCGGGCTGATTGTTTCCGTCAGCGGAGCATATCTGAGCTGGACAATTATGGCCGCAGAAGTGCCATACCTTGCCGCCACGCATAAAGCGTTTCCGCGCTTATTTGCGCGTCAGAATAAAAACAGTGCGCCATCTGCGTCACTCTGGCTGACCAACATCAGCGTTCAGGTCTGTCTGGTGCTGATCTGGCTCACAGGTTCAGACTATAACACCCTGCTGACCATCGCCTCTGAGATGATTCTGGTACCCTATTTCCTGGTGGGTGCGTATTTGTTAAAAATCGCCACGCGCCCTGAGCACTATGCCGTTGGTGTCGGAGCCTGTATTTACGGGCTATGGTTGTTGTATGCTTCCGGCCCTATGCACCTGCTGCTGTCGGTGGTGCTGTACGCGCCGGGTCTGCTGGTGTTTATCTATGCACGCCGCACACATCAGCTGGAGAACGCGCTCAAGCGCCGTGAAATGGCTTTTATCGGACTGTTGCTGGCTGCTGCCGTACCGGCCACGTGGATGTTAATGGGATAGCACTGTCTTTCCCATTGTTGAACTGAAAAAGGAGAATACGATGGGAAACGATAAGCAACGCCCAATACTGATTACGGGTGCAGGCCGTCGCATCGGCCTCGCCCTCGCCCATCACTTTCTTAACCTTCGCCATCCGGTAATCATCAGTTACCGCCGGGAATATCCTTCTATTGAAGGGCTACGAAAAGCCGGCGCTGTCTGCATTCAGGCTGATTTTTCAACCGATGAAGGCATTCTGGCCTTCGCCGAAAAGGTGAAATCCACGACCGATGGTCTGCGGGCAATCATCCATAACGCCAGCGCATGGCAGGCGGAACAGCCCGGTATACCGCTCAGCGAAACGCTCTCCAGCATGCTGCAGATCCACGTTAACGCCCCGTATCTGCTGAACCATGCCCTGCAGGATCTGCTGCGCGGCCACGGCCATGCCGCTGGTGATATTATCCATTTCACCGATTATGTCGTAGAGCGAGGAAGCGACAAGCACATCGCCTATGCAGCCAGTAAAGCCGCGCTGGATAATATGACGCGCTCATTTGCCCGCAAGCTGGCACCCGAGGTCAAAGTGAACGCCATCGCCCCGGCGATGATTTTATTCAACGAGAATGATGACGCTGAGTATCGCCAGCAGGCGCTGAACAAATCGCTGATGAAAATCGCTCCCGGCGAAAAAGAGGTGATCGATCTTGTCGATTACCTGCTCACCAGCTGCTACGTCACCGGCAGAACATTCGCGGTGGACGGTGGACGCCCACTGCGCTAGTGGAAACGGCTCCAGAAAAAGATCAACACCCAGGCGCTGAGGCTCCAGCACACGACCGCCCCGCCCAGCGCCAGAGGGAGACGCAGAAACCCGGTGAAATACCACAGCGACAGCAGATAGAGAAAGTAAGGGATGATTGACCACATGCCGAATACAATGGTGGCACGCAGCGCTTCCGTTCCCCGTTCAGAAGCCACAATATAGTGCGCAATCAGCGCAAAGGTCGGGAACAGGGGGATCAGCCCGGCAATATAGTAGTTTTTCGTTTTTGCCAGAACACCAATCAGTAACACCACCAGCGCCCCCAGCGCGGCTTTAATCACCAGTCCCATGCTTTTTCCCATAACAATCAAATAACAATATGAACCCAGAATAGCGGAATTGACGTTAATTTTGAAAGATTAATGGAAGGTTAAGGTTGTGCGGTGTATGTTGGATTTTTTCGCGATAACAGATGCTGTATGAATAAGATTGTTTATGTTGAAGATGAACCCGAAGTCGGGCAATTGATCGCCGCCTATCTGGGTAAGCATGATATGGACGTTATCGTTGAGCCTCGCGGCGATCGCGCTGAAGAGGTGGTGGTACGAGAAAACCCGGATCTGGTGCTGCTGGATATCATGCTGCCCGGTAAAGATGGTATGACGCTTTGCCGCGATTTGCGCAGCCAGTGGGATGGCCCGATTGTGTTGCTGACCTCTCTGGACAGCGATATGAACCATATCCTGTCTCTGGAAATGGGTGCCAGCGACTACATTTTGAAAACCACGCCTCCTGCCGTGCTGCTTGCCCGTTTGCGTCTTCATTTGCGTCAACGTGCCAGCATTGAGCGTGAAGCGCCTGCTCCGTCTCTGACACCGCATAAAGCCATGCGTTTTGGTACGTTGTCCATCGATCCAATCAACCGTCAGGTACTGCTTTCCGGAGAACTTATTGCCCTCTCCACGGCTGATTTTGACCTGCTATGGGAGCTGGCGACCCATGCCGGGCAAATTATGGACAGGGATGCTCTGCTGAAGAACCTGCGTGGAGTCAGTTACGACGGGATGGATCGCAGCGTTGACGTCGCTATTTCGCGCCTGCGCAAGAAGCTGCTGGATAACGCCACGGAGCCGTACCGCATTAAAACCGTGCGTAACAAGGGTTATCTGTTCGCCCCCCACGCCTGGGAAACCTGATGACGTTGTTATCCGAAACCGTTTAAGCGTACGGCGTCTTCCTGACGCCATCAAAACTGGGGGTTCCCCTGGTTTCAAAGGGTTAGCATTGGATGATCACCGGACACAGAAGCGCGGGTACGCACTTTTTCGTGCCCCTGATCCAATGATATTTAGCGCACTTTTCATGCTGACGTTTTTCCCGGTTATGTGTTTTGCCGCTTCTTTCAGGGCCATGTTCATGGCTGTTGCGGTCACGGGTTTTACATTCCCCTTAACTCGATTTGATTTGCTTTGAAACACATAAATATCATCAGGATATCTTTCTTTTCTACGCTGAATTAAATTACGAACAACATCATTCAGTTTAACGATCCTTTTCGCAAATTTTGGGGTTGCGGACAAATGTAAAAGGTTATTCTCAATATCACTGTACTTTATACATATGACCCTTTTACATTCAGCCTTCAACATAAAGAGTGCAATCCATAAATCAGCCCACGTTGTTGAGCTTTCGTTTAATTTATTGTGTATCCACATGAATTCTAAAAGAGTAACGTGATCAGCTTTAGCCATTAGTACAATACCAATCCACTAATTGACAGTGTTTATTATTACATCAGATCATTTCGTTTTCATCAACACCACTTGCGACAAAAGCTAAATCGTTTATTTTTAACTCAAACTCAGGGAACTTTTTCAATGAAATACAGTCTGGCAACGAACGAATATATAGCATGCTAAGTTTTTGTTTGCATCGACTCTTAAACACATTATAAACAACCCTCATTTGTTGATTTACTTGTTGCATCATTTATCAGAGTATAAATACATCTTTCTCAGGGTAACATTTGGATAAGACAGTGAGACGCTACATTTTTGGATGGGAAGAGTGTGACCTTAATACTTACAGCCATGCTTACTCTATATATGGAGGGAGTGTATGCACACATCCAGACGTACTGACTTATCTGGCCGCTAAACAAGAAAAAAAGATTAAGTTTTTCTGCAAAAGAAAAAATGGCGCAGTGGTTTCGTCAACTTACTCTGTTAACGATTCCCTGAGTCTCTACTCAAAATCATATCCGTTTGTTTTTGAAGACATTATATTGCCAAGCGCACCAGATTGTAAATTGGCCTTGCCATTTAAAACAAAAAAGCTATCCCCATTGCAGAAAAATTCGTTCATTAACTCCTTTGGCAACAAAATATTAAATGATGAAATATGTCATATGAAGCCAGAGTTCTCCAAAAAAACCATCAGGAAAAGAAATGGTGAACGAAACCGTTTTCTGAAACTTGGCGGAGAAATAATAGACATACAAAGTCTTTCATCAGAGATGATCAGCGACGCATATATAAAGTTATTTAATGCACGCTGGAGTGGAAAAATCCGACCATTCCCCAGGAAAAATTTGCTTGATGCCATTGAAAAATTCAGACCTATGATTTTTGGCTCCGCCCTTTCCATCAATAAAGAAATCATAGCAATTGACTTAATTCTTAAGTCTGAATGCCCCGAGTGGATTTATTTCGATGACATAAACGGAGGGTATGACCCTCAATACAATGAAATAGGGGCAGGAAGTATTTTGCTCTGGGAGAACTACACCCGAGCCAAAGAGATCTGTCAGAGCGAAAATAAAAAAATCATATTCTCCCTTGGGAAGTTATTTAAGGGCATGGAGTATAAAAGACAATGGTGCGACGTTCTGCCATTAAGACGCGTATTTTAAACATATAAATACCCGCTCGAAGAGTTAGCTGAAGTGATGTCATGCCGCACGGCATCACTAAAACGTTCATTGATTGCAAATCACCGTGCTATGCCCCCGGAATACTCAACTGCGCCACTCCTCATGGTCATATCTTCGTGATCACTCATTTACCTCTCCAGATAACGTGTAAAATATTCATTCGCTTCTTTCTTCCTGCGCGATTTATGTCATACGTCCGCGTGCTGAATGTTGTCACCCGGAGTAAACCCTGTTTTCATAGCGACATGGAAACGCCGGGGTAGTTTTCACGTATACTCAGCCTGGATAATGCCCTGGATGGCGATCAGGTCTCGTTCCTGAGCCTGCGCGCTGGTGGAGATGTCAATCCACCATCGTGCCCCTTAAGGTAAGAGCCATGTAGTTAACAAATTGATTGTTCGGTGGTTTTTAATGAAAAAGCTGTTTATCCAGTTTTATCTTTTGCTGTTTGTCTGCTTCCTGGTGATGACGATGCTGGTTGGGCTGGTCTATAAATTCACCGCCGAACGAGCGGGCAGACAGTCGCTGGATGATTTGATGAAAAGCTCGCTTTACCTGATGCGAAGCGAACTACGTGAAATTCCGCCGCACGAATGGGCCAAAACCTTAAAAGAACTGGATCTCAATCTGTCCTTTGATTTGCGCATTGAGCCGATGAAGGATTTCGATTTAGCGCCGCGAGCCATGCAGCGTCTGAGTGACGGCGACATTGTGGCGCTGGACGAGAAATATACCTTCATCCAGCGCATTCCGCGCAGCCACTACGTGCTGGCCGTGGGGCCGGTGCCCTATCTTTATTATCTGCACCAGATGCGCCTGCTGGACATGGCGTTGATGGCATTTATTGCCATTTCGCTGGCTTTCCCGGTCTTTATCTGGATGAGACCGCACTGGCAGGACATGCTGAAACTGGAATCGGCTGCACAGCGTTTCGGTGAGGGGCATCTTACCGAACGCATTCACTTCGACAGCGGTTCCAGCTTTGACCGGCTTGGGGTGGCCTTTAACCAGATGGCCGATAACATTAATGCGTTGATTGCCAGTAAGAAGCAACTGATCGACGGCATTGCCCACGAGCTACGCACCCCGCTGGTACGCCTGCGCTACCGCCTGGAGATGAGCGAGAACCTGACTGAGGCAGAGTCTCAGGCGCTGAACCGCGATATCGGCCAGCTTGAAGCACTGATTGAAGAACTGCTGACCTATGCCCGCCTCGATCGGCCGCAAAACGAGCTGAATCTCAGCACACCGGATTTGCCCGTCTGGCTGCAAACCCATATTGATGATGTACAAAGCGTGAACCCGCAACGCGCGCTGATGACGACGATCACGCCTGGCGATTATGGCGCGCTGGATATGCGTCTGATGGAGCGCGTGCTGGATAACCTGATGAACAACGCCATGCGCTATAGCGAAAGCACGCTGCATATTGGTCTGGATTTGCAGGGGAATCAGGCCAGCCTGACGGTTGATGATGACGGCCCTGGTATCGCTCCGGAAGAACGTGAAACTATTTTCGAGCCGTTTGTACGCCTTGATCCCAGCCGCGATCGCGCGACGGGAGGATGTGGCCTGGGGCTGGCAATCGTCTACTCAATCGCTCAGGCGATGGGCGGCACGGTTCACTGTGAAGCAAGCGAACTCGGCGGTGCGCGCTTCTGTTTTAGCTGGCCGGTGTACCATAACATTACGCTTCCCGTTCCTGCCTGACCTTAACCGCACGCTGGTCGGACCCGGCGTGCTGTGTTATACCGTAAGTATGTTGTAACTAATGAGAGGCTAACATGGCAACGTACGATCTCATCGAAAGGCTGAACACCACTTTCCGGGAAACAGAACACAACCTGCTTACCCTGACAGAGCGTTTGCAGACCTGTCGTCTGTTAGCCGCACGCGTCTTTACCCTGCCCGATGTGGTAAAAGGCGCTGAGCACGATCCGCTGGAAACCATTGCGGTGAAGCAGCATATCGGCAACGCGGCGATGGAACTGGTGATGCAACACTATCGTCACCTGTTTATCCAGCAGCAGTCAGAAAACCGCAGCAGCAAGGCAGCCGTGCGCTTGCCTGGTGTTATCTGCCTGCAAACCGACGTTGCAACGCGCGAAGCGCTGGAAGCCCACATTGCGCATATCAACACGCTAAAAGCGACGTTTGAAAAGATTGTCACCGAAGAGTCAGGCCTCGCCCCAGCCGCCCGTTTTGAATGGGTACACCGCCAGCTTCCGGGCTTAATCACCCTCAATGCCTATCGCACCCTGACGGTACTGCACCACCCTGCCACGCTTCGTTTTGGCTGGGCGAACAAGCACATCATTAAAAACTTCACCCGCGATGAGATCCTGGCACAACTGGAAAAAAGCCTGAAAGCCCCACGAACGGTGGCTCCGTGGTCGCGTGAGCAGTGGATTGAGCGTCTGGAGCAGGAGTATCACAGCATCGCCTCGTTACCGGCGAAAACGCGTCTCAAGATAAAGCGTCCGGTGAAGGTGCAGCCTATCGCCCGCGTCTGGTATTCCGGGCAGCAAAAGCAGGTGCAGTATGCCTGCCCGACGCCGTTAATTGCGCTTTATGATGACGACCGGGGGGCGGTGGTACCGGACATTGGTGAACTGTTGAATTACGATGCTGAAAACGTCCAGCATCGCTATAAACCTCAGGCGCAGCCGCTGCAGCTGATTATTCCCCGGCTGCACCTGTATGTTGCAGAGTGATTACGTCAGGCTTCCGACCATTGCTTCCGGGCGTACCCAGGCATCAAATTCGGCGTCTGTCAGGTAGCCCAGCGCCAGCGCAGACGCTTTTAGCGTAAGCCCCTCTTTGTGCGCTTTTTTGGCAATCTCGGCGGCTTTGTCGTAACCGATATGGGTATTGAGCGCCGTCACCAGCATCAGGGATTCGTTGAGCAACTGACTGATGCGCTCGCGATTCGGCCCAATACCCACCGCACAGTGCTCATTGAAGCTCTCCATTCCGTCCGCCAGCAAGCGTACTGACTGCAGCACGTTGTGGATCACCATTGGGCGGTAGACATTCAACTCAAAGTTACCGGATGCCCCGCCCATATTGACGGCCACATCGTTGCCCATCACCTGACAGCAGAGCATGGTCATGGCTTCACACTGGGTCGGGTTCACTTTCCCGGGCATGATGGAGCTACCCGGTTCATTTTCCGGAATGCTGATTTCGCCAATACCGCAGCGCGGGCCAGAGGCCAGCCAGCGCACGTCGTTAGCAATTTTCATCAGCGAGGCTGCCAGCCCTTTTAACGCACCGTGGGTATGAACCAGCGCATCACAGGTCGCCAGCGCTTCGAATTTATTCGGCGCGGTGACAAACGGCTGCCCGGTGATTTTTGCCAGCTCTGCGGCAACGCGCACGGCGTACTCCGGATGGGTGTTTAACCCGGTACCCACTGCCGTACCGCCCAGAGCCAGTTCCGCCAGATGTGGCAGGCTGTAATCAATGTGCTTCAGGTTGTGTTCGAGCATGGCAACCCAGCCGGAAATCTCCTGGCCGAGCGTCAGAGGGGTGGCATCCTGCAGGTGCGTGCGGCCGATTTTAACGATATCGCGAAAGGTCAGCGCTTTCTCGTTAAGCGTGGTCTTAAGCACGTTCAGTTGCGGGATCAGCTGTTCACGGATAGCAATCACCGCTGCCACGTGCATCGCCGTCGGGAACACATCGTTAGAACTTTGGCTCTTGTTGACGTCATCGTTCGGGTGAACCTTGCGCTCCATACCGCGCACACCGCCCAGCAGTTCGCTTGCCCGGTTCGCCAGCACTTCGTTCATGTTCATGTTGCTCTGAGTACCAGAGCCGGTCTGCCAGATGGCAAGGGGGAATTCGTCGCCGTGTTTGCCTGCCAGCACTTCGTCGGCGGCATTGATGATGGCGGTGGCTTTGTCTGCCGACAGCAGGCCTAAATCCTGATTCACTTTGGCTGCAGCGCGTTTGGTCAGCGCCAGCGCCTGAATCAACGAGACGGGCATTTTCTCAGTCGAAATACGGAAATGCTCCAGCGAACGCTGGGTTTGCGCGCCCCATAGCTTGTCAGCCGGGACGTCGATTGCGCCCATTGAGTCTTTCTCACGGCGTATCGTTGTCATTACTTTCTCCTTGATAACAATGAAGTTGGGAACATTGCTCACATGCTTAAGAGATAAGTATTGATGGCTTTTGAATTACTGTATGGCGCTTTGTGCGCTCTTTAATGTACCGGGTGGCGTTAGCACCACCCGGTATTTGTCAAACTACTTCACGCACGCCGAACACTGCGAAGACTGGATCTGTTTGAAGAAGTCATTGCCTTTGTCATCCACCAGGATAAACGCCGGGAAGTCTTCCACTTCAATTTTCCAGATAGCTTCCATACCCAGTTCCGGGTATTCCACGCACTCCAGGCTCTTGATACTGCCCTGTGCCAGCACCGCTGCCGGGCCGCCGATGCTGCCCAGATAGAAGCCGCCATGCTTATGGCACGCATCCGTGACCTGCTGGCTACGGTTACCTTTCGCGAGCATGATCATGCTGCCGCCGTTGGCCTGAAGCTGGTCAACGTAAGAGTCCATACGACCTGCGGTGGTTGGGCCTAACGAACCAGAGGCATAACCTTCCGGGGTTTTCGCCGGGCCTGCATAATAGATTGGGTGATCTTTAATGTACTGCGGCAGACCTTCACCGTTATCCAGACGCTCTTTCAGCTTCGCATGCGCAATGTCGCGCCCCACGATAATCGTCCCGTTCAGGGAGAGTCGTGTCGAAACCGGATACTGAGAAAGCTGCGCCAGAATGTCACTCATCGGACGGTTCAGGTCGACGCGCACTGCTTCGCCCTCACCCGCTTTACGCAGTGCTTCAGGAATATACTTGCCCGGGTTGTTCTCCAGTTTTTCGATCCAGACGCCTTCGCGGTTGATCTTCGCCTTGATGTTACGATCCGCTGAGCAAGAGACGCCCATCCCTACCGGACAGGATGCGCCGTGGCGCGGCAGACGAACAACGCGGATATCGTGGGCGAAGTATTTACCGCCAAACTGCGCGCCAAGCCCCAGATTCTGCGCTTCCTGTAACAGTTCCTGTTCGAGCTGAACATCGCGGAACGCCTGACCGTGCTCGTTCCCTTCCGTTGGCAGGCCGTCGTAATATTTGGTCGAGGCCAGCTTCACCGTTTTCAGGGTGCTTTCTGCTGACGTACCGCCAATCACAAACGCGATATGGTACGGCGGGCACGCCGCAGTGCCGAGGGTGCGCATTTTCTCAACCAGATAGCTCTTCAGCTTGCCCGGCGTGAGCAGCGCTTTGGTTTCCTGGTAGAGGTAAGTTTTGTTAGCTGAACCGCCACCTTTGGCGATGCAGAGGAATTTGTATTCGTCACCGTCAACGCTGTAGAGATCAATCTGCGCTGGCAGGTTGGTGCCGGTGTTAACCTCTTTGTACATGTCCAGCGCCGCGTTCTGAGAGTAGCGCAGGTTGTCTTCGGTGTAGGTGTTGTAAACACCGTGCGCCAGCGCCGCTTCATCGCCGCCGCCCGTCCAGACGCGCTGGCCTTTTTTACCGACGATGATCGCCGTGCCGGTGTCCTGGCAGGTTGGCAGAATGCCTTTTGCCGCGATATCGGAGTTACGCAGGAACTGCAGGGCCACGTACTTGTCGTTTTCGCTGGCCTGCGGGTCACTCAGGATATCAGCAACCTGCTGCTGGTGTGCGGGGCGGAGCATAAACGAGGCATCGTGGAAAGCGTGCTGCGCCAGTAACGTCAGCGCTTGCGGATCCACTTTGAGGATCTCCTGTCCTTCGAACTCAGAAACAGAAACGTGATCGCGGGTTAACAGGTAATACTCGGTATGATCCTTACTGAGGGGGAAAGGATCCTGATAATAAAAGGGTTTGGTCGACATTGTTCTCTCACTTACTGCTTCAGTCTGATTATTTGGGCAGATGTTCCGCTGCCCGCTTAAAAGCGAGTTAGCTTATCCTACACAATTTTTTAACAAAAACTGAGACTAGTACGACTTTTTACATGCGCAGGTTACTTCCGTGCGGTTTATTGCTTTAATACCCGAAGTTTATTTCACATTTGAATCAGGGCTTGATAATGCAAAAACTCATCAACTCAGTGCAAAACTACGCCTGGGGAAGTAAAACTGCGTTAACGGATCTCTACGGGATCGCGAATCCAGGCAATCTGCCGATGGCAGAGCTGTGGATGGGCGCACACCCGAAGAGCAGCTCAAAAATTGAGGACGCAAACGGCCAGGTACAAAGTCTGCGTGACGTGATTGATGCTGACAAAGCTACACTCCTGGGCAGCAAGGTTGCCAGCCGTTTTGGCGAACTGCCGTTCCTGTTTAAAGTGCTGTGCGCCGACCAGCCGCTCTCCATCCAGGTACATCCAAACAAAAAAGCGTCTGAAATGGGTTTTGCGAAAGAGAACGCAGCGGGTATCCCGTTAGACGCCGCCGAGCGAAACTACAAAGATCCGAACCATAAACCGGAACTGGTCTTCGCCCTCACCCCCTTCCTGGCGATGAACGCGTTCCGCGAATTCTCAGAGATTATCACTCTGCTGCAGCCGGTTTCAGGTGCCAACAGCGCTATTTCGCACTTCCTCGAAAACCCGAATGCAGAAAGTCTGAGCCAACTGTTCGCCAGCCTGCTTAACATGCAGGGTGAGGAAAAAACTCACGCGCTGGCAGTGCTGAAAGCAGCCCTCAACAGCCAACAGGGTGAGCCGTGGGATACCATTCGTGTCATTTCTGAGTTCTACCCGGACGACAGCGGCCTGTTCTCCCCGCTGCTGCTGAACGTGGTGAAGCTGAACCCGGGCGAAGCAATGTTCCTGTTTGCCGAGACTCCGCACGCCTACCTGCAGGGTGTGGCGCTGGAGGTGATGGCTAACTCTGATAACGTCCTGCGCGCGGGTCTGACGCCAAAATACATCGACATCCCTGAACTGGTGGCTAACGTCAAGTTCGTGGCAAAACCTGCTGCTGAGCTGCTGACCCAGCCGGTCAAAAATGGTACAGAGCTGGACTTCCCGATCCCGGTGGATGATTTTGCCTTCTCGCTGCACGATCTGAGCGCAACAGAAACACCGGTTGCTCAGGAGAGCGCTGCTATTCTGTTCTGCGTGGAGGGCGAAGCGGTATTGCATAAGGGAGAACAACGCCTGGTGCTGAAACCGGGCGAGTCGGCATTTGTTGCGGCAAATGAATCTCCGATCGGCATTAGTGGCACTGGCCGTCTGGCGCGTGTTTTCAATAAGCTATAAGCACTTACTGAATTTCTTAACAACTCTTGCTAAGCTAGTTGCAGACTTTATATCACCAGGCGGTCTCTACCGCCTGGTTTCATTTTAGGGATAGTCGCAATGAAAAAATCGGTCGTAGCGGTTGGAGTGATTGTTGCTTTAGGTGTGGTCTGGTCGGGAGCCTCCTGGTTTACCGGTAAACAACTGGAAACCCGCCTGGCAGAGATGGTGGCGCAGGCTAACGGCGAAATTAAGCGTAGCGCGCCGGAGTCAGGTGTCGAGCTAAGCTATCAGAATTATCAGCGTGGCGTGTTTAGCAGCCATATGCAGGTCGTTGTGAAGCCCGTTGCCGGTAACGCAAATGCCTGGCTGAAGCCTGGCCAAAGCGTCGTGCTGGATGAAACGGTAAGCCACGGCCCGTTCCCGCTGGCGCAGTTAAAATCCTTTAACCTGATCCCGTCGATGGCGTCGGTTCATACCGTACTGGTGAATAACGATTTAACGAAGCCGTTGTTCGACCTGGCAAAAAATGAATCTCCTTTCGATATTAATACCCGCATCAGCTATTCCGGTGACACCAGTTCTGATATTGCCCTGAAAGCGCTGAACTATGAAAACGGTAACGAGAAGGTCACCTTCAGCGGCGGTAACTTCAATGTGGGTGCTGACCGCGATGGAAATGTGTTCTCACTGACAGGTGAGGCGCAAAGCGGTCAGGTTAATGCCGTCAACGAATACGATCAAAAGGTTCAACTCACCTTCAATAGCCTGAAAGCCGACGGCAACAGCCGGATGACTGATTTTAAAGAGCGCATCGGCGACCAGAAAATCTCTGTCGATAAGATCGCTATCGCAGTTGAAGGCAAAGAGCTGGCTGTCCTGGAAGGGATGGATCTGGACGGTAAATCCGACGTTTCTAAAGACGGTAAGAGTATCAATACTCAGCTCGACTACACCCTGAAAAGCCTGAAAGTACAGAACCAGGATCTGGGTACCGGCAAGTTGTCGCTGAAAATCGGCAATATCGACGGCCAGGCGTGGCATGAGTTTAGTCAGAAATACAGCAAAGAGAGCCAGGCGTTGCTGACTGATACCGCCCTGCAGCAAAACCCGGAGGTTTATCAGCAACAGGTGATCGCGGTGTTGTTCAACAATCTGCCAATCCTGCTGAAAGGTGAACCGACGATCACCGTCGCTCCTCTGAGCTGGAAAAACAGCAAAGGCGAAACCAACTTTAACCTGTCTCTGCTCCTGAAAGACCCGGCAACCGTAACCGGTGAGCCGCAAACGCTGGCAGAAGAAGTGGATCGCACCGTGAAGTCTCTCGACAGCAAGCTGACCATCCCGATGGACATGGCGACCGAGTTGATGACTCAGGTCGCGAAGCTTGAAGGTTACGGTGATGAAGATGCCGGTAAGCTGGCAAACCAACAGGTGAAAGGCCTGGCGGCAATGGGCCAGATGTTCCGCATCACGAAGCTGGAAAACAACACCATTTCAGCCAGCCTGCAGTATGCCAACGGCCAGGTGACGCTCAACGGCGATAAAATGCCGCTGGATGAGTTTGTCGGGATGTTTGGTATGCCAGCTCTGGATGTCCCGGATCAGGCTGCACCGGATGCACCTGCAGAACCGGTTGCACCACAGCAGTAATCTGAAAAACCCCTCTTTGAGGGGTTTTTTATTGCCGGGTGGTAATTAATACGAATCCAACCCCCTGCGTTCACACCAGTGCACGCAGTTCTTCCTTCATATAGGACGAAAAGTACTCAGGGTTTTTAATAATGACACGCTCACCGGACTCAATTCGTTCTGCCCATCCCGCTAATGTTTTCGTAAACCCGGGGTTCCAGCCTTCCTGAGCGCCCCGGGCAAAAACATCAGCTGCACTGGCCGGAGCCCCTAACTCATTAAGATACTTGAAAATGCCCTTAGCCGTACTTTCATCCATCGGGTGAGGCGCTGAAGATGATGTATTCATTCCATTAATAAAATCCAGTGCTTTATCAATTACCGCTGGCATATTCTTATCCTTAAATTATCCATGATATGTACAAGGCTATAATATGGACTGAATTTTGCTTAGCAATCAAAAGGTTTTTCCATTCAGTGCATATTTAGTTGGTCAAATGTGAGCTATGTACGAATGACAGATTTTTTCTACCGCCCTGCGGAATGGGGCAATTGGCCGGACGCTATTTCACCGTCACCAGCCGTGCCGCTACAATCTGGTGTCCGGCCAGGACATCTGTTTTCTCGATACGCTGCATGATCCTGTCGGCCAGCGTGTAACCCATCTCGCGTGCAGGCGTGATAGCCCAGACGATTGGCAGATCGTCCAGCGCATTTTCACCAACATCGGCAAATGCGCCCAGCGCAACCTGATGGCCGAAGAACGTTTCAACACCGCCCTCACCGCTCTGACGCCCGGCGCGGATCAAGCCAAACCAGGCCCCCATCGCAATCACGTCGTTATAGCAAATCACGGCACTTATCGTCGGGCTGCTACGTAATAATGTGCTCATCGCTTCTGCCGCTTTTTTCTGGCTGGATTCGCATTCCACCACCCATTCGCTGTGGAACGGTAGCCCGTATTTGATTAACGTTGCGCAGTAACCGCCCACCCGTTCGGCGCGCGTAAGGGACGAGCTTTTACCCCCAAGCCAGGCAATGCGTTGATGACCGCGTCGAATAAGATGCTCGGTCAACATTTGTGCGGTCTGCATATTGTCCGGACGCAGCGTATCGGCCTCGTCCAGATAACTGGCGCGCGAAGCAAACACCAGCGGAACCCCTTTCTGGGCGGCGCGCTCACACAACTCGCTCCCCACACCCGACGCCCCGGCGATGATCACTCCGTCAACGCCCTGTGTCAGCAGCATATCCAGACGCTGAAGCAGTTGATCGGGCTCACGCCCACCGTGCAGTAAAAAGACCATTCGCCCCTGCGCTTCAAGCGCTTCCGTCAACCCGGCGGTCAGTTCTGCGTAAAACGGAGAAGTCAGGTCACGGACGATCAAACCAATCACGCCACTTTGCCCGCCGCGCAGTGCCGATGCCTGACGGTTACGCACAAAGCCCAGTTGCTCAACGGCCTCGTTAACCCGCTGACCGGTCGCGGGAGAGATGCGCCCTTTCCCGCTCAGCACCAGTGAAACGGTGCTAACAGAAACGCCCGCCGCCAGCGCGACATCGTTGATGGTTATCTTTTTCGCTACAGCCATGTGGTGGCGTGACTCCCTGATAATGAGATCGGTAAAACGTTTTATCAAAACGTTATCTTTATACTACCAGTCAAAGCCTGAGAATGTGATTTAGCGCGCACTAAACTTTGATAAAACGTTTTATCTTCTCGCAGCATTGAAGCAGATAAACCGATTTTAACAATAAAGGAGTCGTTTTATGACGGCAAAAGCGGCACAAAAAATATCGCTGTGGGAGTTTTTCCAGCAACTGGGTAAAACCTTTATGCTGCCCGTGGCACTACTCTCTTTCTGCGGGATCATGCTCGGGATCGGCAGTTCGCTGAGCAGTAATGATGTCATCACGCTGATCCCATTCCTTGGCAACCCTGTGCTGCAGGCGATTTTTATCTGGATGAGTAAAGTCGGCTCCTTTGCGTTTAGCTTCCTGCCGGTCATGTTCTGTATCGCTATCCCATTGGGTCTGGCACGTGAAAACAAAGGCGTGGCCGCATTTGCCGGCTTCGTCGGTTACGCGGTCATGAACCTTGCGGTCAACTTCTGGCTGACCGCGAAAGGCATTCTGCCAACGACCGATGCTGCCATCCTGAAAGCCAACAACATCCAGAGCGTGATTGGTATTCAGTCCATTGATACCGGGATCCTCGGTGCCGTGATCGCAGGAGTGATCATCTGGATGCTGCACGAGCGTTTCCACAACATCCGTCTGCCTGATGCGCTGGCATTCTTTGGCGGCACCCGCTTTGTTCCGATCATCACGCTCGTCGTAATGGGGCTGTTTGGTCTGATCATCCCCCTGATTTGGCCGGTCTTCGCGCTGGGTATCAACGGTATTGGTCGCATCATTAACGGTGCCGGTGATTTTGGCCCGATGATCTTCGGTACCGGCGAGCGCCTGCTGTTGCCATTCGGTCTGCAACATATTCTGGTGGCCCTGATTCGCTTTACCGAAGCAGGCGGAACGATGGATGTGTGTGGACACGATGTGAGCGGTGCGCTGACCATCTTCCAGGCTCAGCTCAGCTGTCCGACAACGCACGGCTTCTCCGAGAGTGCGACCCGCTTCCTGTCTCAGGGTAAAATGCCAGCCTTCCTGGGCGGTCTGCCGGGTGCCGCGCTGGCAATGTACCACTGTGCCCGCCCGGAAAACCGTCATAAAATTAAAGGTCTGCTGATTTCCGGTGTGATCGCCTGCGTCGTGGGCGGCACCACGGAGCCAATCGAATTCCTGTTCCTGTTCGTCGCGCCAGTGCTGTACCTCATCCACGCCGTGTTGACCGGTCTGGGCTTTACCACGATGGCCATCCTGGGCGTGACTATCGGTAATACTGACGGCAACGTGATTGACTTCGTGGTGTTCGGGATCCTGCACGGCCTCTCCACCAAATGGTACCTGGTACCGGTGGTGGCCGCTATCTGGTTCGCGGTGTACTACGCTATCTTCCGCTTCGCCATCACCCGCTTTAACCTGAAAACGCCGGGCCGTGATACCGACTCCGCCACCAGCGTTGAACAGGCGGTTGCAGGTACGGTGGGCAAATCGGGCTATAACACCCCTGCTATCCTCGCGGCGCTGGGCGGTGCGGATAACATTACCTCGCTGGACAACTGCATCACCCGTCTGCGTTTGTCGGTGGCAGATATGTCCAAAGTTGATACCAATGCCCTGAAAGCCAACCGGGCCATCGGCGTGGTACAGTTAAATCAGCATAATTTGCAGGTGGTCATCGGCCCGCAGGTACAGTCAGTGAAAGACGAACTGACCACCCTGATGCGTACAGTAGAAGCCTGATACCTTCCCCCCTCAGCACGAGGGGGTTTTACTTTAAGGACTAAAGTCATGTTTGATTTTTCATCCGTGGTGGATCGTCACGGTACCTGGTGTACCCAGTGGGATTATGTCGCTGACCGCTTTGGAGCCGCAGACCTGCTGCCTTTCACCATCTCCGATATGGATTTCGCCACCGCCCCCTGCATTACCGACGCGCTGCACCAGCGAATCAATCACGGCGTGTTTGGCTATAGCCGCTGGAAAAACGATGAGTTTCTGGCCGCCGTCGCGCACTGGTTCCGTCAACGCTTTAACAGCCGTATCAATACCGATACTGTCGTTTACGGGCCTTCCGTTATCTATATGGTGTCCGAACTGATTCGTCTCTGGTCAAAACCCGGCGACGGTGTCGTCGTTCATACCCCGGCGTATGATGCTTTTTATAAAGCCATCGAGGGTAATGCACGTAATGTGGTTGCAGTTGCGATGGAGAAACAGGCTACCGGCTGGCAGGGTAATATGGCCGCGCTTGAGGCCGCACTGGCAAAACCGGAAAACAAAATCCTGCTGCTGTGCAGCCCACAAAACCCGACGGGCAAGGTATGGACGCGCGATGAACTGACCCTCATGGCAGATCTTTGCGCACGTTATGATGTGGCGGTGATCAGCGATGAAATTCATATGGACATGGTGTGGGGAGAGCATCGTCATACCCCGTGGAACGAGGTTGCCCGTGGCAAATGGGCACTGCTGACTTCCGGCTCCAAGAGTTTTAATATTCCGGCGTTGACGGGCGCATACGGCCTTATTGGCGATGACGACAGCCGTCATGGCTACCTGAGTGCGCTAAAAGGCCGTGACGGGCTCTCTTCCCCTTCCGTGCTGGCGCTGACCGCGCATATTGCCGCCTATCAACAGGGTGAGCCGTGGCTGGATGCATTGCGGGCTTACCTGGAAGAGAATTTGCGTTATATCGCTCATGAATTGAACAGTGCTTTTCCGAAATTAAACTGGCAGCCACCTGAGGCCACCTATCTTGCGTGGATTGATTTACGCCCGTTAAACATTGATGAGCAGGCGCTGCAAAACGTGCTGATTGAGCAGGAAAAAGTCGCCATCATGCCGGGATATACCTATGGAAAAGAGGGTAACGGTTTTATTCGCCTCAATGCGGGTTGCCCGCGCAGTAAGCTGGAAAAAGGGGTGAAGCGGCTTATTTCCGGGGTGAACACCCTTCTGTAACGCATTTGCGCAACGGAATATTCCATTGCGCAAATGGATTTTTACCCCGTTTTGTTTTTATAATATGACGCACTTTAACCAGAAAAGAGTGCGACCATGATTGATACAAGCCTTCCTTTAACTGATATTCATCGTCACCTTGACGGTAACATTCGTGCCCAAACCATTCTCGATCTTGGCCGCCAGTTCAATTTAACTCTTCCTGCTCAAACGCTTGAAACCTTGATCCCTCACGTTCAGGTCACCTCAAATGAACCGGATCTGGTCAGTTTTCTGAGCAAGCTCGACTGGGGCGTGAAAATGCTGGCCTCGCTGGACGCCTGCCGCCGTGTCGCCTTTGAGAACATTGAAGATGCTGCCCGTAACGGCCTGCATTATGTCGAACTGCGCTTCTCGCCAGGTTATATGGCAATGAACCACAACCTGCCGGTTGCAGGTGTGGTGGAAGCCGTGATTGAAGGCGTGCGCGAAGGGTGCAAAGCCTTCGATGTACAGGCGCGTCTGATTGGCATTATGAGCCGTACGTTCGGTGAAGCGGCCTGCCTGCAGGAACTGGAAGCGCTGCTGGCACATCGTGACCAGATCACCGCCGTCGATCTGGCCGGTGACGAGCTGGGCTTCCCGGGTCATCTGTTCCTCTCTCATTTCAACCGCGCACGCGATGCAGGCTGGCATATCACCGTTCATGCAGGCGAAGCGGCAGGCCCGGAAAGTATCTGGCAGGCGATCCGTGAACTGGGTGCCGAGCGTATTGGCCACGGCGTGAAGGCAGTAGAAGATCGCGCGCTGATGGATTTCCTTGCAGAACAGCGCATTGGCATTGAATCTTGCCTGACCTCCAACATCCAGACCAGCACGGTGCCAACGCTGGCGCAGCATCCGCTGAAAACGTTCCTGGAGCATGGCGTTCTGGCCTCGCTGAACACCGACGATCCGGCCGTTCAGGGGGTGGATATTATCCACGAATACAACATCTCTGCACCGCAGGCGGGGCTGAGCCGCGAGCAGATCCGTCAGGCACAAATTAACGGGCTGGAAAGTGCCTTCTTAACACCAGCGGAGAAACAGGCGCTACGCGAGAAGGTCGCTCAGAAGTAACATTATTGCCGGGTCGCACTGCGCGTACCCGGCCTGCAAGGATCTACGCCAGACAAAGCGTCGCGCGATGTTTGGCGGATTCAATCCCCAGTTCGATCAGCTCCATAATCTGGATAGCCTGACTGGCCGGAATCGGGTTTTCCCCGACACCGTTCAGCGCATCACGGACAGAGGCATAAAACGCGGGATAGTTACCCGGCAGAGTCAGCAGCGTTTCCTCAACCACCTCCTCACCTTCAACACGCGTCACTACGCCATCCCGCATGTCGTAACCCCAGTCTTCCTGCGGTAAACGCTCCCCGTTTTTCAGACGGTCTTCCTGCGGATCCAGACCAAACTTCACGTAGCTCCCCCGCGTACCGTGGAGGATATACCGCGCAGATTCTGCGGCGGCCAGCATCGTTCCGTGAAGCACGACACGGCGCTGCGGGTAACTTAAGATTGCGTGAAAGTAATCCGTCGTTTGTGCGCCAGGCCTGAGCTGAGCCAGATCAACCGTCATGCTTACCGGCAGGCCAAACAGATTCACGGTCTGGTCGAGCAGATGCGGGGCTAAATCGTACCAGATACCGCTACCCGGCCCCGCCAGTTCCCGCCAGCGGTTACGCACCTGGGGACGGAAACGGTCAAAATGCGATTCAAAATAAACAATTTCCCCCAGTGTCCCCTCGCTGAGGAGCGCTTTTACCGTCAGAAAATCGCTGTCCCAGCGTCGGTTGTGGAATACCGACAGCAGTCTGCCAGAACTTCTTGCCAGCGCATCCAGTTCACGCGCCTGTGACAACGTCACGGTAAAGGGTTTATCGACAACCACATGCTTAGCGGCTTCCAGTGCGGCCTTCGCCAGCGGAAAGTGCGTGTCGTTCGGGGTGGGGATAACAATTAAATCAATATCTGGATCGTTGAAAAGATGTTTGGGCTCAGAGACCACCGGAACGGTGGGCCAGTCTGCATGCACTTTGGTTGCATCGCTGCTTGAAACCGCCGCCAGCGTCATTCCCGGCGTTCCGGCAATCAGAGGCGCGTGAAATGTTTTACTTGCATACCCGTAACCAATAAGCCCGACACGGATGCTATCACTCATAGTGTTGCCCTCTCATGTGATGTTCTTATTTCACACTGGCTATCCTGGTGTCACTACAGATTAATAATGTGCCATATGACTTAGAATAGCATCCTGTGCCGGTTGTTTTTGTTACATTAATGTAACCTTCTGATTTTGCTTAGGGGAAACGTTCCCAAAGCGCTTGCCGTGACAGAAACTGCACTGTAACATTTGCAATCTGTATTTATGGATAAATTACAAACACGAATCATGACGTCAATTATTAATAGAATCATTGAATTAGCGGGATGGATTGTTCTTGGGGTTTCGGTCATTTTGCTCGGCGTTGCCAGTCATATCGATAACTACCAGCCGCCGGAGCCTGTCACTGTCGCGCAACCGAAGTAGCCCGGGCTGCAATAAAGAGTGACATAATATGTCAGTTACTTATTGCCAGTCGTGTTGAACACGGTTAACCTTCTCTTCCAGGCATCAGTCGATGCCTGAATCTTTCAGCAAAGAAAACTCCTAATTTCGTCGCGTTACCTGAGTGGGCTGTTTACGTCTTTATTAATCCGTTTATTATTCGAACGAATTACCTTTAATGGTATTACTCACTTTTATATGGAAACTTATTAACATGACAGTTCAGGACTATTTATTAAAATTTCGCAAGATCAATTCCCTTGAGAGCCTGGAAAAACTGTTTGACCATCTGAACTACACGCTGTCGGATAATCAGGACATCATTAATATGTATCGCGCCGCTGACCATCGCCGTGCGGAGCTTGTCTCTGGTGGCCGTTTGTTCAACGTCGGTGAAGTGCCTAAATCTGTATGGCGTTACGTTTTATAAGAAAGTAGCCATCCGCGCGAAATGTTATATACTCTCCGCCCTGCAAACTGGCTGTACAACATTTCGCGCAGACTTATGGGAGAGTTCATGACCGCAACGCCTGGAGAAAGAATTGGAGGCTGGTTAATCGCCCCACTGGCATGGCTGCTGGTTGCTTTATTAAGCGCCTCACTTGCGCTGTTGCTTTACACTACAGCACTGATTACACCTCATGCAATCCAGACCCTGATGTCGCAAAGCGTGCTTAATATTGCGATGTGGTTTGTGTCTTTCGTTTTCGCGATCGCCATGTGGTACTACACGCTGTGGCTCACCATTGCGTTCTTTAAGCGCCGCAAGAGTGTACCGAAACACTACATTATCTGGCTGCTCATTTCGGTGCTGCTGGCGGTAAAGGCGTTTGCTTTTTCACCTGTTTCCGACGCTCTGGCCGTTCGTCAGCTGCTCTTCCCGCTGCTGGCGGCTGCGCTGCTGGTGCCTTACTTCAAGCGTTCGACGCGGGTGAAAAAAACCTTCGTCAACCCGTAATAACCTTACAGTTAACCTGTTGTCGCCTGTTGTGGTTTATCCGATAATAGGCGGCTTTTTTATTTCAGGCTGAATAATGACCGATTACTTACTGCTCTTTGTCGGGACTGTGCTGGTTAACAACTTCGTTCTGGTGAAGTTTCTTGGCCTGTGCCCGTTTATGGGAGTTTCCAAAAAGCTGGAAACTGCAATGGGCATGGGGCTGGCGACAACCTTCGTCATGACGCTGGCCTCTGTCTGCGCGTGGTGGATTGATACCTGGATCCTCATCCCACTGGGGTTAACCTATCTCCGCACGCTGGCTTTTATCCTGGTTATCGCGGTTGTTGTGCAATTTACCGAAATGGTGGTGCGCAAAACCAGCCCTGCGCTGTATCGCCTGCTGGGCATCTTTTTGCCGCTGATCACCACCAACTGCGCCGTACTTGGCGTGGCACTGCTGAACATCAACCTCGGGCATAACTTCATGCAATCGGCGCTGTATGGCTTCTCTGCCGCCGTCGGTTTCTCGCTGGTGATGGTGCTGTTTGCCTCTATTCGTGAACGCCTGGCGGCTGCGGACATCCCTGCGCCCTTTCGCGGGAATGCGATTGCACTGGTGACCGCAGGTTTAATGTCTTTGGCCTTTATGGGCTTTAGTGGGCTGGTGAAGTTGTAATGAATGCTATCTGGATTGCCATCGCCTCCATCAGCGTCCTGGGGTTGATGTTTGGCCTGATTCTGGGTTACGCCTCCCGTCGGTTTGCGGTCGAGGACGATCCGGTTGTAGAAAAAATTGATGAGCTCCTGCCGCAAAGCCAGTGTGGGCAATGTGGTTACCCTGGCTGTCGCCCCTATGCAGAAGCCGTCGGTATTCAGGGTGAGAAAATCAACCGCTGTGCGCCAGGTGGCGAAGCGGTGATGCTGAAAATAGCGGCCCTGCTTAACGTTGATCCGCAGCCTGTTGATGGTGATGCGGAGGTACAGGAGCCGGTTCGGGCCCTTGCCGTGATCGACGAAGCAAACTGTATTGGCTGTACCAAATGTATTCAGGCCTGCCCTGTCGACGCCATTGTTGGCGCAACCCGCGCCATGCATACCGTAGTGGCAGATCTGTGCACCGGCTGTAATCTCTGCGTGGCCCCCTGCCCGACACAGTGCATAGAATTGCGTCCGGTCGAAACGACTACCGAAAGCTGGAAGTGGGATCTTCAAACCATTCCGGTTCGCATCATTCCTGTGGAACAACATGCTTAAGTTATTTTCTGCGTTCAGAAAAGAGAAGATTTGGGACTTTGACGGCGGTATTCATCCGCCAGAGATGAAAACCCAGTCCAACGGTACGCCGCTGCGTCAAATTCCGCTGGCCACCCGTTACGTCATGCCGCTGAAACAACATATCGGCGCGGAAGGTGAACTGTGCGTAAAAGAAGGTGACATTGTCCTTCGCGGCCAGCCGCTGACCTTTGGTCGCGGACGTATGCTGCCGATACACGCCCCAACGTCCGGCAAAGTGGTGTCGATTGCGCCCCATACCGTTGCCCACCCTTCTGCACTGTCTGAACTGAGCGTCGTTATTGAAGCCGACGGTGAAGATCGCTGGATAGACCGTGACGGCTGGAGCGACTACCGCACCCAGAGTCGTGAAGCACTTATCGAACGCATTCATCAGTTCGGCGTTGCCGGTCTGGGTGGTGCAGGGTTCCCGACGGGCACCAAACTGCGCGGCGGCGGCGATAAAATTCAGACGCTGATCATCAATGCCGCCGAGTGCGAGCCATATATCACCGCCGATGACCGTCTGATGCAGGACTGTGCTGCACAGGTGGTGGAAGGTATCCGTATCCTCGCGCACATCCTGCAGCCGCGCGACGTGCTGATTGGTATTGAAGATAACAAACCGCAGGCCATTTCCATGCTGCGCGCAGTACTGGCAGGCTGTCATGATATCAGCCTGCGCGTTATCCCGACTAAATACCCGTCAGGTGGCGCGAAACAGCTGACACAAATTTTGACCGGTAAACAGGTTCCGCACGGCGGACGCTCCTCCGATATTGGCGTGCTGATGCAAAACGTCGGTACCGCCTATGCCGTGAAGCGTGCAGTGATTGACGGTGAACCGCTGACCGAGCGCGTGGTGACGCTGACCGGGGAGTCAGTTTCCCGGCCTGGCAACGTCTGGGCGCGTCTGGGTACGCCAGTGCGTCATCTTCTGGATCAGGCCGGGTTCTGCCCTGGCAGTGACCAGATGGTGATTATGGGGGGCCCTCTGATGGGCTTTACCCTGCCGTGGCTGGATGTCCCGGTCGTGAAGATCACCAACTGCCTGCTCGCCCCTTCCCCGACGGAAATGGGCGAAGAGCAGGAAGAGAAAGGCTGTATTCGTTGTAGCGCCTGCGCCGACGCCTGCCCGGCGGATCTGCTCCCGCAGCAGTTGTACTGGTACAGCAAAGGTCAGCTGCACGATAAAGCTAAAGCACACAACCTTGCCGACTGTATAGAATGCGGTGCCTGCGCCTGGGTGTGTCCAAGCAACATCCCGCTGGTGCAATATTTCCGTCAGGAGAAGGCTGAAATTTATGCCATCTCCCAGGAAGAGAAACGCGCTGCCGACGCAAAAGCCCGTTTTGAAGCCCGTCAGGCACGACTCGAACGCGAGAAAATGGCCCGTCAGGAGCGCCATAAGCAGGCAGCCGTCCAGCCTGGAGAGAAAGATCAGGATGCGATAAACGCCGCGCTGGCTCGCGTGCGGGAGAAAAAAGCTACCGCCGCACAAACCGTGGTGATCCCGGCAGGCGAGAAACCGGATAACAGCGAAGCTATTGCCGCCCGTGAAGCGCGTAAGGCCGCAGCACGCGCACGTCAGGCAGAGAAAGCACAAGACGTACAGCCGGAAGTGAACGCCGATCCGCGTAAAGCTGCCGTTGAAGCGGCTATTGCTCGCGCCAAAGCGCGTAAAGCCGGACAGCAGGACGTGGTTGTTGAGCCTGAACAGGTTGACCCACGTAAGGCTGCAGTGGAAGCGGCTATCGCCCGCGCCAAAGCGCGTAAAGCCGCGCAGCTGGAGCAAACCACGGAGTCAGACGCGCCGGTTGATCCGCGCAAAGCTGCCGTTGAAGCAGCGATTGCCCGGGCCAAAGCACGCAAAGCGGCACAGCAGGAAGAACAGCCCCTGACCGCAAATGACGATCCACGCAAAGCCGCCGTCGCTGCCGCGATTGCGCGCGTTCAGGCGAAGAAAGCCGCACAGCAAGCAGTTAACGAGGATTAAATGGTTTTCAGAATCGCAAGTTCCCCCTACACCCATAACCAGCGTCAGACGTCCCGGATTATGATGCTGGTCTGTCTGGCCGCACTGCCGGGCATCGCCGTACAGTGCTGGTTTTTCGGCTGGGGAACCCTTTTCCAGTTAGTCCTGGGTTGCGCCAGTGCGTTAACGGCTGAAGCGCTGGTGCTGAAGCTGCGTAAGATGGATGTCTCCCGTATTCTGAGCGACAACTCCGCGCTGTTAACCGGCCTGCTACTGGCTATCAGTATTCCACCGTTTGCTCCGTGGTGGATGGTGGTTCTCGGTACCGTGTTCGCAGTGATCATTGCCAAACAACTCTATGGCGGGCTGGGCCATAACCCGTTTAACCCGGCGATGATCGGTTACGTGGTTCTGCTGATCTCCTTCCCGGTACAGATGACCAGCTGGTTGCCGCCGCACGAAATAGCAGCCACAGTGCCAGGTTTTATGGATGCCCTGCAGATGATCTTTACCAGCCATACGGCATCCGGTGCCGATATGAACACGCTGCGTATGGGTGTGGACGGTATCAGCCAGGCCACCCCACTTGATACCTTTAAAACCTCCCTGCATGCCGGGCACAGCGTTGAGCAGATCATGAAATCGGCGATTTACAGCGGTGTGCTGGCAGGTGCTGGCTGGCAGTGGGTCAACCTGGCGTATCTGCTGGGTGGCGTGTTCCTGCTGCAACAAAAAGCGATTCGCTGGCATATTCCGGTCAGTTTCCTTGTGACGCTGGCAGTCTGTTCCACGCTGGGCTGGGTGTTTTCTCCTGAGTCACTTGCCAGCCCGCAGATGCATCTGCTCTCCGGCGCGACCATGCTGGGTGCGTTCTTTATCCTGACCGACCCGGTCACAGCGTCTACCACCAATCGCGGTCGCCTGATTTTCGGCGCGCTCGCCGGGCTGCTGGTGTGGCTTATTCGTAGCTTTGGCGGCTACCCGGACGGTGTTGCCTTCGCCGTCCTGCTTGCCAACATCACCGTTCCGCTCATTGACTACTACACGCGTCCGCGTGTGTATGGTCATCGTTAAGGGTTTCGCTATGCTGAAAACAATGCAAAAACATGGCGTCACGCTGGCCATTTTCGCCGCCGTCCTGACAGGGCTGACGGCGCTGGTAAACGCACTGACCAAAACGACCATTGATGAACAGGCAGCGAAGCAGCAAAAAGCGTTGTTCGATCAGGTGATCCCGTCTGACGTCTACGATAATGACCTGCAGAAAAGCTGTTTCGTGGTGCAGGCACCGCAGTTAGGCAAAGGCACACATCGCGTCTTTATTGCCCGCAAAGGGGATAAGGCCGTGGGCGCGGTCATGGAAGCGACGGCCCCCGACGGGTATTCCGGTGCCATTCAACTGCTCGTTGGCAGCGATTTTTCCGGTACCGTGCTGGGTACCCGCGTGACGGCACATCATGAAACGCCAGGGCTGGGAGATAAAATCGAACTGCGTCTGAGCGACTGGATTTTGCATTTTGCCGGTAAAGTGATCCACGGTGAGACAGACACGGCTTTCGCCGTGAAGAAAGATGGCGGCGAATTCGACCAGTTCACGGGCGCAACCATTACCCCGCGCGCCGTCGTCAATGCCGTAAAACGAGCCGGGTTGTATGCAGAAACACTGCCCGCGCAAATTAATAATCTTCCGGCCTGTGAGGAGTAGTCATGAGCCAGGTTAAAGAGGTTATCGTCCAGGGGCTGTGGAAAAACAACTCCGCACTGGTGCAATTGCTGGGGATGTGCCCGCTGCTGGCAGTGACATCCACCGCCACCAACGCGCTTGGCCTGGGGCTGGCGACAACGCTGGTGCTGACCCTGACCAACCTGTCCATCTCCGCGCTGCGCCGCTGGACACCGTCGGAAATCCGCATTCCGATTTACGTGATGATCATCGCTTCGGTGGTGAGTATCGTTCAGATGCTGATTAACGCCTATGCTTTTGGTCTGTACCAGTCTCTGGGGATTTTTATTCCGCTTATCGTGACCAACTGTATTGTGGTCGGACGCGCTGAAGCCTTTGCGGTGAAGAACAGCCCGGCAATGTCAGCCCTGGATGGTTTTTCCATCGGCATGGGTGCGACCTGCGCAATGTTTGTTCTGGGATCTCTGCGTGAAATTCTGGGCAACGGAACGCTGTTTGACGGTGCCGATGCGCTGCTGGGCGGCTGGGCAAAAGCGTTGCGTATCGAGGTGTTCCATACGGATACACCATTCCTGCTGGCGATGTTACCGCCGGGCGCTTTTATTGGCCTCGGCATGATGCTGGCGGTAAAATATCTGATTGATGAGAAACGTAAACGCCGTGCTGCCGAGCGCAGCGTACAGGAAGGGATACCCGAGAAGGCCTCATGAATAAAGAAAAACGCATCGCGATCCTGACCCGTCTGCGGGACGAGAACCCACATCCGACGACGGAGCTGAATTTTAACTCGCCGTTTGAGCTATTGATCGCCGTGTTGCTTTCGGCGCAGGCCACTGACGTGAGCGTCAATAAAGCGACTGCCCTGCTCTATCCGGTAGCCAACACGCCAAAGGCGATGCTGGAGCTTGGTGTAGATGGCGTGAAGTCGTATATCAAAACCATCGGCCTGTTTAACAGCAAAGCGGAAAACGTCATCAAGACCTGCCGGATTTTGCTTGAACAGCACGGCGGTGAAGTACCGGAAGATCGTGCTGCGCTGGAGGCGTTACCTGGCGTTGGGCGTAAAACAGCTAACGTGGTGTTGAACACTGCGTTTGGCTGGCCAACTATCGCCGTTGACACCCATATTTTCCGCGTATCCAACCGCACTCGCTTCGCACCGGGTAAGAACGTAGAACAGGTTGAAGAGAAACTGTTAAAAGTGGTTCCCGCCGAATTTAAGGTCGATTGCCATCACTGGTTGATTCTGCATGGCCGTTATACCTGCATTGCGCGCAAGCCTCGCTGCGGCTCCTGTATCATTGAAGATCTCTGCGAATACGATAGCAAAGAATCATTGTAAGGGTTGCAGGCGGCAGTGACGTCAGAATGCCCCGGCAGATGATGCTGTCGGGGCATGACGTTCTGTCTGGCTTCCTACTTTTTCCGCGTGTCAATGAAACGCATAATCACCACATAGAAAACGGGCACAAAGAAAACGGCGAGTAAAGTACCACTTATCATACCGCCGAAAACGCCCGTACCAATTGCGTGCTGCGTACTGTCGCTTGCTCCGCTGGCGAACATCAGTGGCACGACCCCCAGCGTAAAAGCAAGTGACGTCATGAGTATCGGCCTTAAGCGTTGCTTCGACGCAGCTAAAGTTGCCTGTATCAACGTGTGACCCTGAGCCCGTAACTGCCTCGCAAACTCTATAATCAGAATCGCATTTTTGGCAGACAGCCCTATCAGGGTTATCAGCCCCACTTTGAAAAAGACATCGTTCGTCATATTCGCAATGGTCACAGCCAGAACCGCGCCGAGGAGCCCCAGCGGAACAACCAGCATAACCGCAAACGGAATAGACCAGCTTTCATACAGTGCCGCCAAAACCATAAACACCACTAAAATCGACAGGACAATGAGCCCCGGGAGTTGAGATGCAGACTCTTTTTCCTGTAATGAGCTGCCCGCCCATTCTCCTGCAAAGCCTGCGGGTAAACGCCCTGCCAGCGTTTCCATCTCTGCCATCGCAGTACCACTGGATCCCCCCGGAGCCGCGCTGCCGGTGATGCGTATAGCAGGATACCCCTGATAACGATTTAACTGCTGTGGTGCGACGGCCCAGGATTGGGTCACAAATGTCGACAAGGGTACCATTTGCCCCAAGCGGTTTTTTACCGGGATGTTCAGTAACTGCTCAGGCTGCATGCGGTAAGGTGCATCGGCCTGTACAATAACCTGCTGAACCCGGCCATTATTTGTGTAGTCATTGACGTAATTTGAGCCTGTTGTGACGGAAAGCGTTTGATTAATCTCTTCAAACGACACGCTCATGGCTTCCGCCTTTTCCCTGTCCACATTAAGGGCCAGACGGGTTCCCTCCGGAAGCCCATCAATATAAACATCCGTCAATTGTGAACTCTGGTTGGCATGCCGCACGAGCTCATCCGCTGCATTTTTTAATGCCTGATACCCCTTCCCCCCTCTGTCCTGCAGGTAATAGGTAAATCCGGATGAGGTCCCCATATCGGAAATTGCCGGTGGAAGCAGGCTCATTGTGACCGCATCAGGAACAGCTTCCATTCTGGACTGGATATGGTCGGCTTCATCCTGCGCGGTGGCTCCCTTACGGTATTTCCAGTCTTTCAGCGTGGTGAAGGACATTGCCGAATTCGGCCCTGAACCTGAAAACCCAAATCCGAGGATCATGATGTTGCTTTCAATTGCCTGCCGTGACGCAATTTCATCTTCAAATGTTTTCACCACCTTCAGGGTACGCTGCATCGTGGCGTCTGCAGGCAGCTGGATAGAAGACATAAAGTAGCCTTGATCTTCGTCTGGCAGAAACGAAGAAGGTAACGAGGATAACCCGACAAACAAGGCACTACATAATGCAGCATACAGCAGCATCATGCGCCCGGTCCGCTTCAGAACACCGCCCAGACCGGACTCATAAAAGGACGTGAGCGTGTGGAAACGTGCGTTAAACCACAACGAAAACGCATTGCCTCTGTTCTTCTGGCCAGGCGGATGGGGCTTAAGCAACGTGGCACACAGCGCAGGTGTAAGCGTTAGCGCCAGAAATGCCGATAACAAAATAGACACGGCCATAGAAATACAAAATTGCCGGTAAATGATGCCGACGGAACCGGTCGCAAAACCCATTGGAATAAATACGGCGGTGAGTACGAGCGTAATGCCTATGATTGCTGGCGTGATCTCATGCATAGCTTCCCGCGTTGCATCCCGGGGAGACAACCCTTTTTCTTCCATCAGACGTTCGACGTTCTCTACGACAACAATGGCGTCATCAACGATGATGCCAATCGCCAGCACCATACCAAACATCGTCAGAATGTTGATGGAATAACCACTTAATAGCATCACGGTAAAGGTCCCCAGAAGTGCCACCGGTGCCACAATAGCCGGGATCAGCGTGCAACGTATCTTGTGCAGAAAAAGCAGCATCACAAGGAAGACCAGCACCATCGCTTCAGCAAAAGTCTGCATGACTTTCAGAATTGAAAGCTTCACAAAGGGAGCGGTATCAAAGGGAACCGTAAACGCCATCCCTTCAGGAAGGACACCTGAAAGCTCGCTAATCCGTTCGCGAATTCCCGATGCCGTGCTTATCGCATTTGCGCCAGGCGAAAGCTGGATAGCGGCTGCCGTGGCAGGTACCCCCTTCTCGCGGATGCCGAAAGCATAACTTTGCAGCCCGGACTCAACGCGAGCGATATCGGACAACTTCAGACGTGCGCCTGTCGTCTCTGACTTAATGGTGATATTGCGAAAAGCATCCACAGAGGAGAGCTGCCCCATCACCGTAATCGGATACATCACCCCCTGCCCGGGTACTGCAGGCTCATCGCCCGTTCTGCCAGGTGAAACGATCATGTTTTGCTGGGCAACGGCAGTCAGTACGTCGGTGACAGAAAGGCCAAAACTGTGCAGTTTCATTGGATCCAGCCATATCCGCAGGGCTTTTTCACCGCCAAACAACTGAACTTTTCCCACGCCTGGCACCCGCCGAAGCTCATCGCTCACGTTTCTGGCAAAATAGTCGCTCAAATCTGCTTCCTGGTACTCTCCTGTGCTGGAGGTTAACCCCACCATCATCAGAAACCCGGAATTTGCCGCCTCAACGTTAATACCGTTTTGACGAACTGCCTGAGGTAGACGGGGCTCCACAATTTTTATCTGGTTTTGCAGATCCATCTGAGCAAGTTTAATGTCTGTGCCAGGCCTGAACGTGACCGTAATAGAAGCTGTACCGCTGGTATCGCTGGAGGATTCAAAATAAAGCAAATTATCCACGCCAGAAATTTCACGTTCGATGAGTGAAACGACGGATGTGTTCATGACGTCAGGACTGACGCCAGGGTAACTGACCGAAATAATGATACCAGGCGGCGCGACTGCCGGATACTGAGCGACGGGTAAACGCGGTATAGACAATATTCCAGTCAGAACGATGAACAGCGCCACTACCCAGGCGAAAACAGGACGTTCAATAAAAAATTGTGGCATTAAATATACTTCCAGTCAGCTAACATAACGTTCAGGTAAGTCAGAATGCTCCACCCGATAAACGTCTATCGTCGTCGGTTGTTACCCGTTTACCGGGATCCCGGAGTGGCAAAATTTTTGTAAGCAGCTGCGGAATGTCATCCAGATAAAGCGACATTCAGCATGTGTTGAGTCTACGGTGTACATGTTTAGAGTGTATGGGGGGTTTATGGAGGAAATGTTGAGCCAGGCTCAGAGATCTTGCGCCCCCCTATTTAGATAAATATGTAATATCTGAATTTGTGTTACACATGCATTCAAATCATTCTCATGATCAGATATAAAGGTGAGCCAATAAAAAAGATCAACAAAAAACATTCATAGTAAAAGACCAGATCGTCTATATCTGGCGGAACATTCAGCAGCGTGGTGAAGATAAGGATAAGGTAAGCAAAAATCACCACCAAACCAAAAGTCAAAATACATAACTCCTTAAGCGCCCCTGATTTTTTTTGCGAAATGAGTAACAGAACTGACATTGATATGCAGCCATAAATCAACGGTGACGAGAGGATGGTCGACGCCACTTGCTCTTCTTCATTGTGCATCAGAACCAGCCAAAGATAGAGCAACCCCCAGGACATTAACAGGAATACAAATGAGATGCTGATTTTTCTGGATACTGCATATTTTTTAATGTTCATACTCATTAGCGTCGAAATTTAATTAATGTGGCAAGTCATGGACAGGTTCTTTTTCCAGAAGTTCATTTGTTCACAGAATATATCCTTTCCATCTATACCTGAATGCACGCCCTGCACACTATTACACTACTGTGTTGAGTATTTATTTCCGTAATGTGGAGCCAATGTGGAGATACCATTCTAAATGACCTTTATCACTTACCTGATACAACAATGGAAATTTTCACTATAACTGCAACTTTTACATAAAAGGAGGGTCTGAATGCTTCATACAGACCTGACAGGTCAAACAATGGGCGTTAATTTGCTTTTGGTATCAAATTTTTCAGCCATATACTCAGATAAGACATAGCATATATTATCCGTACAACAGGAGATAAAATGAACAAAAACAACCTAATCCTGGTTGCCGAAGATGATGATGAAATAGCCGATATCCTGATGAGCTATTTACAACGTGCGGGAATGAAGACGCTCAGGGCGGCGGATGGCGAGCTGGCAATAAGCCTTAGTCGCCTTAATAAACCCGATCTTATCTTGCTGGACATCCACCTGCCCGTGTTTGATGGCTGGAGTGTCCTGACAACGTTGCGTAAAGAAAGTAATGTTCCCGTCATTATGGTCACCGCGCTTGATCAGGATGTGGATAAACTCATGGGCTTACGGCTTGGTGCTGATGATTATGTTATCAAACCCTTTAATCCTTCCGAGGTGGTTGCGAGGGTTGAAGCGGTGCTGCGCCGAACAAAACCCAACGCACAGCAGGCTGGTGCCAGACCACTCAGAACGCCATTTATTACCATCTACCCTGATGATTTCTATATTGAGATCACCGTCGGGAGTGACGTTGTTACCCCGGTACTGACAACAACCGAATTTAAGCTCCTGACTTATCTGGCCAGAAACCCGAGAAAAGTGTGTTCCCGTGAAGAATTACTTAACGCCTGCCTGCCTGAAGGCGACACGCTTGACCGAACGGTAGACAGCCACATGAGTAAACTGCGTAAAAAACTTGAACACGCAGGCCTTAAAGGGGTTCCAGAAAGTATAAGGGGGATGGGTTACCGGTTGGGTGAGAATAAATGAGAAAAGAGCCTATTCTGAGCCGTCAAATATTGACGTACATGCTATCGCTAACGTTCATCATCATTATTATCTCCATCGTGGGAACCTATTTATTTTATACCTTTTTAATAGATTACATTCCGGGAGGTCTGGCATCCGGAGAAGAAGACAAGATGACCTTGCTGGACTGGTCATGGATAATCATCGCGACAACAACCAGTCTGATGATTTCCCTCTTTTTCACATTGAAATTGTCAGCAAGAATACTGACTCCGCTAAACGCTGTAGCCTATAGCCTGAAACGCATTTCACAAGGGGATCTTGATGCCAGGGCGTATTGTGCTACGTCGCAGTTGGGGGAGATAAATAACCTTGTTAATGATTTCAACGAAATGGCCGAAAAGTTGCAAACGCTGGAGGCCCAGAGACAGTCGTGGAATGCGGCTATTGCCCATGAACTCAGAACACCCGTGACGATTCTGCGGGGACGGCTTCAGGGGCTGGTAGACGGTGTTTTTGAACCGGACGCGGCTTTGTTCAAAAATCTGCTCAAGCAAACCGAAGGGTTAACCCATCTGATTGAAGATCTCAGGGTTGTTAGCTCTTCCGGAGGAGCAGGTTATACATTATCACCCTGTGAAGTTGATCTTCAGGAAACGATAACAAGTGCGCTTGATGCCTTCGCGATGGAATTTAAAAGCAATCATTTCAATATTATAACTGAACTCAGACACCAGCACTGCGTCTGCGATCCCTTGCGCATTATTCAGTGCCTGACCGTACTCTTTGATAATGCCTTACACTATTCAACATCGAAGACACTCGTCGTGAGAAATGGCGTTACTGATAAAGAAAACTACATTCTGATTGAGGATAAGGGCCCCGGCATTCCCCAACCATTTCAGAAATTTTTGTTCCAGCCCTTTCAGCGTGGAGAAGGCGCACGAGAAGCCAATCCCGAAGGGTGCGGGCTTGGGTTATCGGTGGTCAGAGCTATCATGTTAGCCCACAGTGGTGATGCAAGTTACAGGCTAACGCAGCAGAATCACTCAGTATTCAGGCTGTCATGGCCAGTGACTAAGTAACGTCAGCGACATCATGAAACAGGCTCATGCGAGCCTGTTTTCTACTGGCGTTAAGTGCCACATCTCCCCGAGTCTGGCATCCCACTCTGACGGTGTTATTTTAAGCTTCCCGCGTTTTGGGCTTAATGTAATTTCACTGAAGTAGATTTCATCTTTGTTTAGCATAAGATCAACACGACAATAGTCTATTCCCTTTGCTAACTCCTGTGATGCAGCAATGGCATGACGAAATGATTCAGACTCCTGAATCATATGTGGTGTATTCGGGTATTCCATCTGGAATGGTTGCAATCGCCAGGACCTATCATAAACATTGATAAAACCTTTCCCACTATCATCGGTGAAATCTGCCTCAACGAAGCAGGCAACACCGTGAAAACAATGCACCCGCAGCATTTCAGGAGTATTGTTCCTGTCCTGACCCGAAAACAAATCTATGTACTCTTCGCAGAGAATGACTGGCTTGATATTCTTATATTGCCACTCCCTCGTGGTGTAATACATATTTCGTTTTAACGCAAATTTAAGCCTGTTCGCCGCTTTTGTGGTGTTAAATCCGTCCCGACTTGTGCAAATGACGGTGCTCCCGCAGTCATGATTACACTTCAGAACAAACTTCTCAGGTAACACGCTAAAATCGATATCTTCTGCTTTATTATAGATACCAATCAGAGGTACCGTTTTAATTTTTTGCGTTCTGGCGTGAACATACTCCCGAACCGCAAGCTTATCAGCAAGAAACGTATATAACGTGTTATGGTCAAATATCAGTCTGTGACATAGCTTTTCGTTCAGCGTTACAGGCTGCCTTAAGTTTGAAAGTTTACCTGATGATTTATAAAGTCTGGTTGTATGGAAGTGCAAGTCTGTTGTGAAAAAAGACCGCCATTTCCTGAGCAAATATTCAGCATATTTTAAATGACCGTTAAGTTTGTTCATTGTTCCTCCTGGGCACAATGAATATTTTGCTAGCGGATGATTGATTTATATTGTGCAAATTATGGAGAGGATATGGAGCAGGCCCTGCCATGGATATATTTTTTGCCGTTATTGACATAAGAGGCATACGTCAATTAGCATCCGATAAGGACGTTGCATAAAAATGAAGGCCGTAACATCGCTGTAATCGGTCTGAAGTAAGATATGCGCTGTCGCTATTTCGATAATAAAATAAGCAACCGTTCCATTCCAGGATAATTCGGCACTCTGTATGATATCCGGTATTGTCACAGAAGCGTCATTTTGGGTTGCTAAATAATAACTACGTCTGTACCAGACGATCAGATATAGCGCATCTGCTGAAGAGGATCGCTCCTCTTTCTGGACTGCATGGCCTTCAACACTTTTCAGGATAATTACAAATGCAATGGCGCAACACCGCAACCCACTTTGGCGTGCTCGCTAAATTCTTCCACTGGACCACTGCTGCCGCGTTTATCGCCGCTTACATCGTCGTCTATTATGTCATCTGGTTCATGGACGACACTTCGCAGGGATCCTGGCCAGTACTCAATATTCATTGGGTACTGGGTTTACTGGTGGGCTTCCTGGTGCTTCCGCGCTTGCTGTGGCGGTTGCTGAACGTACAGCCTGAAGAAGTGCCCGGCTCCAGCCTTGAACACACGCTTGCGAGCGTCGCGCATTGGGGTCTGTACGGACTGCTGGTTATGATGCCGCTGACCGGATACCTCGGTACCGGGGCCCCCACGAATTTCGGGCTATTCAGCGTAACCGGCTTCAACGAAACCCGGCTGTTCGGGTGGATAAGCAGCACCTGGGGTTTGAGCTTTGAAGCATTTGAGGTGCCCATTGATGCAGTGCATCACTTTTTAGGTAAATGGGTGGCGTGGGTCGTGGTGGGTCTGCATATAGCCGCTGCACTTTTCCATCACTGGGTGCGTCGTGACGACGTGCTGACACGTATGTTGCCTTAGTCGATGGGCTGAAAATATTCGATGGCGTACTGAGCTATCACTGCTGGCATTCAGACAGGAATGCTGATTGCCAGCCAAAAAATCTCTACCGCTTAATATTCGTTTTCGTAACCCCTCTTCCTGTCAATTACCCGGTCATTTAGCACTCAAACAGGTTAATTGTTTTTTCATCACCCAAAATTTCTATACATCTGTGATCGAGATCACTCTGATAACGTCATGTTGGATTTTTGTTGTTAAAACCGCCGCAACCCCTTAGCCAGACAAGATTTAACCGCCCATCAGCAACATATAAGACCAGTCATTTTTCAGATTATAGGCTATATCACTGCCGTAAAGGTCAAATAGCAGAACATATTGCCGAAAGGGGGCCTTCAGGGGTTTTTGGCAGTGAAAAAAACCACCAATGCTCAACCATCAAAATTTAACGCTGAATAACATTTGTATGACCCGATGATTATACCGCCCCAGTTATATGTAACAGAGTATTACAAACGTATTGCCAGACGGGTCAGGATAGTGAACATTACCCGCCGTTTCCCCTCCCAATATAACTATAAGGCGGATGGACTACGGCCATCACGCTATGAACACCCCCGTTAATATGGGATGTAAAAAAAGAGGTATATGTGTCTACTGCAAACAATAAACCAACAGATGAAAGCGTGAGTCTTAACGCTTTTAAACAACCAAAAGCGTTCTATCTCATCTTCTCTATCGAGTTATGGGAGCGTTTTGGTTATTACGGCCTGCAAGGGATCATGGCGGTTTACCTGGTCAAACAACTGGGTATGTCCGAAGCGGATTCCATCACGCTGTTCTCTTCTTTCAGTGCCCTCGTGTACGGTCTGGTCGCAATTGGCGGCTGGCTGGGTGATAAAGTCCTCGGTACCAAACGTGTGATTATGCTGGGCGCTATCGTTCTGGCCATTGGTTACGCGCTGGTTGCATGGTCTGGCCACGATGCCGCTGTCGTCTATATGGGTATGGCGACCATCGCAGTAGGTAACGGTCTGTTCAAAGCGAACCCGTCTTCCCTGCTCTCTACCTGCTACAGCAAAGATGACCCACGTCTGGACGGTGCATTCACGATGTACTACATGTCCGTGAACATCGGTTCCTTCTTCTCTATGCTGGCAACACCGTGGCTGGCAGCAAAATTCGGCTGGAGCGTTGCGTTCTCTCTGTCCGTTGTCGGTATGCTGATCACCGTAGTGAACTTTGCCTTCTGCAAACGCTGGGTTAAAAACTACGGTTCAAAACCAGACTTCGAGCCAGTGCATATGGGCAAACTGCTGGCAACCATCGTTGGCGTGGTGATCCTCGCAACGATCGCAACCTGGCTGCTGCATAACCAGGGCGTTGCGCGTGCCGTTCTGGGTCTGGTTGCTCTGGGTATTGTGTGCATCTTCGCGAAAGAAGCCTTCGCCATGCAGGGTGCTGCACGTCGTAAGATGATTGTGGCGTTCATCCTGATGCTGGAAGCGGTTATCTTCTTCGTACTGTACAGCCAGATGCCAACGTCTCTGAACTTCTTCGCCATCCGTAACGTAGAGCACTCCATCCTGGGTATCGCGTTCGAGCCGGAGCAGTATCAGGCGCTGAACCCGTTCTGGATCATGATTGGTAGCCCAATTCTGGCTGCTATCTACAACAAGATGGGCGACCGTCTGCCAATGCCACACAAGTTTGCTATCGGCATGGTACTGTGCTCTGGTGCATTCCTGGTGCTGCCACTGGGCGCGAAATTTGCGACCGACGCAGGTATCGTCTCCGTGAACTGGCTGATCCTGAGCTACGCGCTGCAGTCTATCGGTGAGCTGATGATCTCTGGTCTGGGTCTGGCAATGGTTGCACAGCTGGTTCCACAGCGTCTGATGGGCTTCATCATGGGTAGCTGGTTCCTGACCACTGCAGGTGCAGCCATCATCGCGGGTAAAATCGCGAACCTGATGGCGGTGCCTGATAACGTGACCGACCCACTGGTTTCCCTGAATGTCTACGGTAGCGTATTCATGCAGATTGGCATTGCAACAGCGGTTATCGCCGTTCTGATGCTGCTGACAGCGCCTAAACTGAATCGTATGACCCTGGACGACGACAAAATCGCAAAAGCGACCAAAACCGCTACCGCGTAATGTCATCGGGAAACGACTGAACAGAAGCCGCTAACTTTGCGTTAGCGGCTTTTTTTTTATCCGTTCGCGCACTAACATAGCTGGAACCTCAGCAAAAAGGAGTTACCGATGAAACTGTTCTACAAACCGGGCGCGTGCTCTCTTGCTTCTCATATTACCCTGCGCGAGAGCGGCAAAGATTTCACGCTGGATGGCGTTGACCTGATGAAAAAACGCCTGGAAAACGGCGATGACTTCTTTGCTATCAACCCGAAGGGACAAGTTCCGGCCCTGCTGTTAGATGACGGTACGCTCTTGACTGAAGGCGTGGCGATCATGCAATTCCTGGCCGATAGCGTGCCTGACCGTCAACTGCTGGCACCTGTAAGCAGCATTTCCCGCTACAAGACGCTGGAGTGGCTGAACTACATTGCAACCGAGCTGCACAAAGGCTTCACGCCACTGTTCCGCCCGGATACACCAGAAGAGTTCAAGCCGACGGTGCGTGCCCAACTGGAGAAAAAGCTGCATTACATTAACGACTCGCTGAAAGACGATCAGTGGATTTGTGGTACGCGGTTCACCATTGCCGATGCCTATCTGTTTACCGTTCTGCGCTGGGCGCGGGCGGTTAAACTGAACATGGAAGGGTTAGACCATATTGCATCTTATATGGAACGTGTGGCAGCGCGCCCTGCGGTGGCTGCGGCGCTGAAAGCGGAAGGATTGAACTAAGCTGTTTGTCTTGCCGGGTGGCGCTAACGCTTACCCGGCATACAAAATGCAAACCGTTATAATTGTGTCGCGCTGAAATACTGCTCCGGCTTCGCGATACGATCCTGCGCCGCAACGACCTGTAACTCATATTCCTGTCTGCTTTTCGTCGCAACCATGATTTCGTAAACCGCCGCAGTAACATGCTCCAGCGCATCACGCAGCGTCGCTCCCTGAAGCAACTTCACCAACAGCAGGCCGCTGGTCACATCACCAACGCCAACCGGCTGACGTGCGCCAAAATCCACCAGCGGACGGCTGATATGCCAGGCTTCGTCTTTGGTCACCAGCAGCATCTCAAAACGATCCTGGCTCACTCCTGCACGCGCAAGATGTTTCACCAGCACAATCTCTGGCCCCAGGGCAATCAGCTCACGGGAAGCGCTAACCGCCTCTTCTACGCTGTTGACCGGATGCTCGCAAAGGATCTCCAGCTCGATCAGGTTTGGCGCAATAATATCGCTGGCAGGCAGCGCGTGACGAACATGGAATTCAGCCACACCGGGGGCCACAATGCAGCCTTTCTCCGGATGCCCCATCACAGGGTCGCAGAAGTATTTTGCCGCCGGGTTCGCCGCTTTCACCTGACGCACGATGCCGAGAATATGTTCTCCCTGCTCTGCCGAACCGAGGTAACCGCTCAGGACGGCGTCACAGCGTTTAAGCTGATCGATATCGGCAAGGCCTTGTACAATCTCCGTCAGATGCGAAGGCGGCATCACACAGCCGGCCCATTTACCGTATTGCGTGTGGTTTGAGAACTGTACGGTATTGAGGGGCCAGACGTTGGCCCCGAGGCGACGCATCGGGAATTCCGCAGCGCTGTTGCCAGCATGTCCAAAAACGACGTGAGACTGAATGGCGAGGATGTTCTTCATTTTTTGCTTACCAAACCCTTACAAACAAAAAGGGCGTGGTTTCCCACGCCCCTGCATACAGTTAATTACTTCCAGCAGACCAGACAGTAATTTTTCTTACCGCGACGCAGCAACGTGTAACGTCCGTACAGACGATCGCTGTCAACGAAGGTGTATTCCGGGTCAGCCTGTTTTTCACCGTTGATGGTGATCGCGTTAGAAGCGATGGTTTTGCGAGCCTGACCGCGGGACGGCTGCAGCTCAGAGTCCACCAGCGCCTGCATCAGGTCTGCACCTTTTTCCATTTCAACCATCGGCACACCATCCTGCGCCAGCTGTTCGAAGTCCGCTTCGCTCAAATCGCTCAGCGTGCCGTTGAACAGGCTTGCAGTAATGCGTTTTGCCGCCGCCAGACCTTCTTCACCGTGAACCAGTTTGGTCACTTCATCGGCCAGAACGTACTGAGCGCGTGGTGCTTTACCGCTGTTTTTGTCTTCTTCTTCCAGGGCATTAATTGCGTCAATGTCCATAAAGGTGAAGAACTTCAGGAAGCGGTACACATCAGCATCAGCCGTGTTGATCCAGAACTGGTAGAATTTGTACGGGCTGGTTTTCTTCGGATCGAGCCATACCGCACCGCCTTCGGTTTTACCGAATTTAGTCCCGTCTGCTTTGGTGATCAGCGGAACAGTCAGGCCAAAGACCTGGTTCTGGTGCAGACGACGCGTCAGATCGATACCGGAGGTGATGTTACCCCACTGGTCTGAACCCCCAATTTGCAGGGAAACACCGTGCAACTTGTTCAGGCAGGCAAAGTCATAACCCTGCAACAGGTTGTAGGAGAACTCGGTAAAGGAAATCCCCTGGTCGTCACGATTCAGACGCTGCTTCACCGCTTCTTTGTTGATCATCTGGTTAACAGAGAAGTGTTTACCGATATCACGCAGGAAGGTCAGCACGTTCATGCCACCAAACCAGTCGTAGTTGTTCGCGGCAATGGCAGAGTTTTCACCACAGTTGAAGTCGAGGAACGGTGCAACCTGTTTGCGGATTTTGTCCACCCACTCCTGCACGGTGTCTTCGGTGTTCAGTTTACGCTCAGCGGCTTTAAAGCTTGGGTCGCCAATCAGACCGGTCGCGCCGCCAACCAGGGCAACAGGTTTATGGCCTGCCATCTGGAAGCGTTTCAGGCATAACAATGGAACAAGATGCCCCAAATGCAAGCTGTCAGCGGTGGGATCGAAGCCGCAATAGAGCGCGATCGGGCCTTGCGCCAGTCGCTCTGCTAACGCTTCCTCGTCCGTCACCTGGGCCACGAGGCCCCGCTCTTGCAATTGTTTAATCAAGTTACTGCTTGCCATCAAATTCTCCATGTATAAACGACTGCACCTTTGCCGGTACACGACTTTTCGCCTGATGCGAAAGGTACATAGAATAAAGCGCTGACGCACGTAGCGCTAGCGCTTAAAACAACAAATTTCGGGGATTATGGAGCCAGTCTGTCGATTTTCCAGCCACCGTTGTCACGCTGGTATAAAAAGCGGTCGTGCAGGCGATGTTCGCCCCCCTGCCAGAACTCCATCTGTTCGACTGGAATGCGGAAACCGCCCCAGAAGCTGGGGAGAGGAACTTCCCCCCTCTGGAACTTCTGTTTCAGCTCAAGGAATTTACTTTCCAGCACACCGCGGGCAGAGATACGGCTGGACTGTTTTGATACCCAGGCTCCGATCTGGCTGTCGCGCGGACGGCTATGGAAATACTTCACCACTTCCAGCGTGGAGAGGCGTTCCGCTTTACCGGTCACCATGACCTGGCGTTCCAGCATGTGCCACGGAAACAGCAGGCTAATGCGAGGGTTGTTTTCCAGATGGTGAGCTTTGCGGCTGCCCAGGTTGGTATAAAACACCAGCCCTTTTTCGTCATAGTGCTTAAGCAGAACGATGCGCTGATAAGGCTGACCATTCTCGTCAACCGTCGCGACAACCATCGCGGTTGGATCGGCAAGTTTCGCTTCACAGGCCTGCTTCAGCCAGCGTTCAAAAAGCACCAGAGGTTCGGCGGGAAGATCCTGGCGGCGCAGGCCGCCTTTGGTGTATTCACGGCGCAGATGCGCAATTTGCTGCAGTTCGTCGTTATCTGACATGGCGTTAGCTGAAATAGACATTGGGTGGCGCTATTGTGCGCCGCCCCTGTAAAAATCTCAACGCTTCGGATTTTGCAGCTGGCAATTGTTCAGCACGATGCGGTCGCGTTTGTAAACCGTTGCACTGTCACCTTTTGACCAGAATACGTAGATACCGTCCGTATACCGTGCGCCAGAGGCCGACATCCCCTGCTTCAGATTAAGCAATTTGTTGTCGTAGACAAAGCTGGCTTCCTGACGCGGGTTATTCAGCTTCACGGTCAGCGGTTTTTCATCACAGCGATACTCCAGCGTATCTGTCTGCATGCGCTCAACGAGCTGGTTATAGACGCTGCACCCTGTCAGTAGAAAAGGGAGAGCAACAAGAAGAAGTTTTTTCATGGGCGTATTCCAAGACTATCCTGGTCCTGGAGGACATTGCTGCCCTCCTGTTTTTATTCCATTTTAGTGGTTACGCACCGCGCTGAATTTAAGTTAACTCTGATTATGACGCGGATTTGCCGGGAAAATAGCCCCAAGCACGCTCGCTTCCCGTGCACCGGTTACCGAAGGCAAATTTCCCGGTAATCCGGCAACCGTACGCCAGGCAAGCCAGGCGAAAGCCAGCGCTTCCATATCATCACCGCTGATACCCGCTTCGTCCGTGGTCGTGACTTCAGTACCCGGCAGTAATCCGGCAAGACGCGCCATCACCAGCGGGTTGCGGCTTCCACCACCGCAGACCAACAGACGCTCACACCCACCGCTGAGAAGGACCTGTTCAGAGATCGAGATGGCCGTTAACTCAGCAAGCGTCGCCTGGACATCCTGCGGTGCAAGTGCCGGGAACTGCGCCAGCTGACGTTCAAGCCAGCCATAGTTGAAATATTCACGTCCCGTGCTTTTTGGTGCGGGGGCGGCAAAATAGGGGTCGCTCAGCATGGACTGCAACAGCGGAATAATCACTTTGCCTTCACAGGCCCACTGCGCATCTTTATCGTACGGTTTACCGCGTTGACGCCAGATCCAGGCATCCATAAGCATGTTGCCGGGGCCGGTATCGTAACCACGCACAGGCTGCTCAGGGATTAACATCGACAGGTTGGCAATACCACCAATATTGAGCACCATACGGCGTTCTACCGGGTGTGCCAGCAACGCCTGATGGAATGCCGGCACCAGAGGCGCACCTTGCCCGCCAAGTGCAATATCACGACGGCGAAAATCCCCCACTACTGTGACACCCGTTTTCGCCACAATCTGGTTGTTATCGCCAATTTGCAGGGTGTTTGGCGCATCACCGGTTGGCTCATGCCAGACCGTCTGGCCGTGGCAGCCAATGGCAACCACATCCTGCGGCTGAAGATTTTCTTTGTGCATCAGTGCCAGTACCGCCTCCGCAAATAGTGCACCCAGCCGCACATCAAGCTGTCCGAGCTGTGAAAGCGTCAATGGCTGTCCCTGGCAGATGCTCAGAATGTCCTCTTTCAGCGAAACAGGGATAGGCCAGCTCAGGCTTGCCTGCTGCGCCACCATGTTTTCATCTATTGCGGCCAGAACGACATCCACCCCATCAAGACTGGTGCCTGACATCACACCAATGTAGCGACCCGATTTCATGCGCTTTCCTTAGGTTGTGTGGTCTTAAGGTAAACACTGAATCATAAACGGCGCTGCTTTGCTATGCAGCGATAGCATTTTTTAACAATCTCAGACACGTAGCACGCAGGGAGTTGTTTATGTCTTGTTAAGCTAAATACAAGTACAATTTTCCCATTGTTAATGCAAAGATATGAACTATGGCTCCTTATGCCATATAATTTAGCCATAACGGAGCCCAACCGGGCACTTTTGGTGAACAGGAGATTCAAATGATTTTACGTGTACTGGGCGTTTCGCTGATCGGATTGACGCTGGCTGGCTGTGTGAATAACGATTCTCTTTCTGGCGACGTTTATAGCGCATCTGAAGCTAAACAAGTTCAGAACGTGACTTACGGTACCATTGTTAACGCACGCCCTGTTCAAATTCAGGGTGGCGATGAAAACAACGTCATGGGCGCGATCGGCGGTGCGGTGCTGGGTGGTTTCCTGGGTAACACCGTCGGCGGCGGTACCGGTCGTTCCCTGGCAACCGCAGCAGGTGCTGTTGCCGGTGGTGTAGCAGGCCAGGGCGTTCAGGGTGCAATGAACAAAACCCAGGGCGTAGAGCTGGAAATTCGTAAAGATGACGGCAATACCATCATGGTTGTGCAGAAACAAGGCAGCACCCACTTCTCTGCGGGTCAGCGCGTTGTTATCGCCAGCAATGGCCAACAGGTGACGGTGTCCCCGCGTTAATATCATACCGGATGTGGCCGCCAGGCCACATCCGCTTACATTACCTGTCATTTCAAAATATTGTTTTACAAAATTTCCTTCCTCGCTAATTATTAAACCCTGCTTACATTGTTCCTGCGCAAAGTATTCTTTTTTTAATTCCGTTAAACTATTTATATTCACACTGTCTATTAATTTAGTATTATTATATTGTTAAAAATGGGTATGATTTCGATTAATCGCTATGTAAAGAACCGTTATATCTCTTTCTGCCTGGGTTGCATTATTGTGGTCGGGGTATTGCAGGGGCTATTTTTAAAGCTTGCCGAAGCAGTGCCGTCATTTTCACCGCTCTTATTTCCGACACTGACCATTTTTTTACTCGTCTTCCATCTGTTCATTGCCTGTTTTATGGCGATGAAATACTGGTGTGACCGAAAGCGGTTGTATCTGGTCGCGATTGCGTTCGCCTTCACAGGATCGGCGCTGTTGATGGCAGGCACGCTTTCCTGCTTCCCGGCATGGCTTGACCTCTATCAGTTCAGCATTATTAACTATAACGATGCGATGATCTTCTTCATGTTCCGCCATCTCTTAATGGCTGTTCTGATTTTCACGTCGGCCTTACTGTATGCCATGCGCGATCGCCCGTTCTCCCGGATGACCCACGTTGCTATTGTTGTCGGTATGTTCCTGTTCACCGCAGGCATGGTTACGCTTGCCTGGTTTTATTCCAGCCACTCTGCGCTGTTTACGTTAGATCTTGTCGATAATGAAACGCGGCAATTTATGGTGCTCTGGAGTCAGGTCATCAATATTAGTTTAATCATCTTATGGATTGTTGTATTAACAACGCTGATGATTATTACGCGAGTGCGCAATCTTTTCTGGATTAGCGGTAATTTCTTATGCATTTGTTATATTACGACACTCATCATGCTTTTACTGGGTGGACACGCTGAAGATATCGACTGGTACCGGTCCCGTTTATTTGAGACAGTGGCAACGCTGCTCATTATTTTCGTGCTCCTTTACGATGTATTTAATCTGTATCGTGACTCGCATTTAAAGTATCAGCAATCTTATCAAAATTCGATTCGCGATCCGCTTACGCGTCTCTATAACCGCAGTTATTTTTATGATGCATTAAATCAGGCGATCGATAATGCTAACGCATCCCGTCCGGTTTCGGTCATTGTCAGTGATTTGGATCGTTTTAAGCGCATTAACGATTGCTACGGGCATCTGCAGGGGGACAAGGTGTTGCAGTTTGTCGCCCATCTGCTGATGGATTCCGTGCGCCCACAAGACATCGCGGCGCGAATCGGAGGGGAAGAGTTTGTGTTGATGCTGGCAAATACGCCGTCAGACGCCGCACGTCAGGTTGCAGAGAGAATACGGCTGAATCTCAGTAGTTTCGATAAAGCCAGCAGCGAGGGGCAACTGCCGGAGCCCATTACCATCAGTATGGGTGTCTTTACGACAACGTCACCGAATATCACCGCCGAAGAGTGCGTGGAAAGCGCCGATAAAGCAATGTACGAGGCAAAAGAGACAGGTCGCAACCGCGTCGTCGTCTTCCAGTAAAAAAAGGCCTTGCATCAGCAAGGCCTTTTTATGTTATCAGTCGCGTGACTGCAGCTCATGGATGTTTTGCTCAAGCCGTCCAATGAGACTGATGAGCATTTCGAGCTCCGCCGGTGAAACCCCTGACAGGATTTCCCCTCGCGTTTTGCTGATCACGGCTTCCATCTCAGTAATGATTGGAGCCGCTTTCTCCGTCAGTTTAATCCGCTTAGCGCGACGATCGCTGGCGCAGGTTTGCCGGGAGATCAGCCCCTTCTCTTCCAGCTGATCGAGTGTGCGTACCAGTGACGGCTGTTCAATACCGATCGCTTTTGCCAGTTGAATTTGTGACTGTTCGGGCGGAAGCTGATGAATATTATGCAGCGTGACCCAATGCGTCTGTGTCAATTCCAGAGGTTTCAGGCGATGGTCAATCAGAGCACGCCAGACGCGTACTAACCTTGCCAGATCAGAACCTAATGGCGATTCCAATTTCATCTCCTTATAATTAGCTTGCTAAGTTATTATACTGATTTTAGAATAGTGTGCAGCATTTATATTGCCAAAACAAATGCAATACGACATTCATCAACACCAAAAGTATGATTTACACTGAATACCGATGTTCCATTTTATAAAACAGGCCGTCGTGACCATTTATCCACTGCAAAGGAACTCTGCTCGTGAAGTTCTTTCATAGCGCCACAGGGTTACCCCTTCAGGACTTGATCTTCGGTGCATCAGTCTACTTTCCTCCCCTGTTTAAAGCCGTCCTGGTGGGCTTTATGATCTGGCTGGTCGCACACCGACTGCTTCGCGACTGGATGTATTCCGGTGAGATCTGGCACCCCATGCTCATGGATCTCTCTTTGTTTGCCTTGTCCGTATGCCTGGGCCTTGCTGTGTTGATTGTGTGGTGAATATATCCATGAAAACGCTGAAGTATTTTTCTACTCTTTTTGTTCTTGCGCTGGCTCTGGTTGCCGGTTGGTGGCTCTGGAATTTTTATATGCAGTCCCCCTGGACGCGCGACGGTAAAATCCGCGCTGAGCAGGTCAGTATCACCCCACAGGTTTCAGGAAGTATCACGGCGCTTCTTGTTAAGGATAACCAGTTCGTTAAAAAGGGTGACGTTTTATTCCGCATCGATGAAACTCCCTTTCATATCGCTGTACTCAATGCCGAAGCTCAACTGGCGAAAGCCCAGTCTGATTTAGCAAAAGCAAACAACGAAGCAAACCGCCGTCGCCATTTGTCGCAAAACTATATTTCCGCCGAAGATTTAGATACGGCCAACATCAACGTGAAAGCCATGCAGGCAAACCTCAACGTGGCTGAAGCCACGCTAAAACAGGCGCAATGGCAGTTGACTCAAACCGTGGTACAGGCTCCGGTCGATGGATGGGTGACCAACCTCTCGACCCGTGAGGGGAACTATGCCACCACCGGACAACCCGTCTTTGCCCTGGTTGACAGCCACTCCTTTTATATCGTGGGTTATTTTGAGGAGACCAAGCTTCGTCACATTCGGGAAGGCGCTCCTGCCACAATCACGCTTTACAGCGGATCGCAAACGTTACAGGGTCACGTTTCCAGTATTGGTCGTGCCATTTACGATCAAAGTGTCGAAACGGATTCAGGCCTGGTGCCAGACATCAAGCCTAACGTACCGTGGGTGCGTCTGGCACAGCGCGTTCCGGTTCGCGTGGAATTTGACCGCTTACCACAGGATCTCACGCTGGTATCCGGCACAACCTGCACGGTCTCTATCGGGACTCGTCAATGAATCTGTCGGCGTTATCCTGGCGACACACGCCCTGGGCTAAAGCGACAGCCTCTCAGTGGCGCTACGCGCTGCGTAACGTCATTGCAATGTGCCTGGCGCTAACAATCGCCTATTATCTGAATCTTGATGAACCTTACTGGGCGATGACCTCTGCCGCGGTGGTGAGCTTCCCTACCGTCGGCGGTGTGATCAGTAAAAGTCTTGGCCGCGTTGCCGGAAGCCTGCTGGGAGCCACCGCGGCGTTAATTATTGCGGGCCATACGCTGAACGACCCGTGGCTCTTTTTGCTAAGCATGGCGGCGTGGCTGGGGTTTTGCACCTGGGCCTGCGCCCATTTTACCAATAACGTCGCCTACGCGTTCCAGCTGGCGGGTTATACCGCCGCGATTATTGCCTTTCCGGTAGTCAACGTTCTGGACACCACCGAGCTTTGGGATATCGCCCAGGCACGTGTATGTGAAGTCATTGTGGGTATTCTGTGCGGCGGGGTCATGATGATGATCCTGCCCAGCACCTCCGACGGTACAGCGCTTATCTCCGCCCTGAAGACCATGCATGCCCGTTTACTGGAGCACGCAAGTCTGCTCTGGCAACCTGATACCAACGATGAAATCCGTCTTGCGCATGAAAAGGTCATCGGCCAGATCCTGACCATGAACCTGTTACGTATTCAGGCCTTCTGGAGCCACTACCGTTTTCGCCGCCAGAATACGCTGCTTAACTATTTGCTCCACCAGCAGCTGCGGATGACCAGCGCCATCTCCAGCCTGCGCAGAATGTTGCTTAACTGGCCGACTCCGCCAGAAAACACCCGCGCCGTAATCGAAACGCTGCTTGCCGCCCTCGCGCGGCCAGATACCGACATCTACACCGTGGCACGTATTATCGCGCCGCTCGTGCCAACGGATGAGTATGATTATCGCCACCGCGCCTTCTGGCAGCGCCTGAACTACTTTTGCCGGTTGTATCTGCGCAGCAGTCGCTGGATCACTGCCGTAGAAAATGCCACCCCGATAACCGAATTCACCGTACCGGGCAGCCCGGCTCTGGCACGCCACACCGACAACATAGAAGCGTTGTGGAGTGGGTTTCGCACCTTCTGCGCGCTTACGCTGGTTGGTGCCTGGAGTATCACCACGCAATGGGGATCCGGAAGCGCGGCCCTCACGCTTGCCGCCATTAGCTGCGTACTCTATTCCATTGCTGCATCACCGTTTAACTCCCTCACGCTGTTGATGCGCACGCTGGTATTGCTGTCGCTGTTCAGTTTTATGGTGAAATTTGGGTTGATGGTGCAGATAAGCGACTTATGGCAGTTTCTGCTGTTTCTGTTTCCGCTCTTAACCACCATGCAGTTGCTGAAGCTGCAAATGCCAAAACTGGCCGGTCTCTGGGGGCAGTTGATTGTTTTTATGGGTTCGTTTATCTCCGTGACCAACCCGCCGGTTTATAACTACGCTGATTTTCTCAATGACAATCTGGCGAAGATCCTCGGCGTGGGTCTGGCGTGGCTGGCGTTTGCCGTGTTACGGCCCGGTTCAGATGCCCGTAAGAGCCGCAGACATATCCGCGAGCTGCGCCGGGGGTTTGTTGACCAGCTCAGCCGTAAACCGCATCTGCGTGAGAGTGAGTATGAATCGCTGGTCTACCACCATGTAAGCCAGCTCAATAACAGCCAGGACTCCCTGGCCCGCCGCTGGTTGCTGCGCTGGGGCGTAGTGCTGTTGAACTGCTCGCATGTGGTCTGGCAGCTTCGCGCATGGGAAACACGTTCCGATCCGCTGTCGCAGGTGCGTGATGTCTGTATTTCCCTGCTTCGCGATGTGATGAGTGAACGCGGGGTTCAGCAACGTCCGCTGGAAGCCACGCTTGCCGAGCTTCAGCGGATTTGCGGTACCCTTTCGCACCACCATTCACCCGCAGCGCGTGATTTAGCCTCAATAATCTGGCGGCTACACTGTTCGCTGTCGCAGCTGGAACAGGCTCCCCCGCCAGGCACGATTGGCGATCAGATCACCCCGCAGGCATAGCGTACCCCGCCACCGCCGAGCGGTTTAGGTTGATCGGACATATTGTCGCCGCCGACGTGGATCATCAGCGCTTTGCCTTTGATCTCATCCAGCTTTTTCAGCCGCGGTGCAACAACCGGCTCCGTGGCTTTACCGTCGTTATTCACCACCAGTACGGGTAAATCGCCAAGATGCCCCATACCGTTCGGGCCTTCATGTTTGCCGGAATGCAGCGGGTCAAAGTGGCCTCCTGCCGCTTCCGCCGCCGAGGCTTTACCCTCTTTCAGCGCAGGCTGGCAGCTACCTTTGGCATGAACATGAAAACCATGTTCGCCAGGAGGAAGGGTGTTGAGATTGGGGGTAAACTCCAGCCCTTTATCGGTTTCCGTGATTTTCACTGTTCCGACAGACTGGCCGACGCCCTGAGGCGTGACAAGATTCATTTCGACGTTCTCGCTGGCTGCCTGCGCTCCTGCGCAAACAACCAGCGTGATGAGTGCCAGAGCAAAACGCGTCATATGACCTCCCGGGTTATTTTTGCCCCTTAAGTTTATACCAGGGGCGGTAATCTCACCGGAAAGTCACGGTATTCCAGATTAAGGCACGTCGTACCCCAGAGCGGCTTTGCGAATACGGAACCACTGTTGACGGGTCATCTGCAGTTCTTCTGCTGCCAGCGCAGAGCGGACGCGTTCAATTTTACCAGAGCCAATAATAGGCAGCGGTTTTGACGGCAGACGAAGGATCCACGCGTAAACCACCTGTTCAATGCTCTGGGCATTCAACTCGCGGGCAATGGTTTCCAGCTCATCGCGCAGCGGCTGGAACTCATCATCATTAAACAGACGCCCCCCACCCAGGCACGACCACGCCATAGGGCGGATACGGAGCTGTTGCAGCTGATCGAGTGTGCCATCCAGCAGCAACGGCTGATGAACCGGGGAAATTTCTACCTGGTTGGTCGCCAGCGTAAACGGCAGGCGCGACTGCAGCAGCGCAAACTGCGCAGGCGTGAAGTTCGATACGCCAAAATGACGCACTTTTCCACTTTGATGCAGGTTCAGAAACGCTTCTGCCACTTCATCGGCATCCATTAACGGGTCTGGACGGTGGATCAGCAGCAGGTCGATATGATCCGTCGCCAGATTGACCAGCGACTGCTCGGCACTCTTGATGATGTGCGCGCTGTCAGTGATGTAATGCCCCAGTACGTTTTCCGGTTTTGCCGTGGTGGCAATACCGCATTTGGTGACGATTTCCATACGCTCGCGCAGCGCCGGAACCTGCTTAAGCGCCTCACCGAACGCAGCTTCACATTGGTAGCCGCCATAAATATCAGCATGATCGACCGTAGTGATCCCTAAATCGAGATGCTCCTCAATGAAGCCTGCCAGCTGAAGGGGGGACATATTCCAGTCCATCAGACGCCAGTAGCCCATCACAAAACGGGAGAACTCCGGCCCCTGGGGAGAAAGGGTAATACGCTGAACCATAACATTTTCCTCAAGGAAGTAATGTCACGAGTATACGCAATTACCGTGTTAAAACAGTGAAGGTTGCTGGGGTTCTTCAGTTTCCCCCGCTTTGTTTGCGCGAATTTTGCGCAGAAGACGTTGTCGACAGAGACGAATAATGTCCTGTTTTTGCGTATCGCTAAAATTTTGCCAGTTAAAACGCTCATCGCGGGTACGCATGCACCCACGGCAGTACCCGCGTTCATCCGCCTGACAAATTCCCCGGCACGGGCTCTGGATGGGGAAAAACTCCAGTTGCTCTGCCACACTCACCTCCAGAAACCGATTCTCACCTACAGTGAAGACGTTAAACGCCGCGCGTGCAAGGGCTTTACCACAGATTTGTGGCATTAAGGTTTCACTAATCTTCCCTCTCTATACTCGCTCAATCATTAAAATTACAGGTTTCTTTATCGATGTGGTTAATCAAAAAGTTACAATGTAACGACATTAAATTTACTCTGGGTTGTGCGTTTTTCTTTACTCTGCTGAATGCTCTCTTCATACAGCGCAGCTGGGCTATTATTGCGCCTGCGCAATTACACGACATTCTCTTTGCGGCTTCCGTCCCTCTGGTCCTTTTTTGCGGCTGGGTGATTGTTTTCAGTTTCCTCAATATTCCCTTTATCCGTAAACCGCTGCTGATCGTATTAACAATGGGATGCGCCGCAGCGACTTACTTCATGTATACCTACGGTGCAGTTATCGATCAGAACATGATTGTTAACGTGTTCGAGACGAACTCTCAGGAAGCCACCGCGCTGGTTACGCCACAAATGCTCCTGTGGATTGTCGTCGCCGGTGTTATTCCTTCCGTGGTGCTGGCCCTGACGCGCATCCGTGCCGGAAAATGGTGGTATGCCCTGCTGATGCGTTTTGCCGCGATGCTCGGTGCTCTGCTGATTATCATTCTGGTCGCTGCCGTATTCTATAAAGATTACGCATCGCTGTTCCGTAATAACAAAAGCATCGTCAAAATGGTCACCCCGGCGAACTACGTCAGCGGCATCATCAAATACAGCAAGACACGCTGGTTCGCAGGCGATCAAACGCTGGTACGCATTGGTGAAGATGCCCACAAAGGCCCGCTGATTTCTGGTCAACAAAAGAAAACCGTCCTGGTTCTGCTGGTCGGTGAAGCTTCACGTGCAGCAAACTACTCGCTGAATGGTTATACGCGTGAAACCAACCCGCAGTTGAAAAAACAAAATATCATTAACTTCCCGCAGGCTTCCTCATGCGGGACGGAAACGGCGGTCTCTGTCCCCTGCATGTTCTCCGGCATGACGCGCCAGAAATACGATGCAGACCTGGCCCGCCACCAGGAAGGTCTGCTCGACGTGCTCGGTCACGCGGGTATCAACCTGCTCTGGCGTGATAATGACGGCGGCTGTAAAGGTGCCTGCGACCGCATACCCCATACGGACATGACCCAGTGGAAACTGGATCAGTTCTGCAAAGACAAATCCTGTATTGACGATGTGAACTTCTATCGTCTGGACAACGTGCTGGACGGACTGAAGCAGGATACCGTGCTGGTTATTCACCTGATGGGCAGCCACGGCCCGGCATACTACCGCCGTTACCCGGATAACTTCCGCCAGTTCACGCCAACCTGTGACACCAACGAGATTCAGGATTGCGATCACCAGGCGCTGATCAACACCTACGACAACACCATCCTGTATACCGACAGCATGGTAAGCAAAACAATCGATATGCTGAAGGCACGTCAGGACAGCATGAATACCGCGCTGATTTATCTCTCCGATCACGGTGAGTCGCTGGGTGAAAGCGGTATTTATCTGCACGGAACACCGTACATGCTGGCTCCTGAGCAGCAAACGCACATTCCATTTATGTTCTGGCTGTCCCCGGACTATACGAAGAACTTTGGCATTAACGAGCAATGTTTACGTGACCGTGCAGCAAAAGATGCGGTTTCACAGGACAATTTGTTCTCCACTGTTCTGGGTATGATGGATGTGAAATCAAAGGTTTATCAACAAAACCTGGATATTCTGAACGCGTGTCGTCAGTAAAATCACTTGTAATAGACCGAACGGTCTATTACAGTGCGGCCATGAGCAGAAATACTGAGCACGATACACGAGAACACCTACTGGCGACCGGCGAGCGTCTTTGTATGCATCGCGGGTTCACCGGTATGGGGCTGAGCGAGTTATTAAAAACCGCTGAGGTACCGAAGGGATCGTTTTATCACTACTTCCGATCCAAAGAAGCCTTCGGTGTGGCGATGCTGGAGCGGCACTATGCCTGCTACCATCAGCGCCTTGCCGCCCACTTCGCCAGCGGCGAAGGTAACTATCGGGATCGTGTTCTGAATTACTATCAGGAAACGCTGACGCAGTTCTGTCAGCAGGGCATCATCAGCGGTTGCCTGACGGTAAAACTCTCTGCTGAAGTGTGCGATCTTTCTGAAGATATGCGCACGGCGATGGATAAAGGTGCCAGTGGGGTGATCGCCCTGCTTGCGCAGGCGCTGGAGAAAGGTCGCAACGAAAAGACGTTGTCCTTCCCTGGTGAACCTTTAACTCAGGCACAGGTGTTATACGCTCTCTGGTTAGGCGCTAACCTGCAGGCCAAGATTTCTCGCAGTGCGGTGCCGCTCGAAAGCGCACTGGCACATGTGAAAAGCAGTATTACAACGCCTGGCGTAAATACCCTAAATAATTCGAGTTGCAGGAAGGCGGCAAGGGAGTGAATCCCCGGGAGCTTACACCAGTAAGTGACTGGGGTGAGCGAGTGCAGCCAACGCACATGCAACTTGAAGTATGACGGGTATAGCAGGTGTTTTTATTTACCTAATTACTAGTCGACTGGTCTACTCAGGAGTCTTTATGTCCGCTGAAAAATTATTTACCCCACTGAAAGTGGGTGCTGTTACCGCGCCAAACCGTGTGTTCATGGCTCCACTTACCCGCCTGCGCAGCATTGAGCCGGGTGACATCCCAACGCCTCTGATGGGTGAGTATTACCGTCAACGTGCCAGCTCTGGTCTGATCATCTCCGAAGCCACGCAGATTTCTGCCCAGGCAAAAGGCTACGCGGGCGCACCGGGTCTGCACAGCCCTGAACAGATCGCCGCCTGGAAGAAAATCACGGCCGGTGTTCACGCTGACGAAGGTCGCATTGCGGTTCAACTGTGGCACACCGGTCGTATCTCTCACAACAGCATCCAGCCTGGCGGCCAGGCACCGGTTTCCGCCTCTGCCCTGAGCGCAAACACCCGTACTTCCCTGCGTGATGAAAACGGTCATGCGATCCGCGTCGACACTTCCATGCCGCGTGCGCTTGAGCTGGAAGAGATCCCGGGTATCGTGAATGATTTCCGCCAGGCCGTTGCGAATGCACGTGAAGCCGGTTTCGACCTGGTTGAACTGCACTCTGCCCACGGCTATCTGCTGCACCAGTTCCTGTCACCGTCTTCTAACCATCGTACCGACCAGTATGGCGGCAGCGTCGAAAACCGCGCCCGTCTGGTGCTGGAAGTGGTTGATGCGGTATGTAAAGAGTGGAGCGCAGACCGTATCGGCATCCGCGTCTCCCCAATTGGTTCTTTCCAGAACGTTGATAACGGTGCAAACGAAGAAGCGGATGCTCTGTACCTGATTGAGGAGCTGGCTAAACGTGGTATTGCTTATCTGCACATGTCTGAGCCTGACTGGGCTGGCGGCCAGCCTTACACCGAAGCCTTCCGTCAGAAAGTCCGCGAGCGTTTTAACGGTGTGATCATCGGTGCAGGTGCATACACGCCTGAGAAAGCAGAAGATCTGATCAACAAAGGTCTGATCGATGCGGTGGCGTTTGGTCGTGACTATATTGCCAATCCGGATCTGGTTGCACGTCTGCAACATAAAGCAGAACTGAATCCACAGCGCCCGGAAAGCTACTACGGTGGCGGCGCGGAAGGCTACACCGACTACCCTTCTCTGTAATCCCTCCCTTGTGCATTGATAGCGGCGATACTTCGCCGCTATACTAAAACATCGTTTCTGTTCAAAAAGATCATCCATTCCATTGGTTAATGAGGAAATTATGCGCCTACTTCACACCATGCTGCGCGTTGGCGACCTGCAACGTTCTATCAATTTCTACACTAACGTACTGGGTATGAAACTGCTGCGTACCAGTGAAAACCCGGAATACAAATACTCACTGGCGTTTGTGGGTTACGGCCTGGAAACGGATGAAGCGGTTATTGAGCTGACCTACAACTGGGGCGTAGATGCATACGAGCTGGGCACGGCATACGGTCATATCGCGCTGGAAGTGGATAACGCGGCTGAAGCCTGCGAACGCATCCGCAGCAACGGCGGCAACGTCACGCGGGAAGCCGGCCCGGTAAAAGGTGGAACGACCGTGATTGCATTTGTTGAAGATCCAGACGGTTACAAAATCGAACTGATTGAAGCCAAAGACGCTGGTCGCGGTCTGGGCAACTGATCCCGCAGGGCGCAATATGCGCCCGTAGTTTTACTGCATCCCCGCCCAAAATTTGCCATAATGCGCTCTGCTTTTTTCCCCTTGTAAGAGACCCTGATGTCCGATAACGCTCAATTTACCGGTCTGTGCGACCGTTTTCGTGGTTTTTATCCCGTTGTCATTGATGTAGAAACAGCCGGATTTAACGCTAAAACCGATGCGCTGCTTGAAATTGCCGCCATCACGCTGAAGATGGATGAACAGGGCTGGCTTACTCCGGACACCACGCTGCATTTCCACGTTGAACCGTTTGAGGGGGCAAACCTCCAGCCAGAAGCGCTGGCCTTTAACGGTATCGACCCGAAAAACCCACTGCGCGGCGCGGTGAGTGAATACGAAGCCCTTCACGCCATTTTTAAAATGGTGCGTAAAGGCATGAAAGATAATGACTGTAGCCGTGCCATTATGGTGGCCCATAACGCCACGTTCGATCACAGCTTTACGATGGCCGCTGCCGAACGCGCGTCACTTAAGCGCAACCCCTTCCACCCGTTTGTGACGTTTGATACTGCGGCACTGAGTGGTCTGGCGCTGGGGCAAACGGTTTTATCCAAAGCCTGCATCACGGCGGGTATTGATTTTGACGGTACGCAGGCGCATTCCGCGCTATATGACACGGAACGTACGGCTGAACTGTTCTGCGAAATTGTGAACCGCTGGAAACGTCTGGGCGGCTGGCCGCTGCCGATGGGTGAAGACGCAGGCCAGGAATAACGGGCCCAGCGTAAAAAAAGCGACCTTAAAAGGTCGCTTTTTTGTCTGCACAGAAAACTTATTCTGCGTCCGGCTCTTCCGTTTTGTACTTCGCCGCCGTCTCTTTGATCAGCTGCTGCAGTTCGCCACGCTGATACATTTCAATCAGGATGTCGCAACCGCCCACCAGCTCACCGTCTACCCACAACTGTGGGAAGGTCGGCCAGTTTGCGTATTTAGGCAGCTCGGCGCGAATATCCGGGTTCTGCAGGATATCAACGTAAGCAAAACGTTCACCACAGGCAGACAGCGCCTGAACCGCTTGCGCGGAGAAACCGCAGCTTGGCAGCTTCGGAGAACCTTTCATGTACAGGAGAATCGGGTTTTCAGCGATCTGGCGCTGGATTTTTTCAATAGTGGTGCTCATGTCTTGCTTCCTTTAACTTCTGTTACGGCATTCGTCTGACATTGTAGCGGTTCAGACAGACATCGGAAAATAACATTTTTGTCACGTCTTATTATTTTAACGATTGTCGCTAAAAGTTGCATTCTAAATGGTGCTTATCCCTGTTCCCCGCAGGGTTTTGCTTAGGGAGTGAACAATAGTGCGGCAAATCGATGAATTTTTTTGCACTTGCTAACGAAACATAATTTTAGATTGAAAAATGCTATTAACTTCTCGGGTTTTTATAGATTAGAATCGTCGGGCTTTGTAAATCACACGCAGGTATTATAGATGGCCTGCCTTTACCAGGGGACTGCCCAGTGGCGCGGATAAATAAAATCTCGATCACGCTCTGTGCTTTACTGTTTACAACACTCACTTTCACGCCAGTGGCGAACGCCTCTCAGCAGGCGCGGCATTCTGCTGTGCAAAAAACGCATCTGGCGAAGAGCACAGAACGTAATAAAAAAACCACCAGTAAGAACGAAAAGAAGAAAACCACCACTCAGACCAAACAAACCGCCTCCAGCAAGACAAAAACAAAACCTTCCCGCACCGCCCACACCACAAAGAGTAAAGCCTCGCAAACTGCCGCTAACCTCATGACTGAAAAGTGTACCGTGCGTAAAGGTCATAAAACGAAATGCACGAAAGTCCCTAAAAAATTAGCGGAAGTGCATAAGGTTCGCGTGCAGAAAGCACAAAAAACGGCGATGAATAAACTGATGGGGCAAATCGGCAAACCGTACCGCTGGGGGGGAACCTCACCACGTACCGGTTTTGACTGTAGCGGCCTGGTCTATTACGCCTATAAAGATCTGGTGAAGTTCCGCATTCCACGTACCGCCAATGAAATGTACCACCTGCGCGATGCCTCTCCGGTTGACCGTGGTGAACTGGAAAGCGGCGATCTGGTCTTCTTCCGCACCCAGGGTCGCGGAATGGCCGATCACGTCGGCGTCTACGTTGGCAACGGGAAATTCATCCAGTCACCGCGCAGCGGCCAGGATATTCAAATCACCTCTCTGAGCGAAGACTACTGGGTGCGCCACTATGTGGGTGCGCGCCGCGTCATGACACCGAATACTATCCGCTGATCCCTGCCCTGCCGCTACCGTGGCAGGGTAAGTTCCTCTTTTGAATGCCCTTTCAATTTGCTACTCTATCCTCGTTGTGCGTATGGCTATACGCAACATAAAAAACAATAAGGAGAGAAGCAATGTCGTTCGAATTACCTGCACTACCGTATGCAAAAGACGCCCTGGCCCCACACATTTCTGTGGAGACCCTGGAATACCATTACGGCAAACATCATCAGACGTATGTCACCAATCTGAACAATCTGATCAAAGGCACCGATTTCGAAGGCAAAACGCTGGAAGAGATCGTACGCAGTTCAGAAGGTGGCGTATTCAACAACGCGGCTCAGGTGTGGAACCACACCTTCTACTGGCACTGCCTGGCTCCGAACGCCGGTGGAGAACCTGTTGGTGAACTGGCTGCCGCCATTAACGCCGCATTCGGCAGCTTCGCGGATTTCAAAGCGAAGTTTACTGATGCAGCAATCAAAAACTTCGGTTCTGGCTGGACCTGGCTGGTAAAAGAAGCTGATGGCAAACTGGCTATCGTTTCTACCTCTAACGCAGGCACGCCACTGACCACCAGCGCAACGCCGCTGATGACCGTGGATGTGTGGGAACACGCTTACTACATCGACTACCGCAACGCGCGTCCTAACTATCTGGAGCACTTCTGGGCACTGGCTAACTGGGACTTTGTGGCGAAGAACTTCGCTGCATAAGAGATACGCAGAAGGGTTCGCCCTTCTGCGTTTTTGTTTATTCTGCGACGCAGGCCGTTTCAGGTTGTTTACGACCTGACATCATCACTAACAGCAGGCCCAGTGCGGCAATGATTGCCCCCATCACCGGCACAAAGCTGTAACCCAGCCCACCTGAAATCACGGCCCCACCGGCCGCCGCTCCCAGCGCATTACCCAGGTTGAATGCCCCGATATTGACGGAAGACGAAAGACCCGGTGCTTCATGGGCGACACGCATCACGCGCATCTGCAGCGGAGGAACCACGGCAAACGTTGCCGCACCCCATACCACCATCGCAATAGCTGCCCCCAGCTCGTTACGCGCCAACCACGGGATCGCCACCATGATGACTATCAGCAGAGTTAAAAAGCCTTTCAGCGTTCCATTCACCGAACGATCGGCCAGTTTCCCGCCGAGATAGTTGCCGATGGAAAAGCCCACGCCGATCAACACCAGCATCGCGGTAATAAAGACCGGCGCTGCGTGGGTGATATCATGTAGCACCGGGGAAATATAGGTGTAGAGGGTGAACATCGCCCCGGCCCCCAGCACAGTGGTCAGCAGCGCGGAAAGTACCTGAGGGCGCATCAGCACCGCCAGCTCTTTGCGTACTTCAGGGCGTTCACCGACACTGCCTTTTGGCAGGGAGAAGAACAGCGCCACCATCGCGACCACCCCCAACGCAGCGGTGGCGAGGAAAGACATACGCCAGCCAATCACTTCTCCCAGCCAGGTGGCAGCAGGCACGCCACCAATATTGGCGATCGTCAGCCCCATAAACATGGTTGCCACCGCGCTGGCTTGCTTGTGTTTTGGTACCACACTTGCCGCCACAACAGACCCCAGCCCAAAGAATGCGCCGTGGTTAAGACTGGTCAGGATCCGTGACAGCATCAGCGTGGTGTAATCCGGTGAAATGGCGGAGAGCACATTGCCCAGCGTAAAGATAGCCATCAGGAAAATCAGCGCATTGCGCCGGGCGCGATGCGAAAGCAGCAGCGTCATCAGCGGAGCCCCCACCATCACACCAATGGCATAAGCACTGATTAACATACCGGCCGCAGGGATAGAGACGTCCACGCCCCGGGCGATAACAGGCAGTAACCCCATTGGGGAGAATTCAGTGGTGCCAATCCCGAAAGCGCCAATCGCCAGGGCCAGCAGAGGAAAATTGATTTTCATGAGTCAACTCCGGATGCCGTGTCATCACGCGACACAGAACAAAGAAGTCAAAAGCATGACATCAATCACAAAAAATGAGAAGTTAACAAATTGGCAAAAGATTTTTGCCAGAGGAGTAACAATCGGGAGATCCGGAGGGCGAGTACACTCTCCCTCCGCGTAAATCAGTGCAATGCAGCAGTCAGACCGCCAGCCACAATCAAAGCCAGCACAATAACGGTGGTCACCAGTGAAAACTTCAGATCGGAACTCATCAATTTTTCTCCTTTTAATCCCCACACGGAAAGTGAGCTTGCTCATTTTTACACAGTTTACATCAAAAATCTTCCTGGATTTAAACTGATAACCACTTTTGCTCTTCCCCTTTTCATCAAGATAGGACAAAATTCCACGCTAAATTTATTAGCGTACCGGCCATTGACCCCCTCCTGACGTCCCGTGTCGTTTTCCTGGCGTGCCGCAATTCAAAAGTTGCGAGATAAGGGTGAGAGAAGGCAAACGTTTACCTTCCAGTTTTTCAGGAGCTTAGGATATGGTCTGGAGTGACATTTAATGGCAACAATTAAAGACGTAGCAAAACGCGCAAACGTTTCCACTACAACCGTATCACATGTAATTAACAAAACCCGCTTTGTTGCGGAAGAGACGCGTAATGCCGTTTGGGCAGCCATCAAAGAACTGCACTACTCACCAAGTGCGGTGGCTCGCAGCCTCAAGGTTAATCACACCAAATCCATTGGTTTGCTGGCCACCAGCAGTGAAGCGGCCTATTTTGCCGAGATCATTGAAGCGGTAGAGAAAAACTGTTTCCAGAAAGGCTACACCCTGATTCTGGGCAACGCATGGAACAGCATTGAAAAACAGCGTGCCTACCTGTCGATGATGGCACAAAAGCGCGTGGATGGCCTTCTGGTGATGTGTTCCGAATACCCGGAGTCTGTTCTTTCCATGCTGGAAGAGTACCGCCATATTCCGATGGTGGTCATGGACTGGGGTGAAGCGCGCGCCGATTTCACCGATTCCGTCATCGATAACGCCTTTGAAGGTGGTTATATGGCAGGTCGTTATCTGGTCGAGCGCGGCCACCGCGAGATTGGCGTGATCCCGGGTCCGCTTGAGCGCAATACCGGTGCCGGTCGTCTGGCGGGCTTTATGAAAGCGATGGAAGAAGCGCTGATCACCGTACCGGAAAACTGGATTGTGCAGGGCGACTTTGAGCCGGAATCCGGTTATCGCGCCATGCAGCAGATTGTCTCCCAACAGCACCGCCCCACCGCCGTCTTCTGTGGCGGGGACATCATGGCGATGGGCGCACTCTGTGCGGCGGATGAGCTGGGTCTGCGCGTGCCGCAGGATATTTCTGTGATCGGGTATGACAACGTGCGTAACTCGCGCTTCTTCACCCCGGCGCTGACCACCATTCACCAGCCGAAAGACTCACTGGGTGAAACGGCCTTCAATATGCTGATGGACAGGATCGTCAGCAAGCGCGAAGAGTCACAGTCCATTGAAGTTCACCCGCGTCTCATCGAACGTCGTTCCGTTGCGGATGGTCCATTCCGCGACTACCGTCGTTAATCGCCATACGGAGCCAGCTAAGCTGGCTCCCGTAGCCACTCCCGGTTCAGCGTTTCACTGTCTCCCAGATAATCCAGTAGCCAGGCCATCGCGGGCGATACATCGTTTTGTTGCCAGGTCAGACAGCAGGCCGCATCCGGGAACGGATTCTCCAGCGTCAGCGCAACCCATTCGCCGGTGTCGATCCTCGGACGGGCAAAATGGACAGGCACCATCCCCACGCACAGCCCGGCGCTGAGACAGGTCGCAGAAGATGCCCAGTCCGGCGCAACCACCCGTCGCTGGTTATCCAGCAGCCAGGTAATACGCTTGGGTAGCGAACGCGAGGTATCTTCCAGCACCAGCGACGGCCAGTTGCGTAGTGTATCGTCACTCAGCGGCCCCTCCATTGCTGCCAGCGGGTGATCGCTGGCCACCACACATTTCCAGCTCAGCATCCCCATATCGCGAAACGCATAGCGCCCCCCAACGGGGATTGCCTGGGTCGCGCCAATCGCCATCTCTACCCTGCCGTCCGCCAGCGCATCCCAGACACCGTTGAACACCTCCTGCGACACGCGCAGCTCGACATCCGAGAAATGGCGATAAAAATCAACAACCATCTGCCGGGTACGTTCGGGTTTGACGATGTTATCCACGGCAATGGAAAGATGCCCTCGCCAGCCGTTGGCTATCTGCTGACACTGTTCACGGGTGATCTGCATTTTTTTGATAACAGAACGCCCTTCTTTCAAAAACCACGCTCCTGCGGGCGTTAATTCCACATCGCGATGACGCCGCTCAAACAGCGGTACTGCCAGCCACTCCTCCAGCTGACGCACCGTATAGCTGATCGCCGACGGGACACGGTGCAGCTCCTGCGCTGCACCACTAAAGCTGCCGTTGCGTGCGACAGCATCCACGACTTCAAGAGAATAATCTGACCACATTTTCTGCCTGCAAAAAATTTGAATGCACCCGCCAAATATTAGCGTTTCACAAGCCGGTTTGCACTCCCTACACTCTGCGCCAACATACCCCTGCCTCCTTAAAGAGAATAAAACCATGCAACCCAGGAAAGGATTTTTAGTCTGGCTCGGCGGCTTAAGCGTGCTGGGCTTTTTAGCCACCGATATGTACCTGCCCGCTTTCGCCGCGATGCAGGAAGATTTACAAACGCCAGCTGCAGCCATCAGCGCCAGCCTGAGTCTGTTCCTCGCCGGTTTTGCCTTCGCACAGCTGCTCTGGGGGCCGCTCTCCGACCGCTTCGGCCGTAAACCTGTGTTGTTACTGGGTCTGGCTATTTTTGCCGTGGGCTGTCTGGGCATGTTATGGGTACGCGATGCGGCCTGGCTGCTGGTGTTGCGCTTTGTTCAGGCTGTCGGCGTCTGCGCCGCTGCCGTGACCTGGCAGGCGCTGGTGACTGACTATTACCCGGCGTCACGCACCAACCGCATTTTCGCCACCATTATGCCGCTGGTGGGCCTCTCACCGGCACTCGCCCCGCTGCTGGGCAGCTGGATCCTGGCGCATTTCGACTGGCAGGCGATCTTCGCCACGCTGTTTGCCATTACTCTGGTGTTGATGCTGCCGGCATTCGCCCTCAAACCTGCACATAAAAAAGAGACGCATACCGGGGCAAAACCCATTACGTTTATTTCGTTACTGCGCACCAAAGCCTACCGTGGAAACGTACTGATTTACGCCGCCTGTTCCGCGAGCTTCTTCGCCTGGCTGACCGGTTCACCGTTTATTCTGCACGATATGGGGTATAGCCCGGCCGCCATCGGTCTGAGCTATGTTCCGCAAACTATCGCCTTCCTGGTCGGTGGCTACGGTTGTCGCGCCGCGCTGCAAAAATGGGAGGGTCAGCAAATGCTGCCCTGGTTACTGGGTCTGTATGCATTAAGCGTGATAGGTACCTGGTCTGTTGGCTTTATCCCACACGTTGGTCTGGCCGAAATTTTGATTCCATTCTGTGTAATGGCGGTCGCTAACGGTGCTATTTACCCTATCGTCGTGGCGCAGGCGTTACGTCCGTTCCCACAGGCGACAGGGCGTGCAGCTGCGCTGCAAAACACCCTGCAACTGGGTTTGTGCTTCCTGGCAAGCCTGGTGGTTTCTGCACTGATTGCCACGCCGCTGTTGACCACCACCAGCGTGATGCTGGTTACCGTTGCGCTGGCCGCCATTGGCTATCGTATGCAGTCATCAGCACAACGTGAGCAGAATGACAGCACTCAGGCGGAAACCACACATGCATAATCGCACCCGAAATTATGTTGCATTTCAGTGATTAGGTTGCTAAGAATTTTTTATTGAATCACCAAATTTTGAGGCCTATACTAAATTTGGTTCGATTAAATACGATAAATATTAAGTGTTAACGGGAGCCGGAGTGCTCCCGTTTTACCAGGGAAGGCATTTCGGCAAGGGTTATCTCCCTTCCTCTGTTCTACGTCGGATACTAGCCTCGCGGTTAATTACCGTGAGATTTCTCACAAACCATAAAAAGCGTCTACGCTGTTTGAAGGTTCTGATCACAGCAAGGTGATGGAGAAGCTATGAGTTCATCGTGTATAGAAGAAGTCAACATTCCGGACGATAACTGGTCCCGGATCGTCAGTGAGCTGTTAGGCCGTGCAGGCATCACGATTAACGGATCGTCCCCTTCCGATCCGCAGGTTAAGCATCCCGATTTTTTTAAACGCGTATTGCAGGAGGGATCGTTAGGCCTGGGTGAAAGCTATATGGACGGCTGGTGGGAATGTGAACGGCTGGATATCTTTTTCTCCAGCGTGTTACGCGCGGGTCTGGAAAACCAACTCCCTCGCAACCTGAAAGACACGCTGCGTGTCGCCTCTACCCGTTTGTTCAATCTGCAAAATAAAAAACGGGCGTGGATCGTCGGCAAAGAGCATTACGATCTGGGTAACGACCTGTTCAGCCGTATGCTCGACCCTTTCATGCAATACTCCTGCGCCTACTGGAAAGAGGCGTCCACCCTTGAAGAGGCACAGCAGGATAAGTTGCGTTTGATTTGCGAAAAACTGCAGTTACAGCCCGGTATGCGGGTGCTGGATATTGGCTGTGGCTGGGGTGGGCTGGCGTATTTTATGGCGAAACACTACGGCGTCAGCGTAGTGGGTGTCACTATTTCCGCTGAACAGCAAAAAATGGCGCAGGAACGCTGTCAGACGCTGGATGTTGATATCCGGCTTCAGGATTACCGTGATCTGAACGAACAGTTCGACCGTATTGTGTCCGTTGGCATGTTCGAGCATGTGGGCCCTAAAAATTACGCGACTTACTTCGCGGTGGCGGATCGTAATTTGAAACCTGACGGTATCTTCTTATTGCATACCATCGGTTCTAAGCGCACTGACAATAACGTTGACCCGTGGATCAACAAATACATCTTCCCGAACGGGTGTTTACCCTCCGTACGCCAGATAGCGAACGCCAGTGAGCCTCATTTCGTTGTCGAAGACTGGCATAACTTCGGCGCGGATTACGACACCACGTTGATGGCATGGCACACACGTTTTCAGGAGTCCTGGCCAGAGATTGCGGACAACTATTCCGAGCGATTTAAACGGATGTTTAGCTATTACCTGAATGCCTGCGCAGGCGCGTTCCGGGCGCGAGATATTCAGCTCTGGCAGGTGGTCTTTAGCCGTGGGATTGAACATGGGCTCCGTGTCGCCCGATAAAAATAACCCCGGATATCCGGGGTTATTTTTATTCTTCGTCTGCTGCTTTTATTACTGCGGCCTCTTTTGCCGCCAGCACACGCTCAACGGTATCCACTACCGCCTGGGTTTGCGGATCAATTTCGATATTCACACGATGACCCAGTTTTTTCGCCCCCAGCGTGGTGCGCTGGAGAGTTTCAGGAATTAAATGCACGCAAAAACGCGTTGGCGTCACTTCCCCTACCGTCAGGCTAATACCATCAATACCAATAAATCCTTTATACAGGACGTATTTCATTAATGTCGGGTCCTGCATTTTAAACCAGATTTGACGGTTATTTTCCGACGTCACGATTTTCGCCACTTCTGCGGTTGTCATGATATGGCCCGACATCAGATGACCGCCAATCTCATCGCTGAACTTCGCCGCCCGCTCGACGTTTACGGTATCCCCCACCGCCAGCTCACCCAGATTGGTAATGCGCAGTGTTTCTTTCATTAAATCAAAGCTAATCTGGTTACCGTTTATTTCGGTCACCGTCAGGCAACAGCCGTTATGTGCAATCGAGGCTCCGGTTTCAATGCCCTCGAGCATATATTCCGGCAACTCCACCACGTGAGTGCGGAAATTGGGTTTTTCATCAATAGACACCACTTTGGCGGTGCCCTGCACAATACCAGTAAACATGCTTACAACTCCTGTTTTTTCCGGACGGTGGTGACACCGTTTAATCCCACCACAATAACAGTTGGAAAAACAGGTTGCCAGCAGAGCGCATTTTCTGGCGATTTTTTCACTAGATAATTAGTTAAACCCAGCTACAATAGCGGGTACTCCCCTGCATTTTCTTCTTGCTGCCAGTTACGGCGGCTTTTTTAGTCTCTCAAATAACAACAATATAAAGGTGTTCACGTGCAGAAGTACACGAACGAAGCGCGCCAGTTATTGGCACTGGCTATACCAGTGATCATCGCGCAAGTGGCCCAGACCGCAATGGGATTTGTGGATACGGTGATGGCGGGTGGCTACAGTGCCACCGACATGGCTGCCGTTGCGATAGGTACCTCCATCTGGCTCCCGGCTATTCTATTCGGCCACGGCCTGCTGCTGGCGCTCACGCCAGTCATCGCTCAGCTAAATGGCTCCGGACGACGCGATCGCGTTGCCCATCAGGTTCACCAGGGATTCTGGCTGGCCGGGTGTGTCTCGGTACTCATCATGGTGGTGCTCTGGAACGCCGGCCATATCATCCGCGCCATGCATAATATTGACCCGGCTCTCGCCGATAAAGCCGTCGGCTATCTGCGTGCCCTGCTCTGGGGCGCACCGGGCTACCTGTTCTTCCAGGTGGCACGTAACCAGTGTGAAGGTCTGGCTAAAACCAAACCGGGTATGGTGATGGGCTTTATCGGCCTGCTGGTGAACATTCCGGTGAACTATGTCTTTATTTACGGTCACTTCGGTATGCCGGAACTTGGCGGCGTAGGCTGTGGCGTGGCGACAGCGGCAGTGTATTGGGTGATGTTCTTCAGCATGCTCACCTTCATTAAACATGCCCGTTCCATGCGTGATATTCGTAATGAACACCGATTCAGCACACCGGACTGGAGCATCCTGACGCGTCTGGTACAGTTGGGGCTTCCTATTGCGCTGGCGCTGTTTTTTGAGGTGACACTGTTCGCCGTTGTTGCTCTGCTGGTCTCCCCGCTGGGCATTGTGAACGTTGCAGGACACCAGATTGCGCTGAACTTCAGCTCCCTGATGTTCGTCCTGCCGATGTCACTGGCAGCTGCCGTGACCATCCGCGTGGGCTTCCGTCTGGGACAGGGTTCAACTCTTGATGCACAAACCGCCGCACGTACCGGGCTGGCCGTGGGGGTCTGTATGGCAGCCTGTACGGCACTCTTTACCATCACGCTGCGTGAGCAAATTGCCCTGCTCTACAATGACAACCCGGAGGTTGTGGCGCTCGCATCACACCTGATGCTGCTGGCTGCCGTGTATCAGCTTTCCGATTCTATTCAGGTGATCGGCAGCGGCGTGCTGCGCGGGTATAAAGATACGCGTTCCATTTTCTTTATCACCTTCATTGCTTACTGGGTGCTGGGCCTGCCGTGTGGTTACATCCTGGCGCTCACCGACCTGGTGGTTGATCGCATGGGGCCAGCCGGTTTCTGGATGGGCTTTATCATCGGTCTGACCTCCGCCGCCATCATGATGATGATGCGTATGCGCTTCCTGCAACGCCAGCCATCGACGGTGATTTTGCAACGCGCCGCGCGTTAAATGGGCAGTAGCCGCCTGCTGGCGGCTACTTTCTCTTCACTTTGCGCGGTAATGAAGCAATCACGTGAAATCAGAGAGAAAAATGCATTTTCCCTCTTGCCTCATTGAGGCTGTGCCGCTAATATTCGTCCCCGTTGTCACCGACAACACGTTGCGTTCATAGCTCAGTTGGTTAGAGCACCACCTTGACATGGTGGGGGTCGTTGGTTCGAGTCCAATTGAACGCACCATTCTGCGTCCGTAGCTCAGTTGGTTAGAGCACCACCTTGACATGGTGGGGGTCGGTGGTTCGAGTCCACTCGGACGCACCATTTCAGTTTTCCTGATTTGGTGCATTCTCCCTTAAAAAATCCCGCATATTACGCCTTGTTTCATCCCACTCTGTAATAGCTCTCTGCAGACTCAAAACGTTTTACACCGCATGCATACCCGTCGTATAAAAACAGCCCAAAGCACCCTTATCCGCTGGGATACGATTTTCAGGTGCTTTCGGAATACAAAAAAGCGTCAGTCGTTACTCGAAGAAGACGTCCGGGTTTTCAGACAGCGAGATGAACGTTTTCGTCTCTTTATCCAGCGCACGAATGTCGCCGCTTTCAATGTCATATACCCAGCCGTGCAGGCGGATAGCATTGTTGCGTAGCCCCACCGCAACCGATGGGTGCGTTTTAATGTTGCTCAACTGCGCAAACACGTTTTCCTGCACCATCGCGTTCACTTTATCGGTAGGGTTATCCCAGGTTTTATTCTCAATAACCGCTTTTGCCGCATCAGCGTAGCGCAGCCAGTGGGAAACCGCAGGCATCGGCTCCAGGTTCGCGTTGTCGGCAATCGCCTTCATCGCACCACAGTTAGAGTGGCCGCAGATCACGATATCCGTTACGCCTAACGCCACCACGGCATATTCGATGGTGGCAGAGACACCGCCTGGCTCAGGCCCGAAAGGTGGCACAATGTTGCCAGCATTACGAATGACAAAGAGCTGTCCCGGCTCTTGCTGGGTGACCAGTTCCGGAACCAGGCGACTGTCGGAGCAGGAGATGAACAGCGCTTTGGGATTCTGGCTGGACGCTAAACTGCGGAAGAGCTCTTTACGTTGCGGAAAAACCTCTTTTTGAAAGTTGAGGAAACCTTCAATGATATGTTGCATAGCAATATCTCTTTTATCTGTTTTGAGTTTAGGCACGATCTGGATCACACTCTGAAAGTTTACCCACCGCGCTTTACTTCAGACAAGCAATATATTTCTGGCCCGACCGCTGCACAATCTCACTGGCCTTCGCCAGGATGTTCTGACCTTCGAATGCGCCATAGAGCCGTTCAAACATCTTGCCCTGCAAATGGTGCATCACCCGTTCGACCGTGCCCGCCGACAGCGGGAGCATATTAGGGTAGCTCCACATAAACGAGACAGCATTTTTCCCCGGCGTCACCTGCAAAATATCACCTGCCAGTAAAACCCCCTCTCCGTCATGCCAGTGCAGCACCGTGCCGCCCGCAAAGTGACCGCCAGTCCGCAGCAGCGTCACCGACGGCATGATGTCCAGCGCGTCTCCCTCCCAGAAGTGGATCGCGGTGCTGCTACGCATCACCCATTCTCTGTCGCTGGCATGTAAATAGACAGGAGCATCGAAGGCCGCGGACCAGTCCTGCATCGTGGTGTAATAATGGGGGTGCGAAATCGCGATCGCGCTGATACCGCCCAGCGCCGAGATCAACGTTTTGGTTGCCGGGTCGAGGTTCGCGATGCAATCCCACAGAATATTGCCTTGCGGAGTGAGTAACAGAATTGCGCGCTGGTTAATGGCAAAGGACGGTACCGTTCTGATGCTGAACAGCCGTGGTTCGAGCTGCTGCCATGTGTTGGTATGGGTGGCTGTCAACGCAGCCACATCAATCCATTCCTGGCCAGTCACCGGAACATACTGGCGTTCATCCTCGCAAATCGGGCATCTGTCTGGCGTTGTCCCATAAGAAGTACCGCAGGCTTTACAGAGTGTAATCATGCGCTTTCCTCAGCAATTAAGCTCTGAGTATGGCAGGGATTATCCTTATGTGCTGCGCGCTACATTGCCGGCGTTTTTTGCCCTATACTGTGCCAGTATCAAAAACCGAACAAAGCAGGTGCAACATGGAAATTGATCTCGATAACTTAGTCTTTAATGGACTGGATGAAGCAGAAGAGCGCAACGCGGAACGTCTGGACGACGCAGACAAAAAAGCCCAGGCGATTGTTGCTGACGATGACTGCGGCGATGCCTGCAAAATCTGATCGCGAAGCACCGGACACCCCGGTGCTTTTTTATTGGTGTGACTTTTTCAGCCCATCCCTTTGCGCGTGATGTCTCCTTCCCGGCAGTAAACCGACGCTCGCTTTCCCCAGTGGTTTCGCACAGCTCATTCCAGTACATTTCGCGCGTGCGGCGCAGTTCAGCGTGGCGTTTTATCATGGAACCACTCCGGGTCGATGTTGGCAACGTCCACGCCATACAGGCTGGCGACAGGCAGTATTGACTCAAGAACACGTTGCGCGCTGTTCTCCGCATTCGCAGGTCGGGTCGCCAAAAACCGCCGTAACGTGCTTATCCACTTTTTCATCGTCTTTACCCCTTTCGCTCAACATGCCCTCAGTTAAGCACCCAAATTCTGTGCAGGGGAAATACCAATATCCACTGTTGATGTGCAGGATCCGCAAATAGCCCCATTGCTTCACCTGTCAGTAACACCTTGTTCACTAATGCTTTTTCACTCATAGCAAAGAACAATTTCTTATTTGGCGAGAACGTTCGCTTATGGGAGCGTAACCGGACAAAACAACAATGAGGGGCAGACGTATTACTATGGCAGAAAATAAAAAAGGATATCAAAAACAGGTCATTGCGCTGGGTTTACTGGTGGCGGGCGGCATGCTTTCTCTGCAGGCACAGGCAGATCAACTGGCGGATATCAAGGCCGCAGGGGTGGTAAAAGTCGCCACGTTTGACGCCAACCCACCGTTTGGTGCAATCGATGCCCAAACCCATAACATCGTAGGTTATGACGTCGATTTTGCCCACGCACTGGCAAAAGCGCTGGGCGTGAAGCTTGAGCTGGTTGCCACCAACCCGGCCAACCGTATTCCTCTGCTGCAGTCCGGCAAAGCGGATTTGATTGTGGCAGATATCACCATCACCCCGGAACGTGCGCAGGTCGTTGATTTCTCAACCCCCTATTTCGTCACCGGACAACAGTTCCTGGTTCCGGCCAAATCGGCCAATAAGCTGGACGACTATAGCCGGGCGCGTATTGGCGCGGTAAAAGGAACAACGGGTGAACAGGCTCTGCATCAGCGCTTCCCGCAGTCCCGCGTGCTCTCTTATGACGATATTCCGCTGGCGCTGACGGCGTTGCGTAACGGTAATGTGCAGGCGATCACTCAGGACAGTACCATCCTGGCAGGTCTGCTGGCGCAGGCTCCGGATAAAGCCAACTTCAAAATTCTGCCCGACCTGCTCAGCAAAGAAGAGATTGGCGTCGGCGTGAAAAAAGGCGAAACGGCACTGCTGAAGGTCGTCAATGATGAACTGGTGAATCTGGAGAAAAGTGGCCAGGCCGCCAGAATTTATGATGCCTGGTTTGGCCCACAAACCCAATCCCCACAGCCTCGCGCCTTTAAAATAGAAGCCCAGTAATATGCTCTCAGGTTTATTTTCACGCTCCGCGGCTCGTGCCGCGGATTTTTCACATCTGGAACATGCCAGCGTCGAGTTTCGTGACGTCGTCAAACGCTACGGGGACCATCACGTTTTAAAAGGCATTAACCTCAGCATTATGCCTGGCGAAGTGGTTGCTATCCTCGGCCCTTCGGGTTCCGGTAAATCGACCCTAATCCGGCTTATCAACCAGCTTGAAACCCTGAACGGCGGCGAAATCCTGATCGACAACACCCCTACCGGGCAGCTGTCCGGTGCGGCACTGCGCCAGCTACGCAGCCGCGTTGGGTTTGTGTTCCAGCAATTTAATCTCTACGCCCATCTCACCGCCAGCCAGAATATCACCCTGGCTCTGGAACATGTTCACGGCTGGAAGCCGCAGCCCGCACAGGAACGGGCGCAGGCATTGCTGGAAAACGTGGGGATGCTGGAAAAAGCCCACCATTTTCCCGCCGAGCTTTCTGGCGGCCAGCAACAGCGCGTGGCAATTGCCCGCGCCCTGGCCTCTTCCCCGCAAATCATCCTGTTCGATGAACCTACCTCCGCGCTCGATCCGGAAATGATCGGCGAAGTCTTGTTCGTGATGAAAGCCCTTGCCCACAGCGGGATCACCATGATTGTGGTGACACATGAGATGCAATTTGCCCGGGAAATTGCCGACCGGATTGTCTTTATCGACGGCGGACAGATTCTGGAAACCGCACCGCCGGAGCAATTTTTCAGTCAGCCGTCGCATCCGCGTGCGCAGCGTTTCCTGCAAAAAGTGCTGAACCCGCTGCATCAGGAGCATCTGTAATGCCCGCGCTCGACTGGCAGGGCGTGCTGACCGGACAGCCCCTGCAATGGATTTTATCCGGTTTTTTGACCACGCTGTGGGTCACGCTCGCCGGGGCGATTCTGGCAAGCCTTCTCGCCCTGCTTTTTCTGCTCCTGCGCCTCTCCGGTGGCCGGTTTGGCAATGGGGTCGTCAGTTGCTGGGTCTCACTGTTTCGCAATACCCCCTTACTGGTGCAACTGCTGTTCTGGTATTTCGCGGCCTGGAACGGGCTTCCCCTCGCATTTCGCGATCTGGTGAACGCAGATCACAGCTGGTCGATCCTGCCGGGTGGTGTCTGGTGGTTCACACCCGAGTTTTTATGTTCCGCCTGGGGATTGGGGGTGTTCACCTCCGCCTTTTTAATTGAAGAGGTGGAGTCCGGGCTACGTTCCGTCCCGGCCGGGCAACGGGAGGCGGCGCTGGCACAGGGGTTCTCTGCGTGGCGGCTGTTTCGCTATATCCTTCTGCCGCAAGGCCTGGCTAATGCCTGGCAGCCTGTCGTCGGGCAATATCTCAACCTGATGAAACTCTCCTCACTCGCCAGCGGAATTGGCTTTGCAGAGCTGACCTACCAGGTGCGGCAGATTGAAAGCTACAACGCTCATGCGCTGGAGGCGTTTACCGTGGGAACCGTACTGTACTTGCTCACTGGCGTGGCGATGGGCATGGCGCTGGTGCGCATTGGCCCCTCTGTGAAACGGAAACACCACGCGACGGTCGCAACAGGAAGTGAAAAACATGATTGCCGGACTTAATGTTATTACGGATAACCTGGATTATCTGCTGTGGGGACGTGCGGCAGCCGGTGAGCCTGGCGGGGTATTGCTCTCGTTACTGATGGCCGCTGGCGCGGCGGGACTGGCACTGCCCGGCGGTATTGCCCTCGCCTGCCTGGCCTGGCGCTGTCCGGGTCTCGTACGCAAAGCGCTCTTCCTGTGGGCGGAACTGATTCGCGGTATCCCGTTGATCTTCGTGATTTTCTGGATGTGGTATCTTCTGCCGCTCATCACGGGCGGCGATCTGCCGGGTGCCCTCACCGTAACGCTGGCGCTGGCCTGGTTTACAGCGGCAACGGTAATGCACTCGGTATTGGCCGGGCTGAGTGCATTACCCGGCGGACAGTATGAAGCCGCGTTGACTCAGGGATTTAGCACTCAGCAAACCCTGTGGCGTGTACTACTGCCGCAGGTAATACGCAATATTCTGCCGTCTCTGGTGGGGATTTTTATCAGCCTGCTGAAGGATACATCGCTGGCGTTTATTGTGAACGTCCCGGAACTGACCACGGTGGCGGGACAGGTGAACAACCGGGTGCAAATCTACCCGGCAGCTATTTTTATCTTTACAGGGGTGGTCTACTACCTGCTCTGCTGTTCCCTCGAACAGCTTGCAAAACGCTGGCGCATTAACCGGCCAGCGCTTTAACCACCGTTTCCATCGCTTCCGTTGTCAATTCGCTGCGTTTGACGCGCTGGTTCGCCAGCGCGGTACGCAGCACACCGGCAATCACAATATGCTTCGGCTCCTGCCCTAAATCACGCATTTCGAGAACGACCTTACCTACCACCCGGCACATTTCCTGGTACAGCGCTTCGTCTTTGGTCACATTGCCCATTGGCTTCACTCCATTGCTTCAAAAACTCAGCTTAATTGATTCATCGCCCGGATACAAAAAAGAAGCCCGATGAATAAATCACCGGGCTTCATTCACAAAATCAAACAATTAGTTATTTACAGGGATCACCGCGCCTTTGTATTTGGTGCGGATCCAGTCCTGAATCTCTTTAGAGTGCAGCACATTCACCAGCGCAACGATATCTTTCTTCTTCTCATCGCCACGGTGTACGGTAATGATGTTGGCATACGGGTTGTTTTCACCGCTCTCAACTGCAATCGGGTCGTGAACCGGATCCAGACCGGCATCAATCGCGTAGTTGGCGTTGATCACTACCGCAGCACCTTCGTCGTTGTTGTACATCTGCGGCAGCAGAGACGCTTCTACGTTAGGCGTGAACTGCAGCTTCTTCGGGTTCTCGACGATATCGCTGATGCGTGCGGTCACTTTGTCGATGCCCGGCTTCAGCTTGATCACGCCCGCTTTCTCAAAGATGGAGAGAATTCGCCCCTCTTCAGAAACGGCATCGCGCATGATGATTTTGCCGCCTGCCGGCAAATCTTTCAGCGATTTGTATTTTTTGGAGTAGATACCGATTGGCTCAATGTGGATCGCCCCCGCGCTGACAAAATCGTAATCCTTATCGCCAGCGTGATCTTTCAGCACGCTGTTCAGATAAGGGATGTGCTGGAAGTAGTTGGCGTCAATGTCATGCCCCGCCAGCGCCGTGTTTGGCAGAATGTAGTCCTGGAAGGGTTTGATCTCCAGATCGATACCCTGCTTCGCCAGAATCGGCTTCGCCTGCTCCAGAATTTCGGCATGCGGCGTGTTGGACGCCCCCACCGTCAGGGTGTCCGCCCAGGAGGCAAAGCTCAGGGCACTCAGGGTTGCGGCGGCGATCAGTGTCAGTGTTTTTTTCATGATGATGGTTCCTGTGTGTTATTAGAAATTATCTTTTGTCTAACAGTGAAGTAATGACATCGCCGCAGAACTGGATAATGAAAACGATGATCAAAATAGTCACCGTTGCCACCAGCGTGACGTCACCGTGGTTGCGCTGGAATCCTTCCAGATAAGCCAGATTTCCCAAGCCGCCAGCGCCAATCACCCCCGCCATTGCGCTGTAGCTCACCAGCGCAATCAGCGTCACCGTAATACCTGAAACCAGTGCAGGTGATGACTCCGGCAGTAAAACCCGAAACACTAAGGTGCTCAGTCGTGCGCCCATCGAGCGCGTTGCTTCTATTACCCCTTTGTCCACCTCACGCAGAGCAATCTCGACCAGACGCGCGTAGAACGGCGCAGCCCCCACAATCAGGGCAGGCAGTGCGGCGTTTGCCCCGAGGATGGTACCGACGACGGTCTTGGTGAACGGGATCAGCAGTACGATCAGAATGATGAACGGGACCGAACGGAACACGTTCACCACAATCGACATCACGCTATACACCGCACGGTTGTGGAACAAACCACCGCGCGCAGTCAAAAACAGCGCCAGGCCAAGCACAATCCCCAGTACAAAGGTTGCCACGCCGGAGAGTGCGGTCATGTACAGCGTCTCCTGCGTGGCTGCCCACAGTTGATCCCACTTCAGATGCGGAAAAAGATCCTCAGCCATGCTTAATTACCTCGCCTTCAATATCACTGTGCTGCAGATCGGCGAGGATATTGTTCAGTTGCTCATCAGATGCCACCACGTGCACCCAGAGTTGCCCAAAAACACCGTGGGCTGTTTGCGTCATTTTCCCGTGCAGGATGTTAAACGGCAGGCCGTAGCGCAGCGTTAACTCACCCACGATCGGCTTATGCGTGCTGTGTCCGGTGAAGGTCAGCCGGATGACCGAGCCTTCCAGCTCATTCGCCAGCGCCGAATTAAATGTCTCTTCCTCAGCGTACTGGCTGACCTGACGCACGAACTGCCGGGTAATTGGCTGTTGCGGATGGGTAAAGACGTTCAGCACATCCCCCTCTTCCACAACTTTGCCATTTTCCATCACCGCCACGCGGTCACAGATTTTGCGCACCACGTGCATCTCGTGGGTGATCAGCACAATGGTCAGTTTGAAACGACGGTTAATGTCCAGCAGCAGATCGAGGATCTGATCGGTGGTTTGTGGGTCAAGGGCGGATGTTGCCTCGTCACAAAGCAACACGTCCGGGTTATTCGCCAGCGCGCGGGCAATACCGACGCGCTGCTTTTGCCCGCCGCTCAGCTGGGACGGATACGCATTCTCGCGACCTTTCAGGCCGACCAGCGCCACCAGCTCGGCCACGCGAGCCTTGATGTTGGCTTTAGGCACCCCGGCAATTTGCATCGAAAAAGCGATGTTCTCGTTTACCGTGCGCGACCACAGCAGGTTGAAGTGCTGGAACACCATACTGATTTTCAGCCGCGCCTGGCGCAGCGCTTCACCCTTTGCGGCAGAGATGTCTTGTCCATTGATGGTGACGCTGCCGGTGCTGGGTTTTTCCAGACCATTCAGCAGACGGATCAGGGTACTTTTCCCTGCGCCGCTGTAACCAATAATGCCGTAAATTTGTCCCTGTTCTACCGTCAGATTGACGTTATCAACGGCAGTGAGTGCCACCTTTCCGTTATCAAAAACCTTCGAAATATTCCTGAGTACGATCATTCTTATTCGCAATCCGTTCCGCATATAGCGGTTTAGCAGTATGGATGTCCAAATGAGTGTAAACAGGCGATATCAGGTTTTAAATGACCAAAAAGGAATTTGTTATAACCTCAGGAAATAAGAAGCGGCATCACCGGGTTGAAAGCCAATAGACCAATTTCAGCAATGATTATCTGCGGATTGCATATCTCACGGGGCATCTCCGGTGAAAATGGTTATTTTTTCCGCATTTCATGCCGATATAGCCATCCTCACATCCAGAGCACTTTACGTCTCACCATCCTGACATCCGAAATCAGCATGAATATGCTTTTCTGTTCTAAATGACAGTGAATCGTTCTTTATCGGGAATTTTTCATCGCCCTATCATCCCGTCATGACCTCCTGAAAGGAAAACACCATGACGATTTACCATTCCGTCACCGAGCTGATTGGCCAGACGCCGCTTATCCAGTTGCATAAACTCGATACCGGCCCGTGCTCGCTATTTTTGAAGCTGGAAAACCAAAACCCCGGCGGCTCGATTAAAGATCGCGTTGCGCTGTCGATGATTAATGAAGCGGAGCGCAACGGTTTGCTGCTGCCGGGCGGTACCATTATTGAGGCCACGGCGGGAAATACCGGCCTCGGTCTGGCCCTGATTGCCGCCCAGAAAGGATATTCGCTGATCCTGGTGGTGCCGGACAAAATGAGCCGCGAGAAGATTTTCCACCTGCGGGCGCTGGGTGCTCAGGTGGTGCTGACACGTTCCGACGTCAACAAGGGGCATCCGGCCTATTATCAGGATTACGCCCAGCGCCTGGCGGACGAGCTTCCCGGCGCGTTTTACATTGACCAGTTCAATAACGAAGCCAATCCGCTGGCGCACCGCACCACCACGGCACCGGAACTGTATGAACAACTTGGCGGCAACATTGACGCCATTGTGGTCGGCGTGGGTTCCGGCGGAACGCTGGGCGGTCTGCAGGCATGGTTTGCCGAACACTCCCCGCACACGGAATTCGTGCTGGCCGACCCTGCAGGGTCCGTTCTCGCCGACCAGGTGGAAACCGGACGCTACCACGATGCTGGCTCCTGGCTGGTTGAAGGGATCGGCGAAGACTTTATTCCGCCGCTGGCGCATATCGAAGGGGTGAACCGCGCCTGGCGCATCACCGATCGCGAAGCGTTCACCACCGCACGCGAACTGCTGAAAACGGAAGGTATTCTGGCAGGCTCCTCCAGCGGCACGTTGCTGGCAGCGGCGCTGAAATATTGTCAGGCCCAGACCACGCCAAAACGTGTCGTCACCTTCGCCTGCGACAGCGGGAACAAGTATCTGTCGAAAATGTTCAACGATGACTGGATGCGCCAGCAGGGGCTGATTTCTCGCCCGCAGGCAGGCGATCTCTCTGACTACATTGCCCTGCGCCACGATGAAGGCGCGACCGTCGCCGCCGCCCCGGATGACACGCTTTCCACCGTGCTGGCACGGATGCGTCTGTACGACATCTCTCAGTTACCGGTGCTGGATAACGGCAAGGTCGTGGGCATTATCGATGAATGGGATCTGCTGCGGCACATCGGCGGCGACGGCGATCGTTTCACCCTTCCCGTGACAGCAGCAATGACGCGCCAGGTGGAGTTTCTCGATAAACATGCGCCGGAAAGCGCCCTGACGACCCTTTTCGACCGGGGTCTGGTGGCCGTGATCACCGACCATGACCGTTTTCTGGGTCTGATTACGCGCAGCGATGTCCTTACCGCCTGGCGCAACCGTCTACCACAATAAAGGAATAAACGATGAAAAACCTGGCAACCCTGAGTGTACACAGCGGTGAATTTAACGATCGTCACGGCGCAGTTATGCCACCAATTTACGCCACCTCGACGTTTGCGCAACCGTCACCGGGAGAACATACCGGCTACGAATATTCCCGCAGCGGCAACCCAACCCGCCATGCGCTGGAAACCGCGATAGCCACGCTGGAAGGTGGCACGCGCGGCTATGCCTTTGCTTCTGGTCTCGCAGCCATTTCTACTGTGCTGGAGCTGCTGGATAAAGACAGTCATATCGTCGCAATTGATGATGTCTATGGCGGAACCTATCGGTTGATTGAAAACGTGCGCAAGCACAGCACTGGCCTGCGGGTCAGTTGGGTTAAACCGGACGATGTCGCGGGACTCGAGGCTGCCATTCGCCCGGATACGCGAATGGTCTGGGTAGAAACACCAACCAACCCGCTGCTTAAGCTGGCGGATCTTGCTGCCATCGCAGAAATCGCCCGTCGCCATAATATTATCAGCGTGGCGGATAACACCTTTGCCTCACCGGTCATTCACCGACCGCTGGAGTTCGGCTTTGATATTGTGGTGCACTCTGCCACCAAATATCTTAACGGCCATTCAGACGTGGTGGCCGGGCTGGCGGTGGTGGGTGATAACAAAGTGCTGGCAGACAAACTGGGCTACCTGCAAAACGCGGTCGGCGGTGTACTGGATCCGTTCAGCAGTTTCCTGACGCTTCGCGGCATCCGTACCCTCGCGCTGCGAGTGGAAAAGCACAGCACCAACGCTCTGGCCATTGCGCAATGGCTGGAACAGCACCCTCAGGTCGCAAAAGTATTTTATCCGGGACTGGAATCGCACCCGCAGTATTCCCTCGCCCGCACGCAGATGGCATTGCCGGGCGGGATGATCTCGGTAGTGGTGAAAGGTGATGCGCAACGCGCAGCAGAGATTATCCGCAAACTGAAACTGTTTACCCTCGCCGAAAGCCTGGGGGGTGTGGAAAGTCTGGTGAGCCAGCCTTACAGCATGACCCATGCTTCTATTCCGCTGGAACAACGTCTGGCCAACGGTATTGTGCCGCAGTTGATCCGCCTGTCAGTCGGGATTGAAGATGCAAAAGATCTGATTGCCGACCTCAACCAGTCACTGAAAAATTAAACAAAATGCGGCAGGCAATCGGTCTGCCGCTATAAGATGTCATGATACCTTAACGCCTTGATAACAATCTTGTGTGGATCTTCACAGAATGTTTTTGAAACGCTGTTTTCATTTTCCTTTTGTCTGAAAACCAGCGTATAATGCGCGCCTAATCCCTGGTGAATGGTTTCAGCGCTTGGAATACAAAAAACAACGTACAACTTCTCCTCTCTCTCGTTGGGCTGAAACTCAGGCACACTTTCTTCTGCACGCTCATTTGATGTCACCTATCCTTAGTGCGTGCCATAGCCAATTTCGCAACACAGGTTTGACTCCGCGGCGGTGCGCCCCCGGAGCGAGATTCCCATATCCTTCCCAACTTAAAGACTAAGACTGTCATGAAAAAGACGAAAATTGTTTGCACCATCGGCCCAAAAACCGAATCTGAAGAGATGCTGAGCAAAATGCTGGACGCCGGCATGAACGTTATGCGTCTGAACTTCTCCCACGGCGATTACGCAGAACACGGTCAGCGTATCCAGAACTTGCGCAACGTGATGAGCAAGACCGGTAAAAAAGCCGCGATCCTGCTGGACACCAAAGGCCCGGAAATCCGCACCATTAAACTGGAAGGCGGTAACGACGTTTCTCTGAAAGCAGGCCAGACCTTCACCTTCACCACTGACAAGTCTGTTATCGGCAACAGCGAAATCGTTGCTGTGACCTATGAAGGCTTCACCAGCGATCTGTCCGTCGGTAACACCGTTCTGGTGGACGATGGTCTGATCGGCATGGAAGTGACCGCTATCGAAGGTAAAAACGTTGTTTGTAAAGTACTGAACAACGGCGACCTGGGCGAAAACAAAGGCGTTAACCTGCCAGGCGTTTCCATCGCGCTGCCAGCACTGGCTGAAAAAGACAAACAAGATCTGATTTTCGGTTGCGAACAAGGCGTTGACTTCGTTGCAGCATCCTTCATCCGTAAACGTTCCGACGTGGTTGAAATCCGTGAGCATCTGAAAGCCCACGGCGGCGAGAAGATCCAGATCATCTCCAAAATCGAAAACCAGGAAGGCCTGAACAACTTCGACGAAATCCTCGAAGCGTCTGACGGCATCATGGTTGCACGTGGTGACCTGGGTGTTGAGATCCCGGTTGAAGAAGTGATCTTCGCGCAGAAGATGATGATCGAGAAATGTGTTCGCGCACGTAAAGTGGTTATCACTGCAACGCAGATGCTGGACTCGATGATCAAAAACCCACGTCCAACCCGCGCAGAAGCAGGCGACGTGGCTAACGCCATCCTCGACGGTACTGATGCCGTTATGCTGTCCGGCGAATCCGCGAAGGGTAAATACCCACTGGAAGCGGTGACCATCATGGCGACCATCTGCGAACGTACCGATCGCGTGATGAAAAGCCGTCTGGACTATAACAACGACAGCCGCAAACTGCGCATCACTGAAGCTGTGTGCCGTGGTGCAGTAGAAACCGCTGAGAAGCTGGAAGCGCCACTGATCGTGGTTGCAACCCAGGGTGGTAAATCTGCCCGCGCAGTACGTAAATACTTCCCTGACGCGACCATCCTGGCGCTGACCACCAACGAAACCACTGCTCGTCAGCTGGTACTGAGCAAAGGCGTGGTTCCACACCTGGTGAAAGAGATCGCTTCTACTGATGATTTCTACCGTCTGGGTAAAGAAGTGGCTCTGCAGCTCGTTGAACGCGGCCTGGCACAGAAAGGCGACGTTGTTGTGATGGTTTCGGGTGCCCTGGTTCCATCAGGTACGACCAATACAGCATCTGTTCACGTACTGTAATAATTCCCGAACGAATTATTTTTTGATAAGAAGCGTCCTTCGGGACGCTTTTTTTATTCCTGTCATTAGCCAAATCTATTCAAAAAGCAAATCGGGTTTCTCTATTTAATTGCGAATTATCTAAGATGAATCCGATGAAAAATGCCTTTTTTAACATAGCTTTTTACGCAAAATGGTCTGATTCGAT
>NZ_JBJURN010000006.1:37763-81678 GCF_046622475.1 Enterobacter sp. LM3 | reverse complement strand
ACATGGAGATTAACTCAATCTAGAGGGTATTAATAATGAATCGTACTAAACTGGTACTGGGCGCGGTAATCCTGGGTTCTACTCTGCTGGCAGGTTGCTCCAGCAACGCTAAAATCGATCAGCTGTCTTCTGACGTTCAGACTCTGAACGCTAAAGTTGACCAGCTGAGCAACGACGTGAACGCAATGCGTTCCGACGTTCAGGCTGCTAAAGACGACGCAGCTCGCGCTAACCAGCGTCTGGACAACCAGGCTACTAAATACCGTAAGTAATAGTACCTGTTAATAAAATGGCGCACATTGTGCGCCATTTTTTTTGTCTGCGTCAAACCGCTACTGCGTGACCTTCTCTCCCCCGCCTTCGGCAACCGCAGCGGACACCCGGCTGTTCTGTACCGACAACACATTATTGCTGGCCGATGTGTCAGTCCCTGCCGACACGGCGACCGGGATCCCCGCCCGACGTGACAAGGCTTTATCAATAAGCGCTTTATCACTACCCGACTGAGAAACAAACGACGCGAAATCGGCGGAATGGGTGATTGGTGTGATCTGTGGGTTTTCCCCCTCAATCTGCGCCAGCGGACGGTGAACTTCAATATAGCGCTTACCATCCGGCTCGACGGAGAACTTCACCGGCTCATTGATAATCTGTACCCGGGTGCCGACGCGCGCCTGCCCGAACAATGCTTTGATATCCGGTGCGTTCATGCGCATGCAACCCGAACTGACCCGTAAACCCACGCTGTCCGGCGCACTGGTACCGTGGATAAGATATTCACCATGCCCCACACCTAAACGCAGCGCAAAACGTCCTAGCGGGTTATTTGGCCCTGCCGGTACAACTGGCGGCAATTTAATTCCCTGCTCCAGAGAGCGCGCTCTGATGCCTGGTGTTGGTGTCCAGGTTGGATTCGGGATTTTCTGGCTTACGTGGGTGATCGTCACCGGGGTTTCCAGCCCCTGCTTCCCTATACCGAGCGGAAAGACCTGAACAATCTTTTCCCCCGGTGGGAAGTAATAGAGCCGGAGCTCAGCCAGGTTCACGACAATACCCTCACGCGGCGTGTCCGGCAGCAGCATCTGGGATGGAATGATGATAGTGGTGCCCGGGGCAGGATCCACCGGCGCAATGGTATTATTTGTTTCCAGGATAAGTTGTGCTGCAGTATTAAACCGACGGGCAATAGTCTGCAGTTTATTGTCTCCTTCCTGAATCGTGTAGGTTTGGTTTTGCCCAATCAGGCGGCTGCCCGCTGGCGGCAATGGATAGTCCACCGCCCAGGCTGAATTAAGAGCACCGAGAGAACTGAGGAGTAATAGAGTTATTAGAGACGCGCGCTTCATGCTGAGATTCCTTATTCACTGGCAGAATGCCAGAAAGCTGAAAAACCAGCGAGGCGGGAGCCACCTCGCGAAACAGAATGAATGCTGTCCTGTAAGTCTAGCTAATGATTGCAGCTTTGGAGCGAATTGCGCGAATCATCGCTTCCAGCCCCTGGGAACGGGATGGGGTAAGGTGTTGCGTCAGCGCCATTTTTTCAAACCAGGGGCGGACATCAAACGCGACAATGTCCTGCGCCGACATCTGGTGATACAGAATGAACACGATGGCGATAAGCCCTTTCACAATCGCCGCGTCGCTGTCGCCCTGTAGCTCAATGACGCCATCGTTATTCGTCTGCATTATGATCCACACCTGGCTCTGGCAGCCCTGGATCATATTCTCCGGGTTATGTGCCTCTTCGCTGAGCGTCGGCAAACGCTGCCCCAGCTCAATAATATAGAGATACTTTTCTTCCCAGTTTGCGCAACGACTGAAGTTACGCAGCAATTTATCTTTATCCGGCAACGCTGCCATCTTGTGCCTCTCCGTTAGCCCAGCAACTGGTGAATGCGTTTTAGCCCCGCCACCAGCCTGTCGACCTCTTCCATTGTGTTATACATCACCAACGATGCACGGCACATCGCCGGAACCTGGTAAAACGCCATCAGCGGCATGGCGCAGTGATGTCCGGTACGTACCGCAACGCCGTAGTTATCGAGGAAGCTGCCCACATCAAAGGCATGGTGTTTCCCGAGATTAAACGCGATTACGCCCTGTCGGGTGGCCGGGCCATACAGGGTCAAATCTGGCACGCTGGCAAGCTCCTGCAGCGCGTAGTGCATCAGCAGCTGTTCATACTCCTGAATGGCGTCAAGGCCAACAGACGAGATATAAGCAATGGCCGCCCCCAGCCCGATAATACCGCCCGTGTTCGGCGTACCCGCCTCAAAACGCCACGGCGCACGTGCGTAAGTCGTCCCCTCCGACAGGCTGACGGTGGCAATCATTGAACCGCCTCCTTCCCACGGCGGCATAGCCTGCAGGATAGCGTCCTTAACATACAGCACGCCGATCCCCGTCGGCCCATAAAGCTTATGGCCGGAGAAGACGTAGAAATCGCAATCCAGCGCTTGCACGTCCACCGCGTGGTGCATCACCGCCTGTGCGCCATCAATCAGCACTTTCGCACCGGCCTGGTGGGCTTTTTCGATAATCTCTGCCACCGGGTTTTCAGTCCCCAGCACGTTTGAAACCTGGGTAACGGCCACCAGCCGGGTACGCACGTCGAGCAACACATCCAGCTGTTCCAGCTTTAACGTTCCGTCTTCGTTCAGTGGGATCACCCGCAGCTGTGCGCCAACACGCTCACACAGCATCTGCCAGGGAACGATATTGGCATGGTGCTCCATCTGGGTGATGATGATGTTATCGCCCGCGTGAACCTGTGCGTTGCCCCAGCTGTTGGCGACCAGGTTGATCCCTTCGGTTGTACCCCGCACAAACACCAGCTCTTCCGGCGAGCGGGCGTTGAGGAAGGCGGCAATTTGGGTACGCACGTTCTCCATACGCTGGGTCGCCTCTGCGCTCAGCGTATGAATACCGCGATGCACGGCGGCGTAGCCGTGGCGGTAGAACTCGGCCTCCGCATCCACCACCTGATTCGGTTTCTGCGCGCTGGCCGCACTGTCGAGATAGGCCAGCGGCAAACCGTTCACTTCACGGGTCAGCACCGGAAAATCTGCCCGTACTTTCTCTACGGGGAAACTCATACTTCGCCTCCAGGCAGACGCTGGCCAATACGCGTCAGCACCTGCTGTTTAAGTGCGCCATCGGAGAGCGCTTCCGTCAGTTCTGCGGCAAACGCATAGATGATCATCTTCTGCGCCGCCTGCTTGTCGATACCCCGGGAACGTAGATAGAACATCTGTTCGTCGTCAATCCGCCCAACCGTTGCGCCGTGGCTACACTTCACGTCGTCGGCATAGATCTCCAGCTGCGGTTTGGTATCCACTTCTGCCAGACGCCCCAACAGAAGATTGTTGTTGGTCATCTGCCCGTCAGTTTTGATGGCGTGCTGCGCCACGTTAATCAGGCCATTAAACACCGCGCGCCCTTTATCGCTGACGATGGTTTTATGCAGCTGACGGCTGTTGCAGTAGCCTTTGTTGTGCTCAAGCCAGGTACGCGTGTCACACACTTCCGATTTGACCGGCATTGCCAGGCTGTTGATACGCAGCGTCGTATTTTCACCGTTGAGCTGCGTGCTGGTGTTGTGGCGCAGCACGCCCCCTCCCAGCAGGAAACTGTGGCTGTATGCGGTGGCATCTGGCCCCAGCAACAGATCGTTATGGGCAAAGTGATGGCTTGCCGGGTTTTCAAACGCCAGCTTGATGTGGTGAAGATGCGCACTGGCGGCCACGTCCATCGTCAGCCTTGTACCGGTAAAATGACGAATAGCATTGAGGCTGGCGTAATGCTCAATCACCGTCGCCTCGGCTCCCTCCGCCAGCTCAAGATGGTGGCGATAGTGCGCGATGTTGATCTCCTCGCCGTCCAGCCCCTGAGTGATATGCATCAGCAACAGCGGTTTTTCCGGGCGCTGGTTACGCCTCACGCGGATATGCGTCACAGACTGCGCCAGGCTTTCGGTAAGGTGCAGGAAGACCTCCGGCTGCACCGGTGCAGACAGGTGCTGGCGTTCGTCATTCACGACGACGTCAAAACCGCTGTGTTGTGTCTCGTCGCTCAGTTCCGGGCGGAACACACCGTCGACAAAGACCAGACGTACCGCATCCACGCTCAGCGCCAGCGCATCACGCACGGAGGCACTGACATCCGCCAGACGCGTCACAAACTGAGCGTTCAGCAGGCCTTCAAGCGGCGTGTATTTCCAGTCTTCATGCTTACGCGTGGGCAGGCCCAGACGCAGCATCTGCTGCAGATGCTGTTGCGCCTGTTCGGATCGCGTTTCACCCTGCGCTTCAAACAAGCGGTGCCATTGCTGGAGTGCATTACTGCTGTTCGGTAAGCCAGCCATAGCCCTGCTCCTCCAGTTGTTTAACCAGCGTGAAATCGCCGGATTTCACAATACGCCCCTGGTAAAGCACATGAACGTAGTCTGGTTTGATGTAGTCAAGAATACGCTGGTAGTGGGTGACGATAATGAACGACCGTTTGCCGTCGCGCAGGGAGTTAACACCATCCGCAACTATTTTCAGGGCGTCGATATCCAGACCAGAGTCAGTCTCATCAAGAATGCACAGTTCCGGCTCCAGCACCGCCATTTGCAGAATATCGTTGCGCTTTTTCTCACCGCCGGAGAAACCGACGTTGACCGAGCGGGTCAGCAGATCTTCCGGCATTTTCAGCAGCTTGATCTTCTCTTCCATCAGATCCTGGAAGTCAAAGCGATCCAGCGCTTCCAGACCGCGATATTTGCGCACCGCATTCAGCGCCGTTTGCAGGAAGAACTGGTTACTGACGCCTGGAATTTCTACCGGATACTGGAAGGCCATAAAAATGCCCTCTCCCGCCCGGTCTTCCGGAGACATCTCCAGCAGATCTTTACCGTTAAACTCGACTGACCCGTTTGTCACTTCGTAATCTTCACGTCCTGCCAGCGTCGCCGAAAGCGTACTTTTCCCGGACCCATTTGGCCCCATAATGGCGTGAACTTCACCCGGCTTGACGTCAAAATTGAGGCCACGCAGGATCTCTTTATCTTCCACACTGACCTGTAACTCTTTAATACTTAACATGTGCTTTCCTTAACCGACGCTGTGTTCAAGACTAATGGCGAGGAGTTTCTGAGCTTCAACGGCAAATTCCAGCGGCAGTTCAGAGAACACATCCTTACAGAAGCCGTTCACAATCATAGAGATGGCATCTTCTTCGCTGATCCCGCGCTGCAGGCAGTAGAAGAGCTGGTCTTCTCCAATACGCGACGTCGTCGCTTCGTGTTCAAGCTGGGCACTGTTGTTACGGCACTCCACATACGGGAAGGTATGTGCGCCGCAGTCTGCGCCAATCAGCATGGAGTCACACTGGGTAAAGTTACGGGCATTGGTCGCCGTCGGCATGATTTTGACCAGCCCACGATAGCTGTTCTGGCTATGTCCGGCGGAAATGCCTTTTGAGATGATGGTCGACCGGGTGTTTTTACCGATGTGGATCATCTTGGTGCCGGTATCCGCCTGTTGATAGCCGCTGGTCAGCGCCACCGAGTAAAATTCACCGATGGAGTTATCCCCGCGCAGAATGCAGCTCGGGTATTTCCAGGTGATGGCAGAGCCGGTTTCCGACTGGGTCCAGGACATTTTGCTGTTTTCACCTTCACACAACGCTCGCTTGGTGACGAAGTTCAAAATGCCGCCCGTGTTGCCATCACCAGGGAACCAGTTTTGCACCGTGGAATATTTCACCTCGGCATCTTTATGAATGATGACTTCGACCACCGCCGCGTGAAGCTGGTAGCTGTCACGAACCGGGGCAGAACACCCTTCGATGTAGCTGACGTAGCTGCCTTCGTCCGCCACCAGGATGGTGCGTTCGAACTGACCGGTTTTTTCAGCATTAATGCGGAAATAGGTCGACAGCTCCATCGGGCAGCGCACGCCTTTTGGCACATAGATGAAGGTGCCATCAGAGGCCACCGCCGCGTTGAGTGCGGCAAAGAAATTATCGTTACCCGGCACGACGGTCCCGAGGTACTTTTTCACCAGATCAGGGTGATCGTGGATAGCTTCACCGAAGGAACAGAAAATGATGCCCTGTTCTGCCAGCTTCTCGCGATACGTGGTCGCCACCGACACGGAGTCAAAAATGGCATCCACCGCCACCTCTTTACCTTCACGAACCGGTACGCCGAGCTGATTAAACGCCTCTTCCACCTCTTTGCTCAGGAAGCTGTTTTCCGCCCCGGTTTGCTGTACCGCACCGGGCTGTGAGGCGCAGGTATCATCACAACTGCCGCAGGATGGCGCGGAGTAGTAGCTATAGTCCTGGTAATTCAGCTTGTCATAGTGCGCTTTCAGCCAGTGCGGCTCTTCCATCTCCAGCCAGGCACGGAAGGCATTCAGGCGGAATTCAAGCATCCACTCCGGCTCGTGGCGCTTGGCGGAAATCGCCCGCACGACATCTTCGTTAATGCCTTTCGCCAGTTCATCGGTCTGCAGCTGCGTGAAGAACCCCTCTTTGTAGTTAAGGTGTCCGCCGCTCCAGGTGTTCACATCATCAGTTGCTTCAGTATTACGAGACATAGCACCGCCTATACCCCAAAGCTTTCGCCGCAGCCGCATTCATTCTGGGCTTTCGGGTTATGAAATTTGAATAACTGGTTTAAGCCTTCGCGTACGTAATCCACTTCGGTGCCATCAATAAATGGCATCGCCTGGAGTGCGACGTACAATCTGGCTCCTTCGGTTTCAAAGACCAGATCGTCTTTCTCCGCCTGAGTGACGGTATCCAGCACATACCCAAAGCCCGCGCAGCCGGTTTGCTTAACACCTAAACGCAATCCCAGAATGTCTGGATTTTTCGCCACCAGCTCGTGGATATGCGCCGCAGCCGCTGGCGTTAGCGTTAAGCCGCGCCAGGCAAAGTCGGCAGGATTGAAGGTTTCTGAATGCAGTTCCATAGTTCCACCTCATCTGTTGAGCCACCAGGGCATAACATCATGTTAGTGATAACGATTATCACTTCAACCCCTTGCGAGCAGGGGCTTTCGGCTAAATCGCCCTTTCTGGCTGCTTTTATTAAGCATAGACCTTGTCAGGCGAAGCTGACGGGATGGATTTAATTGTTCAATGCATTGATAAATAATGCATTTATCAACAGAGATCGCCGAGGTCAGATGCAAATTAAAATATGCATCGGAAATGCCTATTTTTAAGATAGATTTTGAGACACCTGCGAACGTGTCATCGTCAATTCTGACGAGCAGTCTGACGACGACACCCTCCCGCCACAGATAACCCCTTATAAAACAAGAAAAGAAAATTTGGCACGTATCCTGCTTACTTGCGTTTACGGGACTGGGTTACCCAGTTAACTATCGCTTCATTTCTTAACAGGTCTGTTATTGATGAAAAAAATCGCAAGCGTCTGCCCCTATTGTGGTGCGGGCTGCAAATTAAATCTTGTCGTTGAAAATAACCGTATTCTCCGTGCCGAAGCAGCAGAGGGCGTGACAAACCAGGGAACCCTGTGTCTGAAAGGCTTTTACGGCTGGGATTTTCTCAACGATACCCGCCTGCTCACCCCCCGCCTGACGCAACCGATGATCCGCTACCACAAAGGCGAAGCATTCACACCCGTCACCTGGGAAGAGGCTATCCGCTATACCGCCCACAGGCTCAACGCCATCAAAACAGAGTTTGGCCCACGCTCAATTATGACCACCGGCTCCTCCAGAGGGACAGGTAATGAAACAAACTATGTGATGCAAAAATTTGCCCGCGCGGTGCTTAACACCAATAACGTGGATTGCTGCGCCCGCGTCTGCCACGGCCCTTCCGTTGCGGGTCTGCAGGAAACACTTGGTAATGGCGCGATGAGTAATTCAATAAACGATATTGAAAACTCAAAATGCCTGCTGGTATTTGGCTACAACTGCGCAGATTCTCACCCCATCGTCGCCCGGCGCGTGCTGAAAGCCCGTGAGAATGGCGCAAAAATCATTGTTTGCGATCCGCGACGTATTGAAACCGCCCGCATTGCCGATCAGCATCTGCAGCTGAAAAACGGCAGCAATATGGCGCTGGTCAATGCCTTTGGCTACGTGCTGCTGGAAGAAGAGTTGTACGACAAAAACTACGTCGCACGTTTCACTGAGGGGCTTGAGGCCTACCGGCAGACAATTAAAGATTATGCTCCCGAGAACGTCGAACACCTGACCGGTATTCCGGCCCGCGACATTCGCCAGGCGATGCGTACGTTCGCGGCGGCACCTTCCGCCACCGTTATGTGGGGCATGGGCGTTACGCAGTTTGGCCAGGCCGTGGATGTGGTAAAAGGCCTCTCCAGCCTGGCGCTGCTGACCGGTAACCTGGGACGTCCAGCGGTAGGCGTCGGGCCTGTGCGCGGGCAGAATAATGTACAGGGAGCGTGTGACATGGGCGTTTTGCCCAACATGTTCCCCGGCTATCAGGACGTGACCGACCCGGCGGTCAGGCAGAAATTTGCCGATGCCTGGGGAATAGACGTGAACAAGATGGACGATCGCGTCGGAACACGCATCACCGAAGTCCCGCACCTTGCGCTGGAAGGTAAGGTCAAAGCCTATTACATCATGGGGGAAGATCCGCTTCAGACCGAAGCCGATCTGGGCCTGGTACGCAGCGGTTTCGGGGCGCTCGATTTTGTGGTCGTACAGGACATCTTCATGACCAAGACCGCTGAAGTGGCGGACGTACTGCTTCCGGCGACCTCCTGGGGCGAACATGGCGGTGTCTTTACCTGTGCCGATCGCGGCTTCCAGCGTTTCGGGAAAGCGATTGAGGCCAGCGGTAACGTGAAGCGCGACTGGGAAATCATCAGCCTGCTGGCAACGGAGATGGGCTACCCGATGCATTACGAATCTAACCAGCAGATCTGGGATGAAATGCGCGAGCTGTGCCCGCTGTTCTACGGCGTGACGTATGAAAAAATGGGTGAGATGGGCCATGTTCAGTGGCCGTGTCCAACGCTCGACCATCCAGGTACCCCGTATTTATACAAAGACAATCAGTTCGACACGCCTTCCGGCAAAGGCCAGCTCTTTGCCGCCGCCTGGCGCGCTCCGGCTGAGACGCCGGATGAAGACTATCCGCTGGTGCTCTGCACGGTGCGCGAAGTTGGACACTACTCCTGCCGGTCAATGACCGGAAACTGTGCCGCGCTACAAAGCCTGGCCGACGAACCGGGCCGGGTACAGATGAACCCAGCCGATGCGAACAAACTGGGCATTGCTGACGGTCAGCTGGTGTGGGTGCGCTCACGTCGTGGCAAAGTCATCACGCGCGCCAGCATCAGTGAACGCATCAACGTCGGTGCGGTCTATATGACTTATCAATGGTGGATTGGTGCCTGTAACGAACTGACACAGGATAATCTCGACCCAATCTCCAAAACGCCGGAAACAAAATACTGTGCGGTTCAACTGGAGGCGATCGAAGACCAGCGCTGGGCGGAGGACTTTGCGGCCTCAGCGTATCAAACCATGAAGACGCGGTTGATCAGTGCGGTGAATATCTGATGGCACTGCCGGGTAAGGTATAACGCTTACCCGGCAACACTGCTCTACTCCAGCCCCTTCTCTTTTGCTTCCACCTCGCGATACCAGCGCGGATGGTGTTTCTTCGCCCAGCGACGGCTGACCTTACCTTCAATCATTCCCTTGATCGATCCTTTTACCCAAAACGCCATATACACATGAATAAGGATGGCGTGGATCAGAATGATGGCGGCGGTTGCGTGGATCAGTAAGCTCCAGCGCACCACCTTCACTGGGAAATGGTGGGCAAAATAAGGCCGCCAGATAATCACCCCGGTCGCCAGCAACACGAAGATCATACTCATGATGCTCCAGAACATCATTTTCTGCCCGGCATTGTACTTACCAACATCCGCCACCTTATGCTCATTGCCTTTCAGCACCTCAACAATCCCCTTCACCCAGGGAATATCCTGTTTATCCGGGATGTTGTGATGTACGAAACGCACAAACATAAACATCAGCGCAAAGAAGATCAGCACGCCAAAAAAAGGATGCAGAATACGCCCCATCTGCGGCGTGCCGAAGGTTTCGGTTAGCCATTGCAGCGTCGGGAAAAAGAGCGCAATACCGGAGAGGGCAACCAGAAAGAAGCAGATCACCACCGTCCAGTGGCAGGCACGGTCGATAAACGTCGTGCGCTGGATCATGATACGTTTACTCATGGTCGTTCTCCTCTTCGTCGTCATCCGTCTCCTTGTTTGGCCCCACACCGATGTAGTGATAAACCAGCCCGGCAAAAGTAGCGATAAAACCAGCGGCAGAAAGCGGTTTGAGTACTCCTTTCCACAGATTAACCGGCACATCAATTTTCGGTTCAACTGGCAGGTTGTGATACAGCTCAGGCTGGTCGGCGTGGTGCAGCACATACATCACGTGAGTCCCGCCCACACCCTGCGGGTTATAGACCCCCGCCTGACCATAACCGCGTTTTTTCAACTGCACCACGCGGGATTCGCCCAGCTCCAGCATCTCTTTTTTGGTACCGAAATGAATAGCCCCCGTCGGACAAGTTTTAACGCAGGCAGGCTCCTGCCCGACGCTGACCCGGTCGACACAAAGGGTGCATTTGTAGACGCGATTATCATCCGGATTAAGACGCGGAATATTGAATGGACAGCCCGCGATGCAGTAGCCGCAGCCAATACAGTGTTCCGACTGGAAATCGACAATCCCGTTGGCATACTGAATAATTGCCCCCGCAGACGGACAGGCTTTCAGACAACCCGGTTCGGCACAGTGCATACAGCCGTCCTTGCGGATCAACCACTCCAGTTTGTCGTTTTGCGTGGTTTCGCTAAAGCGCATTACCGTCCAGGATTTGGCGCTCAAATCCATCGGGTTATCATAGACCCCCTCGCAGTAACCCACCTCATCGCGGATATCGTTCCATTCCGAACAGGCCACCTGACACCCCTTACAACCAATGCAGATGGACACATCGATGAGCTTTGCCACTTCCGCTTTGAAATCGCGAACCCGCGGCGGAGGCGTCAGACCGCTGGTTGCCGAGCGTTTGATAATATCTTGTGATTGCATGGACATACGCAGGTTCCCTTACGCCTTCTCAATGTTGACTAAGAACGCCTTGTACTCTGGCGTTTGTGAGTTAGCGTCACCCACCGATGGCGTCAGCGTATTGGCAAGGAAGCCTTTGCGGGTTGCACCTTCAAAGCCCCAGTGACACGGAATACCAATGGTGTTGACCTTGCGGCCATCAATGGTCAAGGTCTGCAGGCGTTTGGTCACCACCGCTTTGGCTTTGATAAAACCACGTTTCGAGGTCACCTTCACCATATCTCCTGCCGTAATGCCTTTCTCATGTGCCAGACTCTCCCCGATCTCGATAAACTGATCCGGCTGGGCGATGGCGTTAAGTCGTGCATGCTTGGTCCAGTGGCGAAACAGCTCGGTAATCGAGTAGGTTGTCGCAACATAGGGAAACGCATCTGCTTTGCCCATATTGGCAATATCGTCTTTAAACACGCGGGCTACCGGGCTGGAGATAACATCCGGGTGCAACGGGTTTGTTCCAATCGGTGATTCAATCGGTTCGTAGTGTTCCGGGAACGGTCCATCGTTCATTTTGTCGATGGAGAAGAGCCGCGCTACGCCCTCCGGGTTCATGATAAATGGCCCGACATTGCTGCCCGGTGCAGAGGCGTTGTAATCCGCCACATCCATTCCGGACCACTTTTTGCCGTCCCAGTGCAATAAGGCACGCTCTGCATCCCACGGTTTTCCCTGAGGGTCGGCCGACGCGCGGTTATAGAGAATGCGACGGTTAGCTGGCCACGACCATGCCCAGCCCGGTGTGCAGCCCAGCCCGTACGGATCGCTGTTATCACGATTCGCCATCTGGTTACCCTGCTCCGTCCAACTACCGCAGTAAACCCAGCAGAAGCTGCTGGTTGAACCGTCATCACGCAGCTGGGCAAAGCTGCTGAGCTGCTGACCCTTCTTCGCGATTGGCTGACCTTCATCATCAAACAGATCCACCAGCGCGACACCGTTGGCCTCACGGGCAATCTCTTCAGGATGCGGATCGCGCGGATTCTTATACGCCCAGGACATACTCAGCACCGGTTCCGGGTTCGCCCCGCCTTCCTGCTGGTACAGTTCACGCAGACGCGTAAACAGGCGGCCCAGAATTTTGCCATCATGCATCGCTTCGCCTGGTGGCTCAGCTGCAGCCCAGTGCCACTGTAGCCAACGGCCTGAGTTGGCGATTGAGCCATCTTCCTCCGCGAAGCACGACGACGGCAGACGGAAAACTTCGGTCTGGATATCCGCGGGGTTGACGTCGTTCATCTCCCCGTGATGCTGCCAGAAGGTTGATGACTCGGTGACCAGCGGATCAATAATCACCATGTATTTCAGCTTTGCCAGCGCGCGGGAAGATTTGTTCTTATCCGGGAATGCCGCCAGCGGGTTAAAGCCCTGTACGATATAACCGTTGATTTTGCCTTCCAGCATCAGCTCTGCCTGGGTCATCACGTCGTAGAGACGATCCCACTTCGGCAGCCAGTCATAGCCCCAGTTATTTTCAGCCGTTGCGCGATCGCCCCAGAAGCTTTTCATCATGCTGACGAAGAACTTCGGCGTGTTTTGCCAGTAGTTCACTTCGTTAAGGCCTAACGATGGGGGCGTAATCTGGGAAATATAGGTCTGATAGTCCGGCTGTTTTTCCGACGGCAGCGGCATGTATCCCGGAAGGTTAGTTGAGAGCAAACCGAGATCGGTATAGCCCTGAATATTGGAGTGTCCACGCAAGGCATTCACGCCACCACCCGCCATACCAATATTGCCGAGCAACAGCTGTAACATGCCCGCCGCACGAATAATCTGCGCCCCGGCAGAGTGGTGCGTCCAGCCCAGTGCATAGAGGATGGTTGCAGTGCGATCCGGTACGCTGGTACTGGCGAGGATCTCACAGATGCGGGTGAAGTCAGCAACAGAAGTGCCGCACAGACGGTTGACCATTTCCGGCGTGTAGCGGTCAACGTGTGTTTTCAGCAAGTTCCAGACGCAACGGGGATCGCTGAGCGTTTCATCACGCCGGGCATTCCCCTGCGCGTCCAGCTGATAGAACCAGCTCGATTTATCATACTGGCGCTTGCTCGCGTCATATCCACTGAACAACCCGTCGTTAAAAGTATAATCCTCGCGGATCAGCAGGCTGGCATTCGTATAAGCGCGGACATAGTCGTGCTGAACGGTATCGTGCGCAATCAGATAGCGGATAACCCCCAGCAGAAAGGCGGTGTCTGAACCTGCACGGATTGGGGCGTAAAGGTCGGCGACAGCAGCACTGCGGTTGAAGCGCGGATCGACCACCACCACCGTGGCATCGTTTTTTGTTTGTGCTTCAACGACCCACTTAAAGCCTACCGGGTGCGCTTCAGCGGCGTTTCCGCCCATCACCAACACCACATTGGCGTTTTTGATATCCACCCAGTTGTTGGTCATCGCACCGCGACCAAAGGTTGGTGCCAGTGCCGCCACGGTTGGCCCATGACACAAACGCGCCTGACAGTCGATGGCGACCATCCCCAGTGCGCGGGTGAACTTACCGTCGAGGATCCCAGTTTCGTTACTCGCTGCCGATGAGCAAAGCATCCCGGTGGTGCTCCAGCGGTTGACCGTCAGCCCCTGGGCATTTTTCTCAATAAAATTCGCATCGCGATCCGTCTTCATCAGCCGGGCGATGCGCTCGATTGCATCATCCCAGGAGATACGCTGCCATTTATCCGAACCCGGCGCACGGTATTCAGGGTAAAGCAGACGGTTATCGCTATGAATATAGTCCAGTACCCCGGCCCCTTTTGGACACAACGAACCGCGGCTCACCGGATGATCAGGATCCCCTTCAACGTGATAAATACTTTCCCTGACGTTTTTGGCGGTATCGCCGAGGCTGTACATGATCATGCCGCAACCTACTGAACAATAGGTACAGTTATTACGCGTCTCTTTTGCTTTTAAAAGTTTGTATTGACGTGTTTCTGCCTGTGCAGAAAACGATGATAAAAATCCGAGTGATGCGACAGTTGTTCCTGCCATACCCCCCGCGCAGATCTTGAAGAACTGCCTCCGGCTAAGCTCCATTGTTCCTCCAGCTTAAACTTAAGACATGAAAAGGGACAGAGATTATAGGGGTATTGTGTCTGATAAACCATTATCCATTTGTGGTTATAAGACCCTGATAAATGAGAGGGCGCATTCCTGTCAAATTCGGGACATTCTAAGGATGCATGTTGATCATGCTGCTCTGTCTCTCATTTTCACGAAAAATTAAATTGTCTGCTTAGACAGCATCGATAAAGCCATTTACGACTTATACCAGTACTTAAATCGTAAATGCTTAAAGAGATATTTTTCTTAACAGGATACCTGGTATTATTTTTTTACTGGTTTCTGTTGAAGTTACTAAGAATAAAATATACGGACAGTTATTATGATGAATATCATAATAAAATTTATAACCAACAACTATTTAGAGAATACGTGGTGAATTGATTGCAATCCCAGTGATAGTGTACAAAAAAGGCCGCAAGCGCGGCCTTTTCTTCAGGTATTAATGGACGTGAACGCCCAACCGCCAGGCAAAGTAGATCTCTTCTTTGAGTTCATTTGAAGAGAGCGCCAGCAAATCAGCAAACTCCAGCTCAAGCTGCTTCAGCTTTTTCAGGTACTGCGCCGGAGACAGGTTGCTTTTATCGCGACGTATATATTCAATTGCCAGTTGTGTTGGGGTTATTTCAGTATCCATGATGTCCTCGCTTATGTACAAAACCTGACCAGTATATCACAGTCAACCGCCTGGTTTTTGACCAAATGCAAAACATCGGGCAACTTTACACAACCGCCGTCGTCAGGCGCGACGAACAGCACAGACGTTCCTGCTCATCGAGAATGTCTATCTGCCACACCTGATGACGTCTCCCGGCGTGGAGGGCGCGGCAGATCCCCCGCACTCGCCCACTGCGCACGGAACGAATATGGTTAGCATTAACTTCCAGTCCGACAACGTTTTGCTCGCCTTCGGTGCAGAGATACCCTGCCACCGACCCCAGCGTTTCGGCCAGCACGACGGACGCGCCACCGTGCAGTAAGCCAAACGGTTGATGGGTACGGCTATCGACCGGCATGGTGGCTTCCAGCTCATTCTCACCAATGCGGGTAAACTGGATATCCAGCAAACCCACCATATTACCTTCGCTCATGGCATTCAGTGCCTGTAGCGTCACAGCTCGTTTCCAGATCATCCGATAATCTCCAGTAAAGCCTGTAATGGATGGCGCACGCCGTTACCTTCGACGCGTTTTACCTGGCTGCGGCACGAGTAGCCCGTCGCCAGACAACGATTTCGCGGTAAGCGCTGCATCGCCTGATGCCACGACAACTCGTAGATCCCCAACGACGTTGCATGGTTTTTCACTTCATGCCCGTAAGTACCGGCCATACCGCAGCAGCCGACGCTGACGTTCTCCAGTTTCGCGCCAAAACGGGCGAAAATAGAGGCCCACTGGGCAGGAGCCCCTGGCAAAGCGGTCACTTCGGTACAGTGGCCAAAAAGATACCATGACTCACCGCGCACATCTGCCGTGGTCATCCCCTGCAGTGCGGCTGGTAGCCATTCGTGCACCAGCATGACGTGGAAATCGCCGCGTTTTTCGCCCAGCGTCTGTTTGTACTCATCCCGGTAGCACAGCACCAGCGCCGGATCGACACCGACCATTGGCATGCCCAGTTGCGCAACGCGATTTAAGAAATCTGCGGTTTTCCGGGCTGTTTTGGCAAAGCGGGTCAGGAAACCTTTAATGTGCTGCGCCTTGCCGTTTGGCGAGAACGGCAGCACCACTGGCTGATAATCCAGCTTTTCAGCCAGGCGTACAAAGTCAGCCACCACCTGAGCATCGTAGTAACTGGTAAACGGATCCTGCACCACCAGCACCACGCGGGCTTTCTGCTCCGGGCTTAACGCTTCAAGTTGCTCCAGCGTCATGTTCGCCGAGCGGTGTCCAACCAGCTGGCGTTGCAAGGATGGCGTCGACAACAGCGGCAGATCCACCATCCCGATATGTTTTTCGGAGAGCTTGCGCACCAGCGGCTGATTGATAAAGAAGTTAAAGGTCTTCGGCGCTCTCGCCATCAGCGGCGCGTAGCTTTCCACCGTTGCCACCAGGTGGTCACGCATCGGGCGCAGATAGCGCGTGTGGTAAAGCTGCAGGAAGCGGGAACGGAACTCCGGCACGTCGATTTTAATTGGGCACTGGGTCGAACACGCCTTACAGGCCAGGCAGCCGGACATTGCCTCTTTCACTTCATGCGAGAAGTCGTACTCGCCCTTGCTTGCATGCCAGCTGTTGCGGGTACGTTCGATAAGCGAACGCAGGCTGGCACCTTTCTCCGGCAGTTCCTGCTCCAGTTTCAGTGGATCCACCCCACGATCGGCCAACAAACGCAGCCATTCGCGCACCAGCGTTGCTCGCCCCTTTGGGGAGTGAATGCGGTTGCTGGTCATTTTCATCGACGGGCACATCGGGCTTTTCACGTCAAAGTTAAAGCACAGGCCGTTGCCATTACACTCCATTGCACCGCGCCAGGAGGTGCGTACCGCAACCGGAATTTGTCTGTCCCAGGTGCCGCGTTTGACGGAATCCACCCGTAACATCGGCGCGTCAACCCCCTCTGGCGGGCAAATTTTTCCCGGGTTGAGGCGGTTATCAGGGTCGAATACCGCTTTGACCTTGCGCAGCTCACCGTAGAGTTGTTCACCGAAGAAAGCCGGGCTGTACTCCGCACGGAACCCCTTACCGTGTTCACCCCACAGCAGACCGCCATATTTGGCGGTCAGGGCCACGACATCGTCGGAGATTGCTTTCATCAGCATCTCCTGCTGGGGGTCACACATGTCCAGTGCCGGACGCACATGCAGTACCCCGGCGTCGACGTGTCCGAACATGCCATAGCTCAGGCCGTGGCTGTCCAGCAGTGCGCGAAACTCAACGATATAATCCGCCAGATGCTCCGGTGGTACGCAGGTGTCTTCGGCAAAGGGAATGGGTTTGGCGGCACCTTTGGCGTTGCCAAGCAGCCCCACCGCTTTTTTACGCATCGCGTAGATACGTTCAATGCCGGAGAGATCGTTACAGAGCTGCCAGCCAATCACCCCGCCCTCGCCCCGGGCGATGAGCTCGTCCAGCCTCTGACAAAGCATCGTCACCTGACTTTCGATCAGTTCGGCATCATCACCCGCAAATTCAACAATATTCAGGCCGAGCATCTCTTTATCCGGCACATCGGTGATCAGCTCGCTCACGGAGTGCCAGACGATATCTTCCCGGGCCAGATTCAGCACTTTGGAGTCGACGGTTTCCACCGACAACGCCCGCGCCTCCACCATAAACGGCGCATTGCGCAGTGCGGAGTCGAAAGAGTTGTATTTGACGTTCACCAGGCGGCGCACCTTCGGCAAGCGGGTGATATCCAGACGCGCCTCGGTGATAAACGCCAGCGTCCCTTCGGAGCCGGTCAGCACGCGGGTCAAATCAAACTGGCTCAAATCATCATTAAAAACATGACGCAGGTCGTAACCTGTTAAGAAGCGGTTCAGTTTTGGGAATTTATCGAGGATCAGCTGGCGGTTATCGCGACAGCGTTCCAGTACGGTGCGATAAATTCGCCCGCTCGTGGTGTTCTCTTTGCCCAACGTTTCCGCCAGCTCAACCGGCATCGGCTGGGTATCAAGGATATCGCCCCCCATCAGTACCGCGCGAACGCCCATAACGTGATCGGAGGTTTTACCGTAGACCAGGGAACCCTGACCGGAAGCATCGGTGTTGATCATCCCGCCAATTGTGGCGCGGTTGCTTGTGGACAGCTCCGGGGCGAAAAAGTAGCCGTAGGGTTTCAGGTATTGGTTGAGCTGATCTTTAATGACCCCCGCTTCAACGCGCACCCACCCCTCTTCAGGGTTGATCTCAATGATGCGGTTCATATAACGGGACATATCGATGATGATGCCCTGGTTCAGTGCCTGGCCATTGGTGCCGGTACCGCCGCCGCGTGGGGTAAATATCAGAGACGTAAATCGTTCTTGCGCCGCCAGACGGGCTACCAGCGCGACATCAGCCGTTGAGCGTGGGAAAACGACGGCATCGGGAAGTAGCTGGTAGATACTGTTATCGGTCGCCATCGTCAGCCTGTCGGCATAATTGGTGGCGGTATCACCTGTAAAACCCTGTTGCTCCAGTGCCTGCAAAAAATTAAGCACCAGCTGAACGACGCCGGGTGCCTGGGAAATCTGTGGGATCATTACTGTCGACCCTAATTAGAGTTGTGGATCCCCTTCATACTTCAAGCAGCAGATGCGTTGGCTGCGTCTACTCACCCTGGCCACATAGTTATCCATGCGCCCAGGGATTCGTTCACTTGCCGCCTTCCTGCAGCCCGAATTATTCAGGAGATAATCGTTTGCGTTGTGTCCCAACTTTTTATCACATTTTTTTCTTATACGCTCAGCAGAATTACAGGCAAAATCCGCCTGTCAAAAATCGCTGAAATCACTAATGATTAGAGAGACGCGGTTTTACGTTTCCGCCGGCCTGTCTGGCGTTCATTTAAGGAAAGTTTCATTTATGGTCAATCTTCGTCAGCCCAGGGATGTTGCGCAAATTTTACTGTCGGTGCTGTTCTTAGCCATCATGATTATTGCGTGTCTGTGGATTGTTCAACCTTTCGTGCTCGGCTTTGCCTGGGCCGCGACCGTGGTCGTCGCGACCTGGCCTTTACTCTTGCGTTTGCAGAAACTGCTCTTTGGACGGCGTGGTCTGGCGGTGCTGGTCATGACCCTGCTGCTGTTCCTGCTGTTTATTATTCCGATTGCGCTGCTGGTGAATAGCCTTGTTGACTCCAGTGGCCCGGTTATTCGCGCCATCTCCAGCGGCGATCTGACGCTGCCGGATCTCACCTGGCTCAACAGTATTCCCGTCGTGGGCGCAAAACTCTACAGCGGCTGGCACAGCCTGCTGGAGATGGGCGGCAGTGCGCTGATGGCGAAAGTGCGACCGTATATTGGCACCACCACTACCTGGTTTGTTGGTCAGGCCGCGCATATCGGCCGGTTTATGATGCACTGTACCCTGATGCTGGTCTTCAGCGCCCTGCTGTACTGGCGTGGTGAACAAGTGGCTCTGGGGATCCGTCATTTTGCCACCCGACTGGCGGGTAAACGCGGCGATGCGGCCGTTCTGCTGGCCGCTCAGGCCGTCCGTGCCGTTGCGCTTGGCGTGGTGGTGACTGCGCTGGTGCAGGCCGTGCTGGGCGGTATCGGGCTTGCCATCTCAGGTGTGCCTTACGCAACCATCTTTACCGTCGTGATGCTGATGACCTGCCTTGCGCAACTGGGACCATTGCTGGTGCTGGTACCCTGCATTATCTGGCTCTACTGGACAGGTGATACCACCTGGGGCACCGTCCTGTTGGTCTGGAGCTGCGTGGTCGGGACGATGGATAACGTCATTCGCCCAATCCTCATCCGTATGGGAGCCGATCTGCCGCTGATCCTGATCCTGTCAGGCGTTATTGGTGGATTGATTGCATTTGGGATGATCGGTCTGTTTATTGGCCCGGTACTTCTGGCAGTGACATGGCGTCTCTTCTCCGCCTGGGTGCATGAAGTACCACCGCCGGGAACTGACCCGGACGTGATCCTGAGCGAACTGGAAGAGCTGGAAGACCAGAACAAACAGTAACGGTATGGCCGGGTAGCGCTACGTTTACCCGGCCTGAATTGCTCCCCGCAATACTTAACCATTGTTAAACTATTTATTCTCTGCGCACTGGTCTGACCCGCAAAACCAGCTGTAACTCTGTCATCTACTTCAAAAAATCTTTACGACTCTTTAACTATTGAGACGAATCTGATCGACGCAAAAAAACGCAATGCCTACTATTAGCTCACGGTTATAGATCAACACCTTGATTTATAAGCATGGAAATCCCCTGAGTGAAACAACGAATTGCTGTGTGTAGTCTTTGCCCATCTCCCACGATGGGCTTTTTTTTTGCTTATAAAAACAACAAACCCAATGGCGAGCGTATTTAATCGTCTGGTAGAGTCCATAGTTATATTCTGAATTTGCGATTTCATCTGGAGGCTCAGCCTTTACTTTCAGACTTATTGGATATAGTCGGGTAATAGCAGAGTATGCAAAGCAATATTTTTAGTTAAGGAAAACGCCATGAAATGTGAAAATATTTTTTCAACTCTGATATTAACCTCCTGCGGGATGATTAACAGGATGGCAGTTGAAAGTGAGATCGAAAAATCAAATCTGGAACGGGTTCGTGGGGACTATTGCGCATGAGCAATGCGCAGCGTTATTCAAATGCCTGTTCCAGAACCAAACCGGAAGTGCGGCAAGGCACACAACAAACCTGTGTCGACGTTCCCGTACTGGAACGCGACAAAAATAACCAGGTTGTAAAAACTGGCGCAACCGAATCTCGCTGCGCTAACGGAACTTACACCTATACTGTTGATACCACGGAAAGATTCGGGGGATGACAAGTTCTATGCCAAAGCGCGTTTCGCCAGAGATGTATCTGATGAATTAATCAACATTATTGTGCCTTAATCATATGGGCTTCCTGTTACCAGGAAGCCCATCATATTTTTACTTGTTCAGCTCAGCCAGGCTCAACCAGGTTTGCACCACGGTGTCCGGGTTCAGGGACAGACTATCAATCCCCTCTTCCATCAGCCAGGCGGCAAAGTCTTCATGGTCGGAAGGCCCCTGACCACAAATCCCGACATATTTGCCCTGTTTCTTCGCCGCACGGATGGACATCGACAGCAGCGCTTTGACCGCCTCGTTACGTTCATCGAACAGCTCAGAGACGACGCCAGAATCGCGATCCAGACCCAGCGTTAGCTGTGTCATATCGTTGGAGCCGATGGAGAAGCCGTCGAAGTGCTCCAGGAACTGCTCAGCCAGCAGGGCGTTGGACGGGATCTCACACATCATGATGATCTTCAACCCATTTTCGCCGCGCTTCAGACCCTGGCGCGCCAGTTCGTCAACCACGGCTTTCGCCTGATCCACGGTACGCACGAACGGGATCATAATCTCAACGTTGGTCAGCCCCATGTCGTTGCGCACGCGTTTCACCGCGTCGCACTCCAGCGCAAAACAGTCGCGGAAGCTGTCGGAGACATAACGTCCGGCACCGCGGAAGCCCAGCATCGGGTTCTCTTCTTCCGGCTCGTAGCGCTCACCGCCCACCAGGTTGGCATATTCGTTAGATTTAAAGTCCGACAGACGCACGATCACGCGTTTCGGATAGAACGCAGCACCCAGCGTCGCGATCCCTTCGGTCAGACGACCAACGTAGAACTCTTTCGGTGAGTCGTAGCCTTTCATCATCTCGCGGATTTCGCTTTGCAGCTTCGCATCCTGGTCGTCAAACTCCAGCAGTGCGCGCGGGTGTACCCCGATCATACGGTTGATGATAAATTCCAGACGCGCCAGCCCTACGCCTTCGTTCGGCAAGCAGGCGAAGTCAAACGCTCTGTCCGGGTTACCGACGTTCATCATGATCTTCAGCGGCAGATCCGGCATGGTATCCACGCTGGAGCTTTTCACGCTGAAGTCCAGGATATCGGCATAGACGTAGCCGGTATCACCTTCGGCACAGGAGACGGTCACTTTCTCGTCGTCCTTCATGCGTTCGGTTGCATCACCACAGCCAACAACGGCCGGAATACCTAATTCACGGGCGATGATTGCGGCGTGGCAGGTACGGCCGCCACGGTTAGTGACGATTGCCGCAGCTTTCTTCATGATCGGTTCCCAGTCCGGGTCGGTCATGTCGGTTACCAGCACGTCGCCCGGCTGAATGCGGTTCATCTCGCTGATGTCGTGGATCACTTTGACCGGGCCCGCACCGATGCGGTGACCGATAGCACGGCCTTCAGCCACAATTCTGCCCTGCGCGTGCAGCGTATAACGCTCCATCACCTGACCGCGCGAGCGGACGGTTTCCGGGCGTGCCTGCACGATAAACAGTTTGCCGGTGTTACCGTCTTTCGCCCATTCGATATCCATCGGACGGCCGTAATGTTTTTCGATCTGTACCGCCTGTTTCGCCAGCTCCTGCACTTCGGCATCGGTCAACGAGAAGCGGTCACACTGCTCCTGCGGCACATCTTCAATTTTAACCTGCTTGCCATGCTCCTGCGTCGGGGCATAGATCATGCGGATTTTTTTCGAACCCATCGTACGGCGAACCACCGCCGGACGGTTTGCCGCAAGCGTCGGTTTGTGAACATAGAATTCGTCAGGGTTAACCGCCCCTTGCACAACCATCTCACCCAGACCCCACGCGGAAGTGATAAATACCACCTGGTCGAAACCGGATTCGGTATCAATGGAGAACATCACGCCGGAAGACCCTACGTCGGAACGCACCATGCGCTGCACACCTGCGGACAACGCGACACCGCGGTGGTCGTAGCCCTGATGCACACGATAGGAGATAGCGCGGTCATTAAACAGGGAGGCAAACACATGCTTCACCGCTACCAGTACGGCATCATAACCCTGAACGTTCAGGAAGGTTTCCTGCTGTCCGGCGAACGAAGCATCCGGCATGTCTTCTGCGGTGGCAGAAGAACGTACGGCAAACGACGCCTGCGCATCATCAGCGGAGAGCTGGTTGTACGCATCGTGAATGGCTTTTTCCAGTTCCGGCTGGAAAGGTGTGTCGATAATCCACTGGCGGATTTGCGCCCCGGCTTTCGCAAGCTCGGTGACGTCATCAATATCCGTTTTATCCAGCAGGTTGTAAATGCGCTGGTTTACGCCACTCTGGTCTAAAAACAGGTTAAACGCATCGGCAGTTGTGGCAAACCCGTTCGGTACGGAGACACCCATACCCGACAGATTTGTAATCATTTCACCCAGGGAGGCATTTTTGCCCCCAACTCTGTCTACATCATTCATGCCGAGTTGGTTATACCAAAGCACCAGCGGTGACGAGCCATTGTTGGACATCGAAACAATCCTTTTGTGATATTTGATCGGAGTAAGAAACACCTGACTACGTATTTATACTGGCATATTTATTCCCGCTAAAAAAACGGTGAATCGTGTAAGCAATTTAAATTTTCAACTTTTCGGACACTTTCCCACCTGTCACTAACCCGATGATTCCTATATATTCGGGAAAAAACCATAGAAATAAAGCTACTACTGGAAAAATGAAATCCACTTTTCAGGAAAATTAAAAACACCATTTCATTTATAATTAGGATAAGTTCTTTGCTGTGTATTTTACTTTTTTAATTTATGCTTTCAGACAATTACGTACGCTATTCAGGGTGAATAAAATGGATAATGCTGTCGATCGCCATGTTTTTTATATTTCCGATGGTACGGCGATCACCGCCGAGGTGCTGGGGCACGCGGTGATGTCGCAATTCCCCGTTACGATTAACAGCATCACGCTGCCGTTTGTGGAAAATGAGAGCCGCGCCAGGGCGGTGAAAGACCAGATTGACGCTATTTATCAGCAAACCGGTATCCGACCACTGGTTTTCTATTCCATCGTTATTCCAGAAATTCGCACCATTATTCTGCAAAGTGAAGGCTTCTGTCAGGACATTGTGCAGGCTCTGGTCGCCCCGTTGCAGAACGAAATGAAGCTCGACCCGACCCCCATCGCTCACCGTACTCACGGGCTGAACCCCGGTAACCTGACCAAGTACGATGCGCGCATCGCCGCCATTGATTACACGCTGGCGCACGACGATGGTATCTCTCTGCGTAATCTGGATCAGGCTCAGGTGATCCTGCTGGGTGTGTCACGCTGCGGAAAAACGCCGACCAGCCTCTACCTGGCCATGCAGTTTGGTATTCGCGCGGCAAACTACCCCTTTATTGCCGATGACATGGATAACCTGATCCTGCCTGCCGCGCTTAAGCCGTTGCAGCACAAGCTGTTTGGCCTGACCATCAACCCTGAACGCCTGGCGGCTATTCGGGAAGAGCGGCGCGAAAACAGCCGTTACGCCTCATTGCGCCAGTGTCGAATGGAAGTCTCTGAGGTTGAAGCGCTGTACCGGAAAAACCAGATCCCCTGGCTCAACAGCACCAACTACTCGGTAGAAGAAATTGCGACCAAAATGCTCGACATCATGGGGCTGAATCGCCGGATGTACTAACAAGCTAGTACATCAATACAAATTCAGGTATCATGGTGCTCACTATCGGGGCGGAACCGCCCCGAACTTGAAATCAGCAGGGATTGGTTTAAGGTGATGCCCATCACTTCCCGGTAGTCTGCCGATGAAGCAAAAAATTTCTGAGATATCCCATGAATAAAACTGACGAACTCCGCACTGCGCGCATTGATAGCCTGGTGACACCGTCTGAACTGGCACAGCGGCACCCCCTTTCCGCAGGTGTTGCGGAACATGTAACGGCATCCCGCCGACGCATTGAAAAAATCCTCAATGGTGAAGACAAACGTCTTCTGGTGGTTATTGGGCCTTGCTCCATCCATGACCTGGATGCCGCAATGGATTATGCAAAACGCCTTCAGGGTCTGCGTGATAAACACCAGCAGCGTCTGGAGATTGTGATGCGCACCTACTTTGAAAAGCCGCGTACCGTCGTGGGCTGGAAAGGGTTAATCTCCGATCCTGATCTCAATGGCAGCTATCGCGTCAATCACGGCCTTGAGCTGGCGCGTAAGTTGCTGTTGCAGGTGAATGAGCTGGGTGTACCGACTGCGACCGAATTCCTCGATATGGTGACCGGGCAATTTATCGCCGACCTGATAAGCTGGGGTGCCATTGGCGCTCGCACCACGGAAAGCCAAATCCACCGTGAGATGGCTTCAGCCCTCTCCTGTCCGGTTGGCTTTAAAAATGGTACCGATGGCAACACCCGCATTGCCGTCGATGCGATCCGTGCTTCACGTGCCAGCCATATGTTCCTCTCCCCGGATAAAAACGGCCAGATGACCATTTACCAGACCAGCGGCAACCCGTACGGGCATATCATTATGCGTGGCGGTAAAAAACCGAACTATCACGCACAGGATATCGCCGCAGCCTGCGAAACGCTGGCCGAATTTGACCTGCCGGAACACCTGGTTGTGGATTTCAGCCACGGTAACTGCCAGAAACAGCATCGCCGCCAGCTGGATGTTTGCGATGAGGTCTGCCAGCAGATCCGCAGCGGCTCCAGCGCCATTGCCGGTATTATGGCCGAAAGCTTCATCAAGGAAGGTACGCAGAAAATTGTTGCCGGGCAGCCGATGGTGTACGGTCAGTCTATTACCGACCCATGCCTGAGCTGGGAAGATACCGAACTGCTGCTGGAGAAACTGGCTTTGGCGGTTGATAGCCGCTTCTGAACAATGGCCCGTTATTGCCTGGTGGCGCTAGCGTTTACCGGGCCAGCGGGTCTGTAGGCCGGATGCGAAGTGCCATCCGGCAATACATTACTGTTGCAGTGAAGACTGGATCGCGGTCAGCGCGATGGTGTAGACGATATCGTCAACCAGCGCGCCACGGGACAGGTCGTTCACCGGTTTGCGCATACCCTGCAGCATTGGCCCGATGGAGATCAGGTCTGCTGAACGCTGTACCGCTTTATAGGTGGTGTTACCGGAGTTCAGATCCGGGAAGATGAACACGGTAGCGCGACCCGCCACCGGTGAGTTCGGCGCTTTGGATTTCGCCACGTCAGCCATAACGGCGGCGTCGTACTGCAGCGGGCCGTCGATCATCAGGTCAGGACGTTTTTCCTGCGCCAGACGGGTCGCTTCGCGCACTTTCTCGACGTCGCTACCTGCACCAGAGGTACCGGTGGAGTAGGAGAGCATCGCCACGCGTGGTTCGATACCGAAGGCAATCGCGGAGTCTGCAGACTGGATAGCGATTTCCGCCAGCTGTTCTGCCGTTGGATCCGGGTTGATCGCGCAGTCGCCGTAAACGTAAACCTGTTCAGGCAGCAGCATGAAGAACACGGAAGAGACCAGCGAGCTGCCCGGTGCCGTTTTGATCAGCTGCAGCGGCGGACGGATGGTGTTCGCGGTGGTGTGAACAGCACCAGAAACCAGACCGTCAACTTCGTCCTGCTCCAGCATCAGCGTACCCAGCACCACGTTGTCTTCCAGCTGTTCGCGCGCAACGGCTTCGGTCATGCCCTTGCTCTTACGCAGCTCAACCAGACGGGCAACGTAGCTTTCGCGAACCACTTCCGGGTCAACGATTTCGATACCCGCACCCAGCTCAACGCCCTGAGAGGCCGCCACGCGGGTGATCTCATCCGGGTTACCCAGCAGCACACAGGTCGCGATACCGCGCTCTGCACAGATGGCTGCTGCTTTAACAGTACGTGGTTCGTCGCCTTCTGGCAGAACAACACGTTTGCCCGCTTTACGCGCCAGCTCGGTCAGTTGGTAACGGAAGGCCGGTGGAGACAGACGACGGCTGCGCTCGGAGGTTGCAGTCAGGGATTCGATCCAGTCAGCGTTGATGTAGCCCGCAACGTATTCCTGTACTTTCTCGATACGCTCGTGGTCATCAACCGGCACTTCCAGGTTGAAGCTCTGCAGGCTCAGGGAGGTCTGCCAGGTGTTGGTGTTCACCATAAAGACCGGCAGGCCAGTGGCAAATGCGCGCTCGCACAGCTTGCTGACGCGTGGGTCCATATCGTAAGCACCGGTCAGCAGAATGGCACCGATTTCCACGCCGTTCATTGCCGCCAGGCAGGCTGCAACCAGCACGTCAGGGCGGTCAGCGGAAGTCACCAGCAGGGAGCCTGCGCGGAAGTGTTCCAGCATGTGCGCAACGCTGTGGGCACAGAATGAAACCGCGCGAATGCGGCGCTGCCAGATGTCTCCTTCATTCAGTATCTGCGCATTCAGATGGCGGGCCATATCAATTGCCCGTACGGCAATTAATTCCGCACTCCAGGGGACAGCAGCCAGTACCGGAACAGGACTGTTCGAACAGAGTCTGACCGTAAAGTTATGCCACGCCAGCGGGCGTGAAAGCCCGTCTTGTGGCGCAGACATTTCACTCTGGATCGCTTCGCGCCCTTCCTGCGGAGCATTAATCTTGTTGACGATCACACCAGAGAGCATCTTTTTTGCGCTACCTAACCCGCTGCGCGCCAGTTCCATACGTTCATGCAGCTGTGCAGGCGTTTGTCGCCCGTGGGACATCACCAGCACAATTTCAGCATTCAGCGTCTTCGCAATCTCGACGTTCAGCGATTGCGCAAACTGATGCTGGCGTGTCGGGATAAGTCCTTCCACCAGCACCACTTCCGCATGCTCGCTGGCGGCATGATAACGGGCAACAATGGTTTCCATCAGCACGTCTTTCTGATTGCAGGAAAGCCAGGCTTCTGCATCGCTCATTGTCAGCGGTGCACCCGCATGCAAGCCCGTCCTTGCACGGATGATCGCAGTGGTGCGATCGGGCACGGCATTCTCATCCCGGGGCTGAGCGATGGGTTTATATACGCTCAGCCGGACGCCTTTACGCTCCATAGCGCGGATCACCCCAAGACTGACGCTGGTCAGGCCGATACCGGGTTCCGCAGGAATTAACATGATGGTACGTGACACGGAGTCTCCTCATCAGACATGAAAAAGCCTGTCACCACCGGCAACAGGCTTTTGACGTTTACGGTTTCATCGCCATCAGGTCAGACAACGCAATATGTTTCTGGTAATCAACATTATCGAAACCAAAACCGTTGAGCTGCAGGAACTCTTTTTTGTACCCTGCGTAATCGCCAACCTGCGTGAAATTGTCGTCGTTAAGCGTGCTCATTAACTCGCTCACCGCATGCTGCACGTCCGGACGTAACTCCCGGTCATCAACACGAATAAGCCGGGAAGAATCAACCGATACCTGTCCCCCGGCGTAGAGTTTATCGGTGAACAGACGCTGCATTTGCTCAATACAGGTTTCATGCAATCCCATCTGTTTCATCACCTGATACAGGCACAGCACATACGGGGAAAATGCGGGGATAAAGACGCTGGCTTTGGTGACCAGCGCTTTACAGACCGACACCCAGGCCCCGCCATTATCAGCAGACAGTTGCGCATTCAGGCGCTCCGCCGTCTGAGACAGATGCTTCTTCGCCAGCCCTAAGGTTCCGTCATGGTAGATGGGGTATGTCATTTCAGGGCCAATATAGGAAAAGGCTACCGTTTTCGCCCCTTTCGCCAGCGCGTTATGGTGCTGCAGCCAGTGGATCCACTCCTCCCAGTCTTCACCACCCATCACCTTTTCCGTCGCCAGGATCTCGGCGTCATTCGCCACATCCAGTACGGTGGTATCCAGACAATCCTTTTCCAGATTAACGGTCTTACCGCTGAAAGGTTTTCCCACCGTTTTCAGACAGGAGCGCCACATTTCACCGGTTTTAGGATCGGGGCGCATACCGGTTGCTAGGCTGTAGACAACCAGGTCAATTTGGCCACCGAAATCACGATTGATAAGCTCAATAACCTGTTCTTTTACTTCGGCAGAAAAGGCATCACCCACGATATTATGGGCAATGCGCCCTTCTGCTTCGGCCTGCTGGCGGAAATAAACGTTGTTATACCAGCCTGCCGTACCCACACCCTTTTCGCCCGGCCCACGTTCAAATGATACGCCAATGGTATCCGCCTTCGCGCCACCAAATGTCAGCGCGACTCTGGCAGCCAGGCCAAAACCGGAAGATGCCCCAAGAATTAACACCCGTTTAGGGCCATGCTGAATTTGCTTGTGATGCTGGCTGTAATGAATCTGATTTTTCACCGCCTGCTTGCAGCCCTCAGGGTGGGCCGTTCTGGCCACTACGCCATTAATAACAGGTTCAATAATCATCTTTATATCCTTATGCTCTTTTTTTCGGAGCCATCACCACGGCAATGCCTTCAATAACAATTTCGTTATTCTGGTTGGTGGTGGTGGTGGCTAATTTGGCAATATTTTTCTCGGTATTCAGCTCGATCACTTCGCAGGTGGCTTTAACGGTATCACCAATATAAACCGGGCGGCGGAATTTATTATCCTGCCCAAGATAAATGGTTCCCTCGCCGGGTAATTGCATCCCCAGTACGGCAGAGGTCAACCCGGACACCAGCACGCCATGCGCGACGCGCTTGCCAAAGATGCTCTCTTTTGCCACCACGTCATTGATATGTACCGGATTGATATCGCCGGAAATACCTGAAAACAGCAGCACATCACTTTCAGTGATCGTTTTTTCAAAACTGGCTTTTTGGCCAATAAACATATCTTTGATTGTATAAGACACGGTCATACCCTCGATAGATAATCGCAATATTAAAAAAGAATCGGAGAAATCAGTTGAACGATTATTTCAAACTTAGCTGCATTGGCTGTTCACTGAAGATACGCGCATCCATCGTTTTTAATGATGGGCTGATCTTCGGCATAAATTCCATTTTATTAAGAATATCTCGATGCAAATCAATACCAGGTGCTATCTCTACCAGCTCAATCGTACCGGCGGTTAATTTAAATACTGCCCGTTCGGTAATGTAATATACCGTCTTATTATTCTTACGGGCCGTATCGGAAGAGAATGTGATTTGTTGCACCTGCTTAATGAACTTCAGTATATGGCCATCGCGGCGGATATTGAGTTGACCGTCTTCAACGACAATATCGCTTTCACCAGCGGTAAACGAGCCGCAGAAGAAGACCTGTTTTGCGTTCTGGGTGATGTTAATAAACCCACCGCAGCCCGCAATTTTCACACCAAATTTTGAGACATTAAGATCGCCTTTTGCATCCGTCTCCGCCAGCCCCAGAAAAGCCTGATCCAGACCACCACCATCATAGAAATCAAACATTTGATCCTGAGTAATGATGGCCTCAGGGAATGCTGATGCCCCAAAAGAGAGCCCACCGGCCGGGGAACCCCCGATTGCGCCCGGCTCCACGGTGGCAATCAGTTCCTGCGTCACGTGTTCTTCATCCGTGATTTGCGCAATCACTTCCGGAGCACCAATGCCGTAGTTAACAATCGCATTCTTTTTCAGCTCCATTGCCGCACGCCGCGCGATGATTTTCTTGACGTCCAGCGGACGAGGCTTACGTTGATCTCCGGTGCGAGCACCGCGACCAACATAATTTTCGTTCATCGCCTCGGCAAAGGTCTGCATGTGTAATTCACCTTCAGCCACCACAATAGCATCAACGAAAATCCCCGGGATCTTCACCTGCTGCGGATCCAGCGAACCATCCGGAACAATGCGCTTCACCTGGACAATCACCTTTCCCCCCTGGTTATGCACCAGTTGAGCCGCCGCCAGGTTTTCCAGAATCAGGCATTCGTCTTCCATCGTAATATTGCCCCGGGTATCTGCTGTCGTCCCCCGCAGAATAGCGATATTGGCGTCGATTTTTTTATAGAAGAGGTTTTCAACGCCATTCACTTCGGTATACGTCACAATATCTTGCGTTGTTTTGGCATTGATTTTTCCCCCTTCAACGCGGGGATCGACAAATGTGCCTAACCCCACGTGCGTGAAGGTGCCCATTTTGCCTGCCGCGCTGTCACGGAACAGGTGACAAATAACGCCCTGTGGTAAGTTATAACCCGTTATTTTCCCTTCATTCGCGAGCTTTTGCAGACGTGGGATAAGACCCCAGTGTCCACCAATGGCGCGGCTCACAAGCCCTTCATGCGCCAGGCGATTATTGGCCTTCTCTTTTGCATCGCCCTGCCCGGCCGCAAAAATAAGCCCCAGATGGCGAGGGTGCCCCGTCGCCAGGAATTTGTCTTCAATTGCTTTTTCAATAGACTCCGGTACGACAGCACCAATAAAACCACCCAAAATGACGTTATCGCCGTCCTGAATTAAATCAGCTGCCTGCTGTGCCGTAATTTGTTTGACAGATTGCATGATAATAACCTTTTTAAATTAAAAAGAATGTGGCGTAAGCGATCATGGCGACCACTGCGAATACAGGGAAAATACAGGTAACGATAAACAGCTCTTTATAGCTTTGTTTATGTGTTAAGCCGCAGACGCCCAGCAATGTAATAATGAAGCCAGAATGAGGTAGCGTATCGAAGGTCGAGGCACTGAAAACAATCACCCGGTGCATCAACCCGGCAGGAATATTATGTTCGACCGATAACGCCATCAGTTCTTTACCGAATGCCAGCATCGCCAGCCCAACGCCACCGGACGTAGAGCCCACAATCCCGGCCAGCACTGCCGTTCCAACAGAAGCCGCAATCATTGCTGACCCTGGGATAGCAAACACCGCGGCCTTGATCACCGCAAAAACCGGCAACATTTTCACCACACCGCCATAGCCCACCTGGGTTGCAGTGTTAAAGATGGGAGTCAGCGAGTCGTTCGCCCCCTGCGCCAGTGTTCGGGTTGTGTTTCCAATCTCTTTACGATAGAGCACCAGCGTAACGACAATGGCAATACACAGCGAAACTGTAATAGCCCAAATCCCCTGAATACCGCCAACGCTGGCGTAATGCTGAATGACATGGTCAAGTTCGAAATATTGTGTGAGCAAAATATTACCGAAAATAACGATTGCAATCGGTGTCATGGCAACCAGGATATTTCCCTGCGCAATAGTTTTCTCACCCTCCAGCCCTTCTCCGTAACCTTCACCCTGGCTTTTAGCCTGCCTAACCAGACGGGTCATATACCACACGCCAATAATTAACCAGACAAGCGTCCCGATGACGCCGATATCCATACCGGAATAGATGGTCGTTTTAAAAATCGGAATGGGAATAGTGTTAATAAACTGCGCCGAACCTGGCGCAACATAAGCCGGTAAACATCCCGCACAAATTGCGCTGGGTAGCAAACGACGAGGGTAATCGCTGTTGATAAATATAGTTCTGGCGATAGGTAAAACGGCAAAGACCACAACAAAAACGGACACACCGCCGTAGGTAAGTAAAAATGATGCGAGAATAACTGCGAGGATCGCCTTTTGCGGCCCCATCGCCTGGGAAATAAACTGCGCAATCGTTAATGCTGCACCACTGGCGTTCATTAACGTACCAAATATCGCGCCTACGAGAAATATGGGGAAATAGGCAGCAACAAATCCCACCACCGACTGCATAAACGGGCCTGTCCAGGAGTAGAGCACGGGTATTTCTGACCCCAGGAGTACCGCAAGCATGGCCATTAATGGTGAGACAATTAATACGGGTACGCCACGATAGATAAGATAAATAAGTAAAACCAAAGAGAGGATTAATCCAGTCATAATGTCCTCTGAGAATAAGAGTGCTGTTCGCATTGACGATACAATGCGAACAAAGGTTATTTTATTGTGCGCGTTTGATAATGATTGCAGTCCCCATACCGCCACCAATGCAGAGTGACGCCAGGCCTGTTTTTTTATTCTGCTTAATCATTTCATAGAGCAGTGAAACAATAATGCGTCCACCGGATGCACCTAATGGATGTCCCAGCGCAATGGCTCCGCCGTTCACGTTAGTCCGCCCTTCAAACCACGCGGCGTCGACGCCATGTTCAGCACACAATCCACGCATCACGCCAATGGCCTGCGCGGCAAAGGCTTCGTTGAGTTCCAGCAGTTCAATATCGCGAAGGGTCAATTTGCCACGCGTGAGCGCATCCGCAATGGCCGGCACCGGCCCCAGCCCCATCACGGCGGCATCAACACCGCCCTGTCCACAGGCGATAATTTCAGCCAGCGGCTCCAGATGCCACTTGTCTACCGCCTCCTGAGACGCCAGGATCAGCGCGACAGCGCCGTCGTTAATACCGGAGGCATTACCCGCGGTCACGGTGCCTTGTTTGTCAAATGCCGGTTTTAATTTGGCAAGCTGTTCCAGAGAAGCGTCTTTACGCGGGTATTCATCACGCGCAAACTGCGTTTCGCCTTTTCTGCTGGTGACAGTCACGCCAGCAATTTCATCGTCGAAACGACCTTGCTCCACTGCCTGCACCGCACGTTGTTGGCTTTTCAGTGCGAAAATGTCCTGCTCTTCCCGGCTGATGGAATATTTCTGCGCAATATTTTCTGCCGTCACCCCCATGTGATAGCGGTTAAATACATCCGTTAGCCCATCGGCTATCAGCGAATCGGTCATCTGTTGGTTGCCCATCTTCAGACCAAAACGGGCACGGCTATCGACCAGATACGGTGCCTGGGACATGTTTTCCATACCCGCAGCAACAACCAAATCCATCTCACCACTTTTGATTTTTAGCGTGCCATCAATGACGGTTTTCATGCCGCTGCCACAGATCATATTCAGCGTCAGTGCCGGAACCTGAAAAGGGATCCCCGCTTTTACCGCTGCCTGCCGCCCCGGCCCCATTCCCTGTCCTGCAGCCAGAACGTTGCCGACGATAACCTCATCAATATTTTCAGGATTGATTTTACTCTGGGCGATAGCGGCTGAAATGGCGGTAGCAGCCAGATCACTGGCGGGAACGCTCATCAGACTCCCACCGAACGCCCCCAGCGCAGTACGTTTCGCACCAACGATATAGACTTTTTTCATCATCGGCTCCTCAGATAACCAGCCCGCCATCGATCTTCAGCGTCTGACCGGTAATAAAGCTCGATTTTTCGCTGGCGAGGAACAGGACACCGTTGGCAATGTCTTCCGCAGTTGCCATGCGGCCCAAAGGGGTTTTGGCAATCATGTGGTCAATCACTTTTTCCGGCAGATCTTTGGTCATTGGAGTCACCACAAAACCCGGTGCGACGCAGTTGGCGCGTACTTTTGCCCCTTTACGGGCAAACTCTTTAGCCCAGCCTTTCGTCATTGCAATAACGCCGCCTTTCGTCGCCGCATAATTACTCTGGCCGATATTACCGTCGGTTCCTACAACGGAAGACATGGTGATAATGGAACCGGTATTGTTTTCCATCATGATGGGGGCCACCGCCTGAGTCATATTGAAAACACCCTTCAGGTTAATATCAATAACCAGATCCCAGTCCTGTTCCGTCATCTTATTAATAAGATTATCACGGGTGACACCCGCATTATTCACCAGGATATCAATATGACCATCCTGCTGCTGGATTTTATTTACCACTTCCTGAATGGCCTTCCGGTCGCAGACATTAAGCGTAACAGGAATAACATTTTTAAGTACTTCGCTATCACCATGCTGAATATCACAAGCATAAATCTTAGCTGCACCAGCCTGCGAGAAGAGCTCTACGATTTTTCGGCCAATACCTTGCGCCGCACCAGTAACAATACAAATTTTATTATGCATGTTGTTCTCCATAGAAAATTATCCCGTATGTTTACGAGAATTACCTGAGGTAACCTTCGTATTCAGTAATAACAACTATGGTGTCACTAAACAATCTGAAGAGGATTATCAACAAGGTGCAATAAAAACTGATTAACATTTTTCACACAAGACCAACAATGCAAAACAAACCCTTTATTTTCAATGAAATAACACTTTTGAAATTACCCTGACACAGGGTTGAATAGCGATCAAACTCACATACCGAACAAAAAAAATCGCCCGTTAATTAAAAAAAAATAAAAACTGTTTTGCAAAAAACGATGGTCTATTTTAACCCGATCAATTTTTCAGATAATAACTTCCAGGACGCAACTCAAACATTGACTTCGTTCTTCCCCCCGCCCTATAATCTGATAAAACAAAGCAGTAATTATAACATTCGAAATCACCTTTATTCCTTTAAGAAACAAACCATCTTGTTCAATCTCTGGGGGAGTGAATGCTGGATAAAACTGTTTTCTTTATGCATGTCGTACGCTGCGGTTCGATATCTGAAGCAGCAAAAGAATTTCACATTACGGCAGCAACAGGGAGTCGCTGGTTGAAGGAGTTAGAGGAAAAACTAAACGTTCCTTTACTTATTTCCACCACACGCAAAAGCCAACCGACAGAAGCCGGCATGCTGTTATATGAACGTTTTTATGCTGCTTATTTAGGTATTCAGGATATTTATAAAGAGGTCGAAACCTCCAACAACACCGATCGGGGCGTGATCTCAATAGCCTCAACTCCGCTATTCTCACGAAATTTTCTTTCCAAAATAATCGGTGAATATCTCTTTATTTGCCCGGAAGTGAGTTTTCGTATCGAAGAAACAGCCTATGTTGATGAAAAAAATAGCGATATTGATTTTTATATTCGCGCCGGTGCTACCTATCGCGGCCATATGGAGCCAGACAGCCAGTTAATCAAGAAAGCCCTCTTTAACTATCCTCTGGTTGTATGTTGTTCACCCAGCTATATCGATTCATACGGTGAACCGCAGTCGCCCGAAGAGCTTAAGTTCCATAACTGTATTTATACTTCAACGCTGGTAGGGGGGAACCGATGGCAGTTTGACGTGGACGGGGATGTTACGACCATAGAGATAGCCAAAACAGTAGAGATTGAGAATAGCGAGTTTCTCAAGGACGTTGCCCTGGCCGGGGGAGGCATTGCTTATCTTCCGCTCCCACTGGTCAAGAAAGAGCTGGAAAAGGGTGAACTGGTTTCTATTCTGGATAACTATATTAAGAGTAAATTTGAGATAAGTCTTTGGTTTCGTTCGCTAAAGGTCATGCCATCGCGATGCCTTAAATTTAAAGATTTTCTGGTGAAGAGGACTCTGGAAATCAAAGATCTGATCCACTACTCCTGAGCCATCTGCGTCAGGCCCGGCAATACGTCTCGCCGGGCTTGCGTCTTCAGACAGATTAACTCGAACAGCTCACTTCCAGCCGTTTGCCCCACTCCGGCGGGCGGTTCGCATAGTCGTCGCACCTGTCGGCAAATGGCGTACGCAATGCAATATGCAGACGGTGCAGCTCTTCAACATCCCCCTGCTCTGCCTGGGCGATCGCGCGCTGTGCCAGCCAGTTGCGCAACACTATCGCAGGGTTTGACGCCTTCATACTGGCCTGCCGGGTGGCGTCATCAACCTGCTCCTGCTGCAAGCGGGCGCGGTAAGTGGCGAACCAGTCATCAAATGCCTGCCTGTCGATAAACTCATCGCGCAGCTGTGACGCAGTGCTGTGCTGTTCCGTTTCGCTCAGCATGCGGAAAGTACGGGTGTAATCGCTACCCTCGCGGGCCATGAGAGCGAACAACGCATTCAGAATGTCGTTATCCCCCTTCTCTTGCGTCATTAACCCCAGTTTGCTCCGCATCAGTTGGCCATATTCACGCAGCAATATCTCCTGATAGCTGTCGAGTGCATCATTCAGGCCGTCAACGTCGATAAATGGCGACAGGCTTTGCGCAAGGCGCTGGAGGTTCCATAACCCCACGGCAGGCTGGTTGTCAAAACTGTAGCGCCCCTGATAGTCCGAGTGGTTGCAGATATAACCCGGCTGATAGTCATCCAGGAAACCAAACGGACCATAATCGAAGGTCAGCCCCAGAATAGACATGTTATCGGTGTTCATCACGCCGTGCGCAAACCCCACGGTTTGCCAGCGGGCGATCATCGAAGCGGTACGCGCGACAACATCGCGGAACCAGAGCACATATTTATCGGCCTCATCCTGCAGATGTGACCAGTGGCGACGAATAGCATAGTCAGCAAGCTGGCGAACCTTTTCCGGCTCCCGACGATAGTAAAAGTGTTCAAAATGCCCAAAACGCAGGTGGCTTTGCGCAATGCGCATCAGCATTGCGCCTTTTTCCATCGTTTCCCGGGCAACCGGAGTGTCGCTGGTGACAATCGACAACGCACGCGTGGTGGGGATACCCAGCGCATGCATTGCTTCCGACGCCAGGCATTCGCGGATGGTTGAACGCAGTACCGCACGGCCATCACCCATGCGCGAATAAGGTGTCAGGCCTGCGCCTTTCAGATGCCAGTCAACTGTGTCCCCGTTGGGAAGTTGCTGTTCGCCAAGCAGGATACCCCTGCCATCACCCAGTTGCCCCGCCCAGACGCCAAACTGGTGTCCGCTGTAGACCTGAGCAAGTGGCTGCATGCCTGGCAGTAGCGTTTCGCCACCCCAGACGCCTGCACCCTCTGAAGGCTGGAACATACCGGGCGGGATAGCCAGCTCACCTGCCAGCCGGTCGTTGTGCCAGATAAGGCGGGTATTTTGTAATTGTGTTGGTTTGAGTGCGGTATAAAAGCCGGGCAACTCATCATGCCAGTGCGCAGTAAAAGACAGGGTCATAGGTCCTCCTGCTTTTAGTGTAGAGGGTTTACCTGGACTTAAACACGGGCGAAAGCAAGGGTTATCGCTGAACCAGCGTGGTGACCTGCTCCGCAGAGACCGCTGGCCAGAGTGTTCCCTGCATCGCGCCAACGTTAAAGGATAAGATTCGTTGCAATAAGTTGTGATCGTCAACCCCGGACACGATCACCGACTGGCAATGAGGCGTTATTTGCCAGAGGATTGCGCGCATAAAAGGCTCAAAAGAGAGTTCGGGCGCACGCTGCTGGATAAAGCCCTTGTCCAGAATAACCCTCTTAAACAAACCGTCATACACCGCTTTGAGAGAGGCTGCACCTGCACCAAAATTGGCCAGAACCAGTGGAAACCGGATCGCCATTCTCGCCAGAACCAGATCGTCCTTGCCGTTATTTAAGCCTGGATAGTTCTCATTAACCGTAAACTCCAGAAACGGATAACGTTCGAGTAATGAAACGGTATTCTCACTAGTTAATAAAAATTCAACAATAGCAGGTGTAATATTGATCCATGCAATTAACTGGTGCTGAATAAAAAACAGTTTGCAGGTATCAAGCAATTGCAGCTTTTCGTGAAACAGCGAGAGCTCTTCTGCAGGGGTCAGACGTGCGATAACCAGTTCAGTCGGGATACGTACATTTGTACCGACGCCAGTAAAGTTAACCATAATCTCTAAACCTTTCAGCTCACCTGCGCTATTACGGGCAGGCTGGAGCAAAAGTTCAGATTGGTAATCATTATCTAGCGTGATAATCATTGCACTCGCCCCGCACTAAAGATGAGAGAGGACATCCTGGAGCAATTGCCGACACAATTCCACTGTCTTGATTTTAATAAGATTAATTTCATTAGTTCCGTATTATTTTTCAGATTTATCCCTGAATCTAAAATAATCTTATCCTGGTTGCTGAATAATAGCCAGTTTTAGATAAAACAGACACATATGGACATAACTAATTCGTCGTAAATTTAACTTTAATCATCTTATTCCAAAAAATCGGCATAGTATATTCGCTCCCATGCCGCCATAAGTGATTTGCGTGCTTTGCACTAAATACGCCGTGCTTGCCAGAAGTTTTTACGCCAGTAGACATTATCGAGCGAAGAACGCATCACTCCACGGCTGGTCGAGGCGTGAATAAACTGGTTATCCGTATCATAAATGCCGACATGAAGGCCGCTTTCACCCGATCCGGTTTTGAAAAAGACCAGATCACCGGGCAACAAATCATCTTTATCGATTTCCGTACCAATTTCAGCCTGCTTACGTGTTTCGCGCGGAAGCTGTAAGTCAAACTTATCGCGGAATGTCATCAGGACAAAACCGGAACAATCCACACCACCACGGCTCATGCCGCCGTAGCGATAAGGCGTGCCGCGCCAGTTGCTCAGCTGATCGTTCAGGCTGGCAATGACTGTAATTGAATCAGAAAGCCGCGGGTTAGGCGGCGGCGCACGATGGCTACTGCATCCCGCAAGAAATAACGCTGCCACCAGGAGAAACCAGAATCGCATTTTCAGACGAATCCTCTGCTTTTTTTGTTCTTTTCGTAATTTAGCGTGCAATTGTGCTAACAGGCAAGAAACGCTTACTCCTGCGCGGTAGAAATCAGCATCTTATGTCCTTCTATATCCAGCCTGCGGAACGCCATGTTGTAAGCTCGAGCCAGATTAGGCGGCGTCAGGACGGTGTCACGCGTGCCGCTGGCGATCATTTTCCCCCGGGCCAGGAGCCATACTCTGTGCGCATGACGCAGCGTATGGTTCAGGTCATGGCTACTCATCACGACCGCAATACCCTGACGGCTCAGCGCGCTTAGAAGGGTATCCAGTGCAGCCTGCTGAGCAACATCCAGACCGCTCATCGGTTCATCCAGAAGGAGCAAACGCCCGTGAGGATTTTCTGCGGGATGGATCTGGAGAATGACAGCCGCCAGACGCACGCGCTGCCATTCTCCACCGGAAAGCTGGCTGGCGTGCCGGGACAGTTTATCTTCTAACCCTAACGCCGCAGCCACTTCCGTGAGCAACGCCGTGTGCTGTTTATCGTGCAGATGCAGCATCAGGTAGTGCCAGACAGGCATCGCAAACGGCGGAACCTGCTGCTGCACCAGGTAGCTACGCCGGTGCGCCAGTGATACCGGTGACCAGTCGGCCAGGGAGTGTTCCAGTAAAGAGATCTCCCCCGGCCCGCTGGTCAGCCCCGCCATACGCGCCAGCAAGGTGCTCTTCCCCGCGCCATTCGGCCCAACAAGATGCAGGATTTCTCCTGCATTGATTGTCGCCGTTACCGGCTCCAGACGCTCCTTCTCGGCAACGTCCGTAAGCTGCATCAACAACGTCATTATTTCGCCAGTGCCCGCTTGATAGACTCAGTGAGCGTCGGGTCTTCAGGTGTCATATCCGGAGAAAAACGCTGAATAACCTGACCGTCCCGACCAATCAGGAATTTTTCGAAATTCCACAGGATATCGTCCGGATAAAGCGGAGCACGCCCTTTGCTCGCCATACGCTCGTAGAAACCGCTCCCTTCTGGCGCAACGGCTGTCGGCGCGGCGGCAACCAGCTTCGCATAGAGTGGGTGGCGGTCTTCACCATTCACATCAATTTTACTGAACAGCGGGAATGTCACGCCGTAGGTGGTGCTGCAAAACGTTTTGATCTCTTCTTCGCTGCCCGGCTCCTGGCCCAGGAACTGGTTGCACGGGAAGCCCAGCACGGTAAAACCGTCTTTCTCCCAAACTTTCTGGATGTTCTCAAGTTGTTCATACTGCGGAGTCAGACCACATTTAGACGCCACATTCACCAGCAGCAAAACCTTGCCCTTATACCCTTCCAGCGTGGTCTTCTCGCCGTCAATGGTGGTCACTTCGGTATTCAGAATATCGTACTGCATAGCATCCCCTCAGGTTGTCTTACGTGTAGTGATTTAACGTCCGGCTTTTAATAGTAGCCAGATAAATACCGGCGCGCCCAGCGTGGCTGTCACTACACCGATGGGCAGCTCAGCGGCTGTCAGCGCGAGTCGGGCGATGATATCCGCAATCAACAGCGTTGCCGCCCCGGCAACGGCCGAGGCAGGAAGTAAGGTTCGATGGTCGGTGATACCACACAGACGCAGCATGTGCGGAATCACCAGCCCGATAAAGCCAATCGCTCCTGCCAGCGCCACGCTAACGCCTGCCATCCAGCCAATGGCAATCACCAGCACATTACGCCAGAGTGCAATTGGCATGCCGAGCTGACGAGCCGACGTTTCGCCCAGCGCAAGAATATTCAGCGGATGCGCCTGGAAACCCGCCCACAGAATGACCGGGATCAGTAGCATCATTAGCCAGCCTTGTCGCCAGTCGACGCCACCAAAACCGCCCATCATCCAGTACATCAACTGACGCAAATCGAACGAGGTAGAAAAATAGACCGCCCAGGTCATCAACGCACTGCAGATGATCCCCAGCGCCACCCCGGCAAGCAGCAACCGGCTGGTCGATAAATGCCGTCTGGCAAAGCGCAGCAAAATGATGGTTATCAGCAACGCGCCGAGAATGGCACTCAGACTGATTGCCCAGGCTGACAGTTCGCCGCTCCCCAGCATAACGGCCGCAATCAGCCCGACCCCCGCGCCATTCGAGACGCCAAGCAGCCCAGGTTCCGCAAGAGGGTTTTCAAAAAGCGCCTGCATAATTGTACCGCACAGCGCCAGCGAGGCTCCCACCAGGATCACCGCCAGCGTACGCGGCAGGCGAATTTGCCAGACGAAAAGCTGCCCGTCAGGGCCAAACCAGCTTTCCGGCCCCAGCCATCTGTCGCCTGCGCATAAGCTGACACCAGCGGCGGCAATGAGCAGCAGCACGAGGACAAGCAGGCGGCGTCGGTCGGAGCAGTGCTGGCGATGGGCAAAATCAAACATGGATGCAGTTATATAAAGATGAGATGGTATTGATTTTACGGCGGGTTTGCCAAAGAGCGCAAAGAAAAAAGGCCGCGATAGCGGCCTTTTTAGTTAGTTCATATTACTCTGCTTTGGGCGTTGCGTTTTCGACACGGCTTTTTAACTTCTGACCGGGTCTGAAGGTCACCACGCGGCGGGCTGTAATGGGAATATCTTCCCCCGTCTTCGGGTTGCGACCCGGACGTTGGTTTTTGTCTCGCAAATCAAAATTGCCAAAACCGGAGAGTTTTACCTGCTCACCGTTTTCCAGAGCACGACGGATCTCTTCGAAAAACAGCTCTACCAGCTCTTTGGCATCCCGTTTGCTAAGCCCAAGCTTATCAAACAGATATTCTGACATTTCAGCTTTTGTAAGCGCCATAGGTTCAATCCCTCAATGATGCCTGGAATCGCTCTTTTAATGCCTCTACACATTTGGCGACGGTAGCGGCAATCTCCTCTTCTTCGAGTGTACGGCTGGTATCCTGAAGGATCAGGCTGATAGCGAGGCTCTTGAAACCTTCCGCTACGCCCTTGCCGCGGTACACGTCAAATAAGTTTACGCCAACTACCTGATTTACGCCAACTTTCTTACATTCGGCCAAAATATCTGCTGCTGGCACGTTTTCAGCGACCACAACCGCGATATCACGGCGGTTCGCCGGGAAGCGAGAGACGTCCTGCGCCTGAGGAATGACGCGGTCTGCAACCGGGTTCCACTCCAGCTCGAACACGATGGTACGACCATTCAGATCCAATTTACGTTCCAGCTCAGGGTGAACAACACCAATAAAACCAACACGTTTGCCGTCTAAATAAATGGCCGCACTCTGGCCCGGATGCAGGGCCGGGATGGCTTCTGCACGAAATTCAATTTCAGATAATTTACCGGTCAGATCGAGAATAGCTTCCAGATCGCCCTTCATATCGTAGAAATCAACCGTGCCTTTTGCCAGATCCCAGTGCTCTTCATAGCGGTTACCGCTGATCGCACCAGCCAGCATGAGATCCTGACGGATGCCTAAATTTGCCTGATTATCTGGTACAAAGCGTAATCCACTTTCGAAAATTCGCACGCGGTTTTGCTGGCGATTCTGGTTATACACGATAGTACCCAGCAGACCCGTCCACAGAGACAGACGCATCGCGGACATTTCGCTGGAGATTGGGCTTGGCAGGATCAGGGCTTCCTGACCCGGATGGATCAACTGCTGCAGCTTAGGATCAACGAAGCTGTAGGTGATCACTTCCTGGTAGCCTTTGTCGTTCAGCATGGTTTTCACACGCTTCAGGGACAGGTCAGCTTCGCGGTGGGAACCCATGACCAGACCCGCCTGAACAGGTTCGTCAGGAATGTTGTTGTAGCCGTATACGCGAGCCACTTCCTCTACCAGGTCCTCTTCGATTTCCATGTCGAAACGCCAGGATGGCGCAACGGCTTTCCACTCGTCCTGACCTTCCGTCACTTCACAGCCCAGACGACGCAGAATGTCGCTCACCTGCGCATCGGCAACGTGATGGCCAATCAGACGATCCAGCTTGCTGCGACGCAGCGTAATGGTTGCACGCTTCGGCAGTGCCTCTTCGTGAGTCACGTCGATAACCGGGCCGGCTTCACCACCGCAGATGTCGATCAGCAGGCGGGTTGCACGTTCCATCGCTTTGTACTGCAGAGCCGGGTCAACGCCACGCTCATAACGGTGAGAAGCGTCGGTATGCAGGCCATGACGGCGTGCACGGCCGGTGATGGAAAGCGGGCTGAAGAACGCACATTCCAGCAGGACGTTTTGCGTTTCATCGTTCACGCCAGAATGGTCGCCACCGAAGATACCGCCCATCGCCAGCGCTTTGCCGTGATCGGCAATCACCAGCGTATCTGCGTTCAGTTTCGCTTCGCTGCCGTCCAGCAGAACCAGGGTTTCACCCTCTTTTGCCATACGTACAACGATACCGCCTTCGATACGGTCTTTATCGAACGCGTGCATTGGCTGACCCAGTTCCAGCAGAACGTAGTTAGTCACGTCAACCACAGCATCGATAGAACGGATACCGCAGCGGCGCAGCTTCTCTTTCATCCACAGTGGCGTTGGGGCTTTAACGTTGATGCCTTTCACCACACGACCGAGGTAGCGTGGGCAAGCGTCAGCCGCTTCAACCTGGATTGGCAGCGTGTCGCTGATGGTGGCTGCAACCGGTACAATTTCAGGTGCGTTCAGTTCAGCCTGGTTCAGCACGGCCACATCACGCGCCACACCGATAATGCCTAAGCAGTCCGCACGGTTTGGCGTTACGCTGATTTCGATGGTGTTGTCATCGAGTTTCAGATATTCGCGGATATCGGTACCAACAGCAGCATCCAGAGGCAGCTCAATGATGCCATTGTGATCGTCGGAAATACCCAGCTCAGAGAACGAGCACAGCATGCCTTCAGACGGCTCACCGCGCAGTTTCGCAGCTTTAATTTTGAAATCACCCGGCAGTACTGCACCCACAGTTGCCACGGCCACTTTCAGGCCCTGACGGCAGTTTGGCGCACCACAGACGATATCCAGCAGGCGGTCACCGCCTACATTCACTTTTGTTACGCGCAGTTTGTCCGCGTTAGGGTGCTGTCCGCACTCCACCACTTCACCCACGACGACACCGTTAAACGCACCCGCAACAGGCTCAACGCCGTCC
>NZ_JBJURN010000006.1:0-36624 GCF_046622475.1 Enterobacter sp. LM3 | reverse complement strand
TTCTCTCGAATTTAGACACAAAAAAAGCCTCCATCGGGAGGCTTATCTGGCGCTGTTTTTCGTTTCATCTTTCACGCGCTAGCCTCCTGAATTCAGGTGCTAAAGTAAAAGAAGAAGCGGAAAATAGCAGCATTCATGCTTGCGTTACCTTGTGTGGTAAAAACCGTTAAGACCTTATTGAAAAGCCTGGACGGGTAAATGTCAATCTTCTGATGGTGTTAAATGAAAAGAGGGAGCAAAGCCCCCTCTCTCAACTGGCTTACGCCAGTGCTGCTTTCGCTTTTTCGACCAGAGCGGTGAACGCTACTTTGTCGAATACTGCGATGTCAGCCAGGATCTTACGGTCGATTTCAACAGAGGCTTTTTTCAGGCCGTTGATGAATTTGCTGTAAGAAATACCGTTCTGACGTGCTGCTGCGTTGATACGCGCAATCCACAGTTGACGGAACTGACGCTTACGTTGACGACGGTCACGGTAAGCGTACTGACCAGCCTTGATAACAGCCTGGAAGGCAACGCGGTATACGCGTGAACGCGCACCGTAGTAGCCTTTAGCTTGTTTCAGAATTTTTTTGTGACGTGCACGAGCAATTACACCACGTTTTACGCGAGCCATGTGAGCTCTCCTGTATCTATATTCTTAGAAAAAAAATTAAACGTTAACGACTTATGCGTACGGCAGGCACGCGATAACCAGACCCAGATCGCCTTTAGACACGAGGCCTTTTGGACGCAGGTGACGTTTACGTTTAGTAGATTTTTTGGTCAGAATATGACGCAGGTTTGCGTGCTTACGCTTAAATCCACCACCACCGGTTTTTTTGAAGCGCTTAGCAGCACCGCGTACGGTCTTAATTTTTGGCATCTTAATAACTTCCACTTCGCATTGTTAAATAAACGAAACATAGGCGAGCAAAACCTATGAGACCCGAAGGCTTCACAGATTTTGCTGCTTGAAGGCCTTACTGTTTCTTCTTAGGAGCGAGCACCATGATCATCTGGCGGCCTTCGATCTTCGTAGGGAAGGATTCGACTACTGCCAGTTCACTCAGATCGTCACGGACGCGGTTAAGCACTTCCATACCGATCTGTTGGTGGGCCATCTCACGACCGCGGAAACGCAGTGTGATCTTGGCCTTATCGCCATCTTCCAGAAAGCGAATCAGGCTGCGGAGTTTTACCTGATAATCGCCATCGTCGGTACCAGGACGGAATTTGATTTCCTTAACCTGGATAACTTTTTGCTTTTTCTTCTGTTCCTTAGAAGACTTACTCTTTTCATAAAGGAACTTGCCGTAGTCCATGATACGACAAACTGGCGGTTCGGCGTTAGGGCTGATTTCAACTAAATCTACTCCAGCTTCTTCAGCCTTTTCGATTGCTTCTCTCAGACTCACAATCCCCAGTTGCTCACCTTCCAGACCTGTTAAGCGAACTTCCTGGGCGCGAATCTCGCCATTGATACGATTCGGACGTGCCGTTTGAACTCGTTTTCCGCCTTTAATACCTTATTCCTCCAGTTGTTGAAGACTGCGGCTGCGAATCTCTTGTTGCAGCTTCTCAATCACTTCACTTACGTCCAGGCTGCCCAGGTCTTTACCACGGCGGGTGCGAACGGCCACTTTGCCTGCTTCCACCTCTTTATCACCACAGACCAACATATACGGGACACGACGTAAAGTGTGCTCGCGGATTTTAAAGCCAATCTTCTCATTTCTCAAGTCTGCTTTTACGCGAATGCCCGCATTTTGTAGTTTCTGCGTCAATTCTTTAACGTATTCAGACTGAGAATCGGTAATGTTCATCACTACAACCTGCACTGGCGCAAGCCAGGTTGGGAAGAAGCCGGCGAACTCTTCGGTCAGGATGCCGATGAAGCGCTCCAGAGAACCGAGGATAGCACGGTGAATCATTACCGGTACCTGACGCTCGTTGTCTTCGCCAACATAAGAGGCGCTTAAACGCTGCGGCAGGGAGAAGTCCAGCTGTACAGTACCGCACTGCCATGCACGATCGAGGCAGTCATACAGGGTAAATTCAATTTTCGGACCGTAGAATGCGCCCTCACCCAGCTGGTATTCGAACGGAATACCGTTCTCTTCCAGCGCAACGGCGAGATCCGCTTCTGCGCGATCCCAGGTCTCGTCGCTACCGATACGTTTTTCCGGACGCGTTGAGAGTTTGACGACGATCTTCTCGAAGCCAAAGGTGCTGTACATATCGTAGACCATACGAATACAGGCGTTAACTTCATCACGTACCTGATCTTCCGTACAGAAGATATGCGCATCATCCTGAGTAAAGCCACGAACACGCATCAGACCGTGCAGCGCACCTGATGGCTCATTACGGTGGCAGCTACCGAACTCTGCCATACGCAGCGGCAGGTCGCGGTAGGATTTCAGACCCTGGTTGAAGATCTGAACGTGGCCCGGGCAGTTCATTGGCTTGATGCAGTATTCACGGTTCTCAGAAGAGGTAGTGAACATCGCATCTTTGTAGTTGTCCCAGTGGCCGGTTTTTTCCCACAGCACACGGTCCATCATGAACGGACCTTTCACTTCCTGATACTGGTACGCTTTCAGCTTGGAGCGCACGAACGTTTCCAGTTCACGGAAGATAGTCCAGCCGTCGTTATGCCAGAACACCATACCCGGTGCTTCTTCCTGCATATGGTACAGGTCAAGCTGCTTACCGATTTTACGGTGGTCACGTTTAGCCGCTTCTTCCAGGCGCTGGAGGTACGCGCTCAGGGCTTTTTTATCTGCCCACGCGGTACCATAAATACGCTGCAACATCTTGTTGTTGCTGTCGCCACGCCAGTAAGCACCTGCGATTTTCATCAGTTTAAAGTGATGGCAGAAGCGCATATTCGGCACGTGCGGCCCACGGCACATGTCGATGTATTCTTCGTGATGGTACAAGCCAGGCTTGTCATCATGAGAGATATTTTCATCAAGAATAGAGACTTTATAGCTCTCGCCACGCTTCACGAAGGTCTCACGCGCTTCGTGCCAGCTGACTTTCTTCTTAATGACGTCATAGTTGCTTTCGGCGAGCTCGTGCATACGTTTTTCGAGCGCGTCGATATCTTCCTGGGTCAGGGTATGGTCAAGGTCAACGTCGTAGTAGAAACCGTTGTCGATAACCGGGCCAATCGCCATTTTGGTGTTTGGCCACAGCTGTTTGATGGCATGACCTAACAGGTGCGCGCAGGAGTGACGAATGATTTCCAGACCTTCTTCGTCCTTCGCTGTGATGATAGACAGCTTCGCATCGTTTTCAATCAGGTCGGAGGCATCAACCAGCTCACCATTAACACGGCCAGCGATGGTCGCTTTCGCGAGTCCAGGACCGATGTCCAGGGCAACATCCATTGGGCTAACAGCGCGGTCGTAATGGCGTTGGCTGCCATCAGGAAGAGTAATTACAGGCATTTTATATCCTTATTTGCAGTGATGCCCCACACATAAGAGCATATACAAAGAAAATAATCGTGATTTGACAGTAGATTACGACACCATCTGACCAACAATCGTCAAATTGGCTCGTCATCATGCACCCACCGAAATCAGACAATGGCGGATTTACGGCAAGCCTTGCCATGTTAACACTAACAAAAGGGAGAATGCACCCTCTGCCGCCAGATTGATCCCTGGCACTTTCGCATGAATTTGCAGGGCGCAAATCCCAGGTGCTCGCATTCCCGAGATGCTGGGCTAATCTTGAACAGGTCCTTAAACCCAAAGGGGCATACGATGAATGTATCCAGTAGAACAGTTGTGATATTGAATATACTTTCAGCCACCGGTTTATTATTGATTCTCGCAGAGCGATTCCACTGGTTCTGACCCAGACCGTGCTGTGGCATAACCTGACGGAGCCGGGAAGCGGTATTTCCTCTCGTTTTTGATAGACTCCCCACATCAATGGACAAGGATGCAGGTTATGCCAACAAAACGATTTGCCGTAAAACACTGGAAAATGGTACTGGTGCTGATCGCTATCTGCGGTGCAATGTTGCTGTTACGTTGGGCGGCGATGATTTGGGGCTAAGACATTCCTGAACGTAAAAAAGCGGGTCGATAACGTTATCGACCCGCTTAAATTACATCTTATAGCCCAGAGAAATCGTGGTTCTGCGGTCGGTATGGTCCGGTGCAGTTTCTGGAGGTGATGAATTCCAGGTCACGTTGTAGGCCACTTTCAGACCAAAGTGTTCGTTGATGGCTACGTTCAGCGCAGTCTCAGAGTTCAGCGTGGTATCGTCGGCACCAAACACAGACACACCCTCGGTAAATTTGGTGTTATCAGTCATCTGCCAGGCGTAAGTGCCGGATGCATAGCCGAGTGGCTGGGTTTTGGTTTCACCGTCGGTGAATTCGTCATACCGGACACCCGGACCGAATTCAAAACGGAAGCTGTGAACAGGCCCGTTCAGGAACTGACGACCATAACCCGTAGTGAACACATCGCGCTGGCGATACCCGTTGTAACGGTCGGTTAACCAGCTTGCCTGACCAAACAGGTAGTCATAGTCGGTCATGTTGTAACGGCTACGTCCGCCTACCGCATACTTCTCGGAAGAACGTTCGTCGTTAGCGGAGGTGTTACTGGCATTTCCCCACAGCGACCAGGCGGTAGAGCTACCGTACCAGGTCAGGGTACTGTCTGCCGTCAGAGAGGAGCTTTTCGTGTTACCGGATTGTGCCAGATACCCTGCGTTCAGGTTACCTTCAAAGGGTTTCTTCGCGGTGGTGGGATCGTCCATGACAGTAAAAACGGTATCATCGGCGGCCGCATTCATTGACGCAAACACGCCACCCGCCAGCATCAGTGCAGCGGGTACTGTCTTCAAAAGCTTCATTTTATTAAGGAGTCCGTACAACAAAAAAAGAGACCGTCACGGTCCCGGAAACTTTCTTGAGGCTCAACGACAAGGCGTCCAGAGAAAGGTAACAAATTATAAAAAGGCGCAAATAACATAGCAACGTTTTCTTATTTCATTTTTTGAATAAGAACGATCCCAAAAAGACTTTTATTGTATAAAACAAATCCCCCGCTTCTTTCCGTATTCATTTTTAAAATCATACTGTTATTTACATTGCCTTCTTGCCAATCGGTGCCAGACTTAACGTAACCCATACTAAAAGGAGGTAATAATGGTTTCTATTTATACGCTGACGCTCTCTCCTTCTCTTGATTCTGCGACGCTGACGCCACAGATTTACCCGGAAGGTAAACTACGCTGTAGCACCCCGGTGTTTGAGCCTGGCGGCGGTGGAATCAACGTGGCGCGAGCCATTACCCACCTCGGTGGCAAAGCGACAGCGATTTTCCCCGCGGGGGGAGCCACCGGTGAGCACCTGGTTTCTTTGCTGGCAGAGGAAAACGTTGCTGTGGAAACGGTCCACGCCAAAGACTGGACGCGACAAAACCTGCACGTTCAGGTGGATTCCAGCGGCGAGCAGTACCGTTTTGTCATGCCAGGGGCAAAGTTGAGTGACGATGAGTTTCGTCAACTTGAAGAGAAAGTGCTGGCGATTGAAAACGGTGCCTTACTCGTTATCAGCGGCAGTCTGCCACCCGGCGTCAGCACGGAAAAACTGACGTCGCTCATTCGCGCAGCACAACAGCGCGGTATCCGCTGCATTGTCGACAGTTCTGGAGAAGCGCTACGCGCCGCCTTAGAGCCGGGCAACCTTGAGCTGGTGAAACCCAACCAAAAAGAGTTAAGCGCGCTGGTCAACCGCGAGCTAACCCAGCCTGATGACGTTCGTACCGCCGCACAGGAGCTGGTGCGCAGCGGCAAAGCACGACGCGTCGTGGTTTCGCTTGGCCCTCAGGGGGCGCTGGGCGTGGATGAAACGGGTTCCGTTCAGGTTGTCCCACCGCCGATGAAAAGCCAGAGTACCGTGGGCGCTGGCGACAGCATGGTCGGTGCGATGGCGCTAAAACTGGCGCAGGGCGCAACACTGCTGGAGATGACACGCTACGGCGTGGCGGCGGGTAGCGCCGCCACCATTAACCAGGGTACGCGTTTGTGTTCGCTCGCCGAGACGCAAAAAATCGTCGATTATCTGTCGCGACATTAACCCCCGTTCCCCTTCTTTAATGAAGGGGACGTGCTCTTCATAGTCGCCAAACGCAAACTATCGACTATGCTAAGAAAACTTTCATGATAACAATGAGGTGAATTATGAGCAGCGGTGACATCATTCGCTACGTCGTTACCATTCATATTCATGAAGCATCATTGACCGAACTCAATGAACTCAACAACACCTTTACCCGGGCCAATTTCCTGCTGACGCTTACGGATGATGACGGCAATATTCATGATTTAGGTACGCTCACATTTGGCCTGATTAGCGCCCTCAGCGAAGAAGAGATCCACGCGCTGGCAAGCAGTCTGGTCGAAAGTGTTACCGACAAGCATGCTGAAACCGATGTAGAAACCTGGGAACGCTGGCAAAAAAAGGAACAATAAGTGCCCTGCATGAATTTAAACCGCTCAGGTGTGCGTTAGTTCGTATTTTTTTACCGCAATTTTGCGCTAACTTTATGATCTGGCAGACAACATGGGAGAGACATCATGTGGCAGGCTATCAGTCATCTTTTAAGCGAGCAACTGGGTGAAGGTGAAATTGAACTGCGTAACGAACTGCCAGGCGGAGAGATCCACGCCGCATGGCATTTACGCTACGCAGGACGCGATCTTTTCGTGAAATGCGATGAGCGGGAGTTACTCCCTATCTTCACCGCTGAAGCCGACCAGCTGGAGCTGTTATCGCGCAGTAAAACGGTCACCGTTCCTCAGGTCTGGGCCGTCGGCAGCGACCGCGATTACAGTTTTCTGGTCATGGAATACCTTCCTGCCCGCCCCCTGGATGCCCACAACGCGTTCATTCTTGGGCAACAGTTAGCACGTCTCCACCAATGGAGCGACCAGCCGCAGTTTGGCCTCGATTTTGATAACGACCTTTCCACTACCCCGCAGCCGAATACCTGGCAGCGCCGCTGGTCGACCTTTTTCTCCGAACAACGTATTGGCTGGCAACTGGAACTGGCCGCAGAAAAAGGGCTGGAGTTTGGCAATATCGACGCCATTGTCGAACACGTGCAACAACGTCTTGCTTCGCACCAGCCTCAGCCTTCGCTGTTGCACGGTGATTTGTGGTCAGGAAACTGCGCGCTGGGGCCAAATGGTCCGTTTATCTTCGATCCAGCCTGTTACTGGGGCGACCGGGAGTGCGACCTTGCTATGCTGCCACTGCATCCTGAACAACCGCCACAGATTTACGACGGATATCAGTCTGTTTCGCCCCTGCCGCAGGATTTCCTTGAGCGTCAGCCGGTGTACCAGCTGTACACCCTGATTAACCGTGCCATTCTGTTTGGTGGTGAGCATCTCGTGCAGGCGCAACGCGCGCTTGAACGCATGCTGGCGGCATAATGACAAAACGGGGTGGCATGACGCCCCCCTATTTCATTACAAAAAGCCCAGCAGAGAGAAGAAGAAGTACCCCGCCACAATGATGATGACCGGCAGGATATAAAGCGGGAAAATTTGCAGGAAAATGGTGTGACGCGGAACCACGATGCGGGATTCAATCTGTTCGCGGCTCATCCCTTCTGCACCTTTGGCCTGCTCAAGAATCAGCTGGTCTTCCACCCCTTCACGTAAAAACCGTGTCTGGCGGCTCATTCTCGCCCCTGATGCCTGTAATGCCATTGCGATAAAGATCAGCGCGTAGATAACCCAGAACCCGACATTAAGCTGCTGATGAAAATCCGGCGTTGGCGAATTAAACCAGAAGACGTTTAAAAAAGGCGTATTGAAACGCATCATCTCGATCATGACATGTGCAAAATCAAGCATTACCGCATTGATACCCGGCTGCTTTTCGCTGTGATCGTACATAAATTTGAGCACTGAAATCAGCGTGGAAATGACGGCCGGGATAAAAATCACCCAGCCAGCAACACGTTTTAAGACAGCAATGCGTCCAGCTTGTTGATACGTCATCAGTTCCCCTTCCAAAAGACGCGTTATTTGTGCCTAAGTCTACCTGCTGACCATCATTTTCGCCCGTTCTTTAAAGGCAATATGCTAAATTGCAGAGTGTACTTAGCATTTATACCCTAAAGAATTCGGGTATATCGTCTGTCGAACACCTTAGCCAGGGAGACATTGTGATGTCGACACCGTGCCAGATTGTTGCCGCTATTTTTGACATGGATGGATTACTGATTGATTCCGAGCCGCTGTGGGATCGGGCCGAACTGGACGTCATGGCCAGCCTGGGCGTCGATATCAGTCGTCGGAATGAACTGCCGGATACGCTGGGCCTGCGCATCGATATGGTGGTTGAACTTTGGTATGCCCACCAGCCGTGGGTTGGCCCCAATCACGGCGAAGTTACCGCACGCATTATCAACCGCGCCATTGCGCTGGTTGAAGAGTACAAACCGCTTCTGCCCGGCGTGCGTGAAGCGGTAGCCCTGTGTAAAGCTCAGGGGATGAAGGTTGGACTGGCCTCCGCCTCCCCACTGCATATGCTGGAAAAAGTGCTCACCCTGTTTGAGCTGCGTGACAGTTTCGATGCCCTGGCCTCAGCCGAAACGCTGCCCTATAGCAAACCCCACCCGCAGGTCTATATGGACTGCGCAGCGAAGCTGGGTCTTGATCCGCTGGTATGCGTGGCGCTGGAAGATTCCGTTAACGGCATGGTGGCATCAAAAGCCGCGCGCATGCGCTCCATTGTGGTACCCGCCGAAGAAGGCCGTCACGACCCCCGTTTTGCACTTGCCGACGTGAAGCTCACCTCGCTGGCCAATCTGACGGTGCAACATTTGCGCGGTGAATAAGTAATATTCCAGTCTCGGAGGCGCGTATGACGCCGGGATAGTCGGTATCCTGCGCCCTCTGACACCCGTTTGTGACAAAGAGTTACACCGTCACCTCTTCCGCCTACTGTACAAAAACCCTATACTGTATGAATTGACAGTTTCCTGGGTTTTATCATGACGGCGGAAGGCCACCTGCTTTTTTCTATCGCGTGCGCAGTATTTGCCAAAAACGCTGAACTTACCCCCGTGCTGGCACAAGGGGACTGGTGGCATATTGTCCCTTCGGCCGTGTTGACCTGCCTGTTGCCCGATATTGATCATCCAAAATCATTCCTCGGGCAACGCTTGAAGTGGGTGTCGAAGCCCATCGCCCGCGCATTCGGCCATCGTGGGTTTACCCACAGCCTGCTGGCTGTCTTCGGCCTGCTCACGCTTTTCTATTTAAAGGTTCCTGAAAGCTGGATAGTCCCCGCCGATGCCATCCAGGGGATGGTGTTGGGTTATTTGAGCCATATTCTGGCCGATATGCTGACGCCTGCGGGCGTGCCACTACTCTGGCCATGCCGCTGGCGTTTCCGCCTGCCTATTCTCGCCCCTCAGAAAGGTAACCAGCTTGAGCGCGTTTTGTGCATGGCGCTGTTCGCTTATGCCGTCTGGATGCCCCAAACATTGCCCGAAAATAGTGCAGTCCGCTGGTCATCGCAGATGATCAATTCGCTGCAATTTCAGTTCGATCGTTTTATTAATCACCAGACAGAACATTAAACCAGCAAAATAATCGCATTTGTCATAACCCATTCCATTTGGATATAAGCGCGACATCACACTTCTGCTAACCTTGCGCCAACAGGCTCGGGAAAACCGACCACATAATAAATCAGGAGAACGGGGATGAATTTTCCACTCATCGCGAACGTTGTTGTGTTCGTTGTATTGCTATTGCTTCTGGCCCAGACACGCCACACACAGTGGAGTCTGGCGAAGAAAGTGCTGGCGGGTCTGGGCACAGGTGTTGTATTTGGTCTGGCATTACAGGCGATTTATGGCTCTGATAATCCGGTACTGAAAGATTCCATTCAGTGGTTTAATGTCGTCGGTAACGGCTACGTGCAACTGCTGCAGATGATCGTTATGCCGCTGGTGTTTGCCTCTATTCTGAGCGCCGTTGCCCGTCTGCATAATGCCACTCAGCTGGGTAAAATCAGCTTCCTGACCATTGGTACGCTGCTGTTCACCACCCTTATCGCCGCACTGGTCGGTGTGCTGGTCACCAACCTGTTTGGTCTGACTGCCGAAGGTCTGGTGCAAGGGTCTGCTGAAACGGCGCGTCTGGCGGCTATTCAGTCTAACTACGTCGGTAAAGTTGCCGATCTGACCGTGCCGCAAATGCTGCTCTCCTTCATTCCGAAGAACCCGTTTGCAGACCTGACCGGTGCAAGCCCAACCTCCATTATCAGCGTGGTGATCTTCGCAGCGTTCCTGGGTGTGGCTGCGCTGAAGCTGCTGAAAGACGATGCACCGAAGGGGCAGCGTGTTCTGACGGCGATTGATACCCTGCAAAGCTGGGTGATGAAACTGGTTCGTCTGGTGATGCAGTTAACGCCATACGGCGTGCTGGCACTGATGACCAAAGTGGTTGCGGGTTCAAACCTGCAGGACATCATCAAGCTGGGTAGCTTTGTGATTGCCTCTTACCTGGGTCTGGGCATCATGTTTGTGGTTCACGGCATCCTGCTGGGTGTGAACGGCATTAGCCCACTGAAATACTTCCGTAAAGTCTGGCCGGTACTGACCTTCGCGTTCACCAGCCGTTCCAGTGCGGCCTCTATTCCGCTGAACGTCGAAGCGCAGACTCGTCGTCTGGGTGTACCAGAATCTATCGCCAGCTTCTCAGCCTCCTTTGGTGCAACCATTGGTCAGAACGGCTGTGCGGGTCTCTACCCGGCGATGCTGGCCGTGATGGTTGCCCCGACGGTGGGTATCAACCCGCTGGATCCAGTCTGGATTGCCACCCTGGTCGGTATTGTTACCGTAAGCTCCGCAGGTGTGGCGGGTGTTGGCGGTGGCGCGACCTTCGCAGCATTGATTGTCCTGCCTGCACTGGGCCTGCCGGTAACGCTGGTTGCTCTGCTTATCTCTGTTGAACCACTGATCGACATGGGTCGTACCGCCCTGAATGTCAGCGGCTCCATGACGGCCGGTACGCTAACCAGCCAGTGGCTGAAGCAGACCGATAAAGCCGTACTGGAAAGTGAAGACGACGCTGAACTGGCGCACCGTTAATCCACTTCTGAAATAAAAAAACCGCCTGAGGGCGGTTTTTTTATGACTGTTATTCTTCAACATCACCATCCTGACGGATTTGCATTGCCCAGCGCTGCGCCGATTCCGGCACCGTGAAGGCGGGCGAACGGCGAAAGTGTTCGCCTGCCAGCACGAAGGCCACATATTTGCCACGCAACTGCCAGACATCGCGAAAACCATCCACTTTCAGGGCGTGTTCAGGCGGAGCGGGCTCAACGCGGGGCACGTAGCTAATCACAGGGCGATTTTGTTGACGAAGTGGTTTCATAAGCGACGGGTTCACTAAAGCAAATTCTGACAGCAGGAAATTCCTATCATAGCCGATTCCGTCCCCACACGTCGCGCCTTCCATGCGGTATGCCGCCTCTTTCACGAAACCACCAGGCTGAAAACGTTCAGTTTATCCGCAACGACGCCGTACTTCAGTAAAAAAGCCGGGTGACGACTTAACCTCACCCGGCCTGCGATACCAACAATAACGGCACGTTTTATCAAAGATCCCCAAACGTTCCCAGACGATAGCCACGTTCCGCAATGGCATATTTCAGCGATGCCGACGTCAGCACATCCAGTTCCGCCAGACGCGGCCAGCAGTAGGCGCTTTTACGCACGGTATTATCGACAAACGCCGGGTGCGCCATCACTTCCAGCGACTTTTCACCACGCGCGGCTGAATCATCCAGCACCTGCAGGAACAGCGCTTCGCTGATCACTTCACCGTAAAACGCGCTGCTGAATCCCTCCGTTGTCGGCACAGAGAAGAACGACAGCCCGTGCAGCGCCTGCACTTCACGATCCACGCGCATCGCCACCCCTTTTCGTTGCGCAAACTCCGCGACGATGGGGAAAATCGCCGGGATCATATGCACATGGTGATGGCTGTCGATGTGTGTCGGTTCACGGCCAAACACATCAACAAAGCGGTTGAACTGACAATCCAGCTCGCGGGTAATCTCTTCAAGCGGCAGAGCGTCCTGCCCGGCCAGTTCCCAAATCCATTTCCCCAACTGTCCACCGCGCGTCAGCCCGGGCATGGGTGAAAGCGGCATCCCAAGCGTCAGCACAAAGTGCATGCCGACACCAAGCTCCGGGGTTTCACGGCTCAACAACGCCGCATGCTCAACCGCATCACCATTAATTAATGCCGTTGTTGAGGTCACTACGCCCCGGCGACAGGCTTCAATAATGCCGTAGTTCTGCCCTTTCGACAGGCCAAAATCATCGGCATTTACGATCAGCAGGTTTTCCATCGCACATCCCCTTAACGGTGTTTGAACTTCAGTTTCTCAACCGTCGCAGCAAAGTTTGGTAGCCATTTTTCATGCGCCAGGATCATCTCACTCGCCAGTTGCTCCGCGTCGCGGTCGGAATGCACCAGCGGACTGAGGTTTAGCGCCAGCAGGACATCATTCAGCTCACCGCTCAGCGCCGCATTGCTTGCCGCAATTTCAAACCCTTTGATGGTGTGGATGAGGCCCATCACTTTGTCATCAAAGTGAGTAATACGCGAATGCGGTTTGGCCCCCTCGCGGCCCAGAATGCAGGTCATCTCAACGGCCCAGTCGGCCGGGATGTTATCAATGTGTCCATGATGCGGCACGTTAACGTAGTGTTCAGCCTGCTTGTCGTTGTAAATGGCGTTGATCACCTCGCACGCCGCGTCCGAATAGTACGCCCCACCACGCTGCTCCAGCTCTTTCGGTTTGACGTTCAGGTTCGGATCTTTATACAAATCAAACAGCTGCTTTTCAACTTTCTGCACGACCTGAGCACGCGCGCCACCTTTATAGTATTCACCCATTTCGATGGCCAGCATCTCTTTCTGCTTGAAGTAGTAAAGCAGATACGAGCACGGCAGCAGGTTCAGGGAGCGGATCAGCCCTTCGCTGAACGGCAGGTCGAAGATGTTTTTCACAGAAGCGGCCGTCAGGCGGCCAGACGCCACGCCGTCGAGCAGCTCGGCAAAGCGCGATTTACCGTTCACCATCACATCTTTGATAAACACCATGTGGTTCAGACCGAACAGGTCGATGGAGAGATCGTCTTTGTCGGTCAGCTCCAGCACATCGCGGATAAACATCTTCATCCCAATCGGGATATTACACACGCCGATAAAGCGTTTGAAACTGGTGTGGCGGTAGACCGCTTCGGTCACCATTCCTGCCGGGTTGGTAAAGTTAATCACCCACGCGTTCGGGCAGATCTCTTCCACGTCTTTGATGATATCGAACACCACCGGAATGGTACGCAGACCTTTAAACAGGCCGCCCGCTCCGTTGGTTTCCTGGCCCAGATAACCGTGGCTCAGCGGAATACGCTCGTCCAGCTCACGCGCTTTCAGCTGGCCGACGCGCAGCTGCGTGGTCACGAAGTCGGCATCTTTCAGCGCCAGACGGCGATCCAGGGTTTTATGCACGGTTAACGGGACACCGGCTTTCTCAACCATGCGTTTGCACAGGTCGAAAATAATATTCAGCTTCTCTTGCCCTTCCTCAACGTCCACCAGCCATAATTCACTCACCGGTAATTCATGATAACGTTTCAGAAAACCTTCCAGTAATTCCGGGGTATAACTGCTGCCGCCGCCAATGGTTACGACTTTTAATTTCTGTTGCATGATATCTCCCTTAGCGTATCAGGTTAACCGCCTGCAAGGTATAGCGTTCTCTTCCCGCTATTTGGGCAAGCGTTTAAGTCAATAGTCATGGCGGATATAACCGCCAAAAGTTAATTAATTACCGTCAAATTCTTTCGGTAACTGTTCGGTGTGAATGAGGTAAATTTCTTAAAGGTTTTAATAAACAGGCTGGGACTGCTGTAACCTGACTCATAAGCAATGTCGGTCACGGAGTAGTTGGTAATTTCCAGCTGTTTTTTGGCAAAATTAATGCGGATTTCATTAATGATCTGCACGGGTGTTTTTCGATAATAACGCTGAGTGGCACGGGTTAAATATTCCTGCGACTTACCCGACAGCGAAACCATATTTTCCAGTGCGTTATCACTGAACTGCCCTTTGTCATGCATCAGCTCAACGGTGCTACGGAGCCATTGCGGGATATCGTCAATTACCTGTTGTTCTTCACGGTGATGGCGAAGACGGTTCATCACGTAGAATGTCACGGTTTCAATAAACTCATCGAACTCATTGTCGCGGAAGTTAAGCGAGGCTATAACCGTTTCGATCCAGGTCATAAACTCATTTTTGACGCGATACACCTGTGACGCCACAAAGCAGAACGGGACCAGCGGCAGATAGTGTTTCTCAAAGAAGCGCTTACTGACACCCACATTAAGAATGCGGGTGGCACCAAATTCATAAAAGCTCTGGTGATAGGACCCCATCGGCAGGAAGACAAAGTCACCGCGCTCCAGCAGAACGCGCTTGCCGTTAATCTCCTGGTAGTAGCGGCCAGTCAGAACAATCGTGAACTCGTAGTAGTCATGCTGATGCAGACCGCTGGCGCTCTCCGTCTTGTTGTAGATAACCACGTGAAAATTCTTGCCATTAAACAGTTGCTGCTCAAGTGCGGTTTTAATTTCCATCGTGCTGACCTCCTGCTACTGAATCTGACTTACTGTATCTTTTCGTGAAGCTCGATTAACTCCGCCACCAGCTCACGTGCCAGCATGGAGGTCATCAGGTGATCCTGGGCATGCACCAGCACCAGGCTGACCTTCATCTTCCCTTCGCCTTGATCACCTTCAATCAGTTTTGTCTGCACGAGGTGAGCTTCATTCAGCGCGGTACGGGACTGCTCCATCATGGTTTTCGCTGCCGCGAAATCACCCTGTTTGGCCTGCCGAAGCGCGGCATACGCCAGGCTGCGCGCCTGACCGGAATTGATGATAAGGCCCATCACGACTTCTTCTAAATCATTCTCTGCGCTTTCTTCGGCAACGATACTATCCAAATCTAACATCTTTTAGCTCCTTTTCACTGGCGCGGGTTGCCCCGCGCCGTGCAATTTTAGAATTTCAGTGAGAGGGCAATATCCTCTTCGCTCTCTTCTTCATCGATAATGGTTGCAGCTTTGTTCGCAATCGCCACGAATGGCATGTAGAGCATTGTCGAAATCCCGAGGTTGAATATCGCCAGCAGGAAGGCGGCTACGCTACCGTTAGTGTTGAAGAACGCGCCCAGACCCGCCGGCATTGTCCACGGTGCAATGTTGGTGATTGGCGGGATAATTCCCAGGTAATACGCCGTCAGGGTAATCGCGGCCAGCAGCGGCTGAATCAGGATGAACGGGATGAACATTACCGGGTTCATGATGATTGGCAGACCAAACAGGATCGGTTCGTTAATCTGGAAGATGCCTGATGGCAGCGCCAGCTTCGCAACCTGGCGATAGTCAGCACGACGAGAGACAATAAAGACCGCGATGATCAGACCCAGCGTCGCCCCGGTACCCCCCAGGAAGATATAGGAATCAAGCATCGGCTTCGCCCACACATGGAAGGTTTTACCGGCTGCCAGCGCCGCATCAACGGAACCGTACTGCTGGTAAAGCGCAACGTTTTCCAGTGCCCACGGGGTCATAATACCGCTGTCCAGCGCTGCCAGTGCCAGTGAACCATGCACGCCGAAGAACCACAGCAGGGAGGTAAAAATCACATACGCCCAACCGACCACTCCACCCATTGACGCCAGCGGCGTAGAGATAGAGTCCATGATGATCTGGTGGAAGTTTGTGCCCCAGTGAGAGAGCGCCCAGGCAATAATCCCCATGATGGAGAGAATAATGAAGCCTGGAATCAACGCGGAAAATGAACGAGAAACGGAAGCGGGTACGCTGTCCGGCAAACGGATCACCCAGTTGCGACGGATAATAAAGGTGAACATTTCGGCAACCACCAGACCGATAACAATACCGGAAATAATGTTTGCCCCACCCAGCCAGTTGGCACCGACTGCGTAAGCCTCACCCACGCTATAAGGCGTTACGGTCATAAAAGCGGCGACGGATAATAACCCCGCAGCCAGCGGATCAACTTTACGCTCTTCTGCCAGCGCCATCCCAATAAAGAAAGGGGCCATCAGCGACATAATACCCAACGTACCGTTGTATACGTTGCCGCCGATGGCTTTAAAACCATTAAGGGTTTCAATAGTGGAAGCGTCTAACCGAATTCCTAATGAATAAAAGAAGGAACCTTCACCAAAGCTCAGAAAAACGTTGTTAATTAAAACGAACATTGCCCCGGCCAGCGTCAACGGCATTAATTTAATAAAACCGTTTTTGATGGCATTAACGTGAGGCTGCTTTCCTATTTTAACAGCAAAAGGAAGGAGTACCTTTTCAAGTGAAGCGATGACTTTACTCATAGGAAAATACCCTTAAATGCCGCAACGAGGGTTACGGCGTATTGTGTGTGAAATTACTCTTTGACGGGAAAAATAAAAAATTAATTTGCAGCTCTTTTAATCGCTGCAACGGCAGCTTTTAATACACCTAAACCATCAATTTTGCCGTACAGCGCAGAGTCGATCACTTCGACAGGCTTATTGGGTAACAAGCGCTGGATTTCCGGCAACATATAAGCGATTTGTGGCCCCAGTAATACGACATCGGCCGTCTGTCCCTTTTCGCCCGCCAGCGTTTCTGGAAACGCTTCAATCACCACAGGGACTTCATACTTTTCGGCCTGCGTACGCATCTTTGACACCAGCAGTGAAGTTGACATGCCCGCTGAACAGAACAGATAGATATGTTTCTTTTCCATAGTCATTTCCCTCTTGTATGACTACCTGCCGTCGCGCTATCACTCGACTCGCTGTCCTGGCTGACAGGTAGTTTGTTCGCTATTGTTTATCGTTGAAGTGAGTATACGGCATGGTACAAGGAGGGGATAATTCTGAACAGACTCAAATTGTCTCTGGTTGACCTGGCTTGTTGACTACCTTCACATTTCAGGTAAATAATTCGCGCAAATAAATAAGATTTACGTATGTATAAAAAAACCGGCACGCAGGCCGGTTTGTTAACATTCTCAGGCTAGCAGGGTTATTTCACCTTAGCCGCCTGCGGATCGGTATCGTACTCGGCGCAGGTCTGGTAACCCGAATTGATCACGTGTCCAGTATCGTCCAGCGCGACAAAGTAGGTTTCAGCCTTACCATCTCGTTGACCCAGGATATAGGTCTGACACGTACCACGCGCATGAATCATCGTGATTTCAGACGATGGTTTACCGGCAATCGCGGCGACCTGCGAGCGTGTCATCCCTTTTTTGACGTCTTTAACCACAGGTTGTGTGAACTGATCTTTGGTGCGATCGTAAGCTGTACACCCTGCCAGCATAGTCAGAACCGCCGCTGCACCCAGAATTCCTGCTATGTTCTTGTTCATTTCCCGTCCTCTTGTTTATCAACGCGTTACCTAAGCATGGAATAAAAAGTACTATTGTTCAACTTTGCGGGTTATGCCAGATGAATTTTGGAAAATTCCAGTAAAACAGCGATAAGCTGCTAAATCGCCGTAATTTAACCCACTCGAAACTGTGATCCTTGTCGTTTTACGCCCGAAGAGTTAGCTTTAACAGATCATACTTTCTGTTTCGTTCTGCATAGGGAGGGCGTCATGGCTCTGCAACAAGAAATTATTCAGGCGCTGGGCGCAAAACCAGCAGTAGACGCAAATGAAGAGATCCGTCGAAGCGTCGACTTTTTAAAATCCTATTTGAAAACCTATCCCTTTCTGAAGTCGCTGGTGCTGGGTATCAGTGGGGGTCAGGACTCCACGCTGACCGGCAAGCTGTGTCAGATGGCCATTTCCGAACGGCGTGAAGAGACCGGCGATGAAACGTTGCAGTTTATCGCGGTACGCCTTCCTTATGGTGTGCAGGCAGACGAGCAGGATTGCCAGGATGCGATCGAGTTTATCCAGCCAGACCGCGTCCTTACCGTGAATATCAAAGGTTCAGTGCTGGCGAGTGAGCAGGCACTGCGTGAGGCAGGTATTGAGCTGAGCGATTTTGTCCGTGGCAACGAAAAAGCCCGCGAACGCATGAAAGCGCAATACAGCATTGCGGGAATGACCAAAGGCGTTGTCGTGGGTACCGACCATGCGGCTGAAGCGATCACGGGGTTCTTCACCAAGTACGGCGACGGGGGCACTGATATCAACCCGATCTTCCGTCTGAACAAACGTCAGGGGAAGCAGTTGCTTGCCACGCTGGGCTGCCCGGAACATCTTTATAAGAAAGCGCCAACGGCCGATCTGGAAGACGATCGCCCTTCCCTGCCGGATGAAGCCGCGCTGGGCGTCACTTACGACAACATTGATGATTACCTGGAAGGTAAAAAACTGGATGAAGGTACCGCGAAGATCATTGAGGGCTGGTATCTGAAAACCGAGCACAAACGCCGTCCACCGATCACCGTGTTTGATGATTTCTGGAAGAGATAATCGTCTGTGATGATTGCGGGTGGCGGTCCATAGCAGGCCGCCATCCGGTACAAGGAACAGCCTGAACGATTGCTCAGTGGCCGGGTAGCCAGGTAATTTCGCTGAACAGTAACGTTCCTTTCGACTCCAGCAAACGGAGAGTATGCGTTCCTTCCTCCCAGCTTGCACCCTGATCGGCCATCAGCAATTTTTCGCCAAGCTGCCACGCGCCGCTTAACACCAGAACCACGCCACCGCGTGAACCAAAGGTGGTAAACGTGCGGTCAGCAACGCGGACTTTCGCCTGACAGCAGTCCCGCCGGGTCATAATATTGAAGTCCATCGACATCTTCCCGTCGGTAAGCAGCGCTTTCACCGGTAGATCGCCCGAAAAACTAAAAGGCTGGTGATGCTTCAGGGTATGGCAAAACGCCTTACCGGCATCCAGCGTTACCTCTCCCCCTTCCAGCAAGGCGATCACCCGATCGACGCCGGGGAACGAAGAGAATTCGCCATTACTGGCAATGGAGGCAATGCTGGCGCGCCAGAAAAAATCACGCGTCGCGGGAGGAAAACAACAAATTTCACGAGTCTCGCCAGCACCATTGCGCCAGAGACTGACCGGCATTTTACGGATATCAAAAAACTCCATCACCACTCCTGAAAGGCACAGCATGCGCCTTGGCAAGGATATCGCTATCGTTGCTGTCTTGTTTGTTATCGTTGGGTACTCACAGACGTATTATCGGCAACAGAACAGGCAGGCCTTAGCTGGATGCGAATAAAAATTCTAACACCATGACTCTGCTATACATTCTCTGAAGCGACTACAGGAGGATACCGCGCTTATGGCGGCAGGCAAGAGGGATAAAAGAAAAAACCGCCGGCCCTGTCCACAGCGATTGCGCTTTTGTGGACAGGATCCCGGCGGTCTTAAGATGTTGAACCGATTATTCGGTTGGTGCAGGCATTTTACCTTCCAGCGCCGGACGTTCTGTCAGACGCTTCTCAAAATTGGCATTAAATTGTTTTTTCTGTTCAGGGGTCAGAATGTTGTAGATCTTGTTCTGGGTTTCCATGTGAGCCAGCATGCGGGCTTTATTCTGCTCAGCCATTTTGTCGATTTGCGCTTCGGCTTTTGCCTTATCGAAGCTGTCGCTGGCAATGATGTCATGCATCGCGCGGCGCTCTTCCAGCGAAGGACGTTTCATCTGGTCACGCTGGCTTTTCATGATGTCGCGCACCTGCTGCTTCTGCGCATCGGTCAGGTTCAGACCTTTAAACATCATGTCGTGGTTCATACCCGGCATGCCCTGATGATGCATCATCATTTTGCCTGACAGCGGCGCGGCAGGGGTGGTGGTTGCGGTATCTGCGGCGAACGCCATGCTGGTAGCGCCCAGAGCCAGGGTAGAAGCAACAAACAGTGCAGTTAACTTACGCATAATTTATTTCCTTACTTTCAGTTATTCTTCGGCGCTATGCCGTGTTGACGAGATTAACTTTACAAGGTTTAGCGTCAATTAGTCAGAGCATTGGTAAAGCAATGAAAGTGTAAAAAACACTTTATCGCCAATTATGGAGAAATTAAGAATAAAACGTGGAGAGTTGAAACAAAAAATATTCAATATGATGATTTTAAAGAAATTATGAGAGAGTATAGCGAAGCAATGCTTATTTTGAAAGCAATCACCCAGGAATAATCTGTAAAAACTCGCTAAGCGCTTTATTTGCGAAGAAAATAAGTTTTTGGCGAAAATAGAAATGATAACTCATACGATTTGCCCCTCTTTCCACAAGAGGGGCAAACCGGCTCAGCTCATTTTTTCCAGCATCAACCCGGCTCTCAGCCCAAACGCGACGGAAGGGTTCGGGAACAGGACATACTCCGTGGCTTTCTGCACCTCATAGCGCTCATCACCGTCCTCTGCCAGCAATACCCCCTGGCGGAATGGCGTGAAGTTCAGCGTATGTGCCGCCATGTGAAGAAGGAAGGCATCGCTGCGGCGCGTTATCTGTTGTACAACCCGATAACGCTCAACGGGTTCATGTGCGTGCTCAGGCGCGGTTCCGCCCAGCAGCGCCCGAAGCGCAAGATGCGTAGGTGCAAAGCGCGTGAGATCGTTCTGCCCAAATGGCAGTGCTTTTCCCAGCTCCAGCGTGCAGGCCAGCGCCCCGAAATGTTCGCAGGTAAAATGGGTGAACGTTCCTCCCGGTGACTGATGGAATACCAGCGCTTCCAGACCCGCATCACCCAGCCAGCTCAGGAACGTTTCATCCCACGGCTGATGACGCTGCGGTAAAACACCAAAGCGTACATGGTATGACGCCCGGATCGCCGTATGCAGATCAAGATGCCAGCGGTCTGGCCCAGCGGTGGCAAAAAACGTGGCCACCACCTTCTCCAGCCACTGCGCGCGCACCGTTTCGTCACCCTGCGGGAACTGCGACCAGCGGCCACCGAACATCCGGTTAATATCACTCACCAGATAACGCTTATTTTGCGCCAGCGCAGGTGGATTCCCGAGCACCACCAGCAGACGGCATTGCAGGGTGATATCACCGCGATACAATGCGCGCAACAGCAGGTCGACAATCTCAACGGGTGCAGTTTCGTTACCGTGAATGCCGGTTGAAAGCAGAAGCGACAGCGTATACTTCCCGGATGGCGTCAGCTCAAGCACTCCGCGCCCCAGCCACCGCCAGTGGAATGAGGGGCCTTCCCCCTCAGCCTGCTCAGGCATGTCGTCTGCCAGCGTCAGCGCCAGTAAATTTTCCATATCCTCTCCTTTAGCGCTGGAACGGATAAACCGACCCCAGCTGCAGGATCGTCGTTAACGCATCCAGCGCCTCGCGGCCTTCACGCAGCAGCTGCGGGTCGACCAGATCGGCCTGCGTTAATCTGTCGCGATAGTAACGATCCACCCAGTCATTCAGGGTATTAAAGAGCGTATCGTTCATCATGACGGCAGGATTCACCGCCTGCATTTCATTCTGCGTCAACACCACGCGCAGGCGTAAACACGCCGGGCCACCGCCGTTTGCCATACTTTCGCGCAGGTCAAACACGCGCAGTTCGTCAATCGGGTTATCGGCTTTCACCAGCTCGCTCAGATAACGCCACACCCCTGCATGGTTGCGGGACTCCTGCGGCAGCACCAGCATCATGCTGCCGTCATCACGGCTCAACAGCTGGCTGTTGAACAGATAGGTTTCAACCGCATCCTGCACGCTGACCGCGTCAGTCGGCACCTGAACCGGCATAAACCCGGGAACACGCTCATGCAGCGTAGCGAGCAGTTTCTCCTGATGGGCAAACGCCTGCTCGTGGCAGAACAGCACCTGACGGTTAGAGACGGCAATGACGTCGTTGTGGAACACGCCCTGATCGATCACATGCGGGTTCTGTTGGGCGAAAATCAGCTGTGAAGGATTAACCTGATTCAGGCGCGCAACCGCCTGGCTTGCCGCCAGCGTCTGACGGGCAGGATAACGGGTTGGCTCAGCGTGGCCCCCCTCCTCGCGCCCGTAAATAAACAGCTGCAAGCCGGGCTCACCATAATCGCCCCCCAGACGGTTATGGTTCGCCGCCCCTTCATCGCCAAACATCGCCACCTGCGGCAGCGCCTGGTGTACGTCAAAATGGGTGTCATTATGGAAAATGGCGCGCAGCACGCGCTCGGTGGTGTCCGCTTCGGTGGCGCGGTGGAACTTGTTATTCAGGTTCGCGACCGTCAAATGGACTTTGCCATCCAGCGTATCGGCTGACGGCGCGACGGTTGCCGCATTTGCCACCCACATCGAAGAGGCGGAGCTGGCCGCAGAGAGCAGGTATGGCGTCTGGGTGCCCGCTTTTTCAACCACCTGCTCGTCACTGCCGCTGAAACCAAGCTGACGCAGGACGGCCACGTTTGGCCGCTCCTGAGGGGGGATCACCGCCTGCGGAAAACCCGCATCCGAGAGGGCTTTCATTTTCAGCAGCCCCTGCTTCGCCGCCAGTTTCGGGTTAGAGACCTGAAAACGGTGCTTCGTCGAGGCTTCATTACCAAACGACAGGCCAGCATAGTGGTGCGTCAGCCCCACCAGCCCGTCAAAGTTCACTTCACGCGCTTTCATGGCTATCCCCCTGGGTAAAATCCAGACCCGGATTCAGCGTCTCCGGCAGCGTCAGCGCGGGTGTTTCCAGGCTTGCCATTGGCCATGCGCAGTAATCTGCCGCATACCATGCGCTGGCGCGATGGTTGCCCGACGCCCCCACGCCGCCAAACGGGGCGGTGCTCGCTGCGCCGGTAAGCGGTTTGTTCCAGTTCACAATCCCCGCGCGCGCTTCGAGCAGCAGCTGATCAAACTTCTCGCGATGAGGTGAAATCAAACCGCTCGACAAACCGTAGCGGGTGTTATTCGCCATCCTGATGGCACTGTCAAAATCGTCATAGCGCCAGACACACAGTAATGGGCCGAAGACCTCTTCATCCGGCACGTTGCTCGTGCCGCTCATCTCAACAATGCCCGGTGTCAGCAGCGACGTACCTGGCTGAACCTGCTTCGGCTCCAGCAAGGTTTTCGCGCCCCGCGCCACATGAGCCTGCCAGGCTTTCAACACGTTCTCTGCCGCCTGCGCTGAAATCAGCCCGCCGATAAACGGCTGGGGGTCTGCATCCCACTTAGCAGGCATCAGACGTGCGCTCACGTCGACCAGACGTTTCAGGAACGCATCGCCCTGTGCGCCACGCTTCACCAGCAACCGACGGGCACAGGTGCAGCGCTGTCCGGCGGTAATAAAGGCTGACTGGATCGTCAGATGCACAGCGGCATCAATATCGTCGGGATCTTCCACAATCAGCGGATTATTACCGCCCATTTCCAGGGCAAGGATTTTCTCCGGCTGTCCCGCCAGCTGGCGGTGCAGTTGATAGCCCGTACCGGCGCTGCCGGTGAACAGCAGGCCGTCAATGTCATTTAGCACACTCAGCGCCTGGCCGGTTTCACGCCCGCCCTGCACCAGGTTGAGTACGCCTGGCGGTAAACCCGCCTGTTCCCAGAGTTTCACCACCGCCTCACCGGTTAACGGCGTTAACTCACTCGGTTTGAAAATGACGGTATTGCCCGCCAGCAACGCAGGCACAATATGGCCGTTTGGCAGATGGCCCGGGAAGTTATACGGGCCAAATACCGCGAGCACGCCGTGCGGACGGTGGCGCAGCGTGGCCGCCCCGTCGGGCATTTCAGTGTGTTGTTCACCGGTACGGGTATGGTATGCCTTCACCGAAATGGCGATTTTGTTAATCATCGCCGTCACTTCGGTTGTGGCTTCCCAGCGAGGCTTACTGGTTTCGGAAGCAATAATTCGCGTCAGTTCAGCCTTATTCGCCTCAAGCAGTGCGGCAAATTTTTCAACAATCGTCTGACGCGCGGAGAAAGGCTGTTTCGCCCACGCCGGGAACGCACGACGCGCGGCGTGACAGGCTTGTTCCACCTGCGCGGTGCTGGCATCATTTCCCTTCCAGAGCACCTCTTGCCCCACCGGGTTCGTTTTCACGCGATGTTCGCCCTCGCCCGCCACCCAGTCACCGTTAATCCATAAAGTCATGCTGTTTTCTCCTCAGGGCAGAGTCGCACCAGGCGCACCGTGTCGCCGGCATTACATTTCAGGGCATCAAGCTGTGCGGCGGTCAGCACCAGACGTTCACATTTCGGATCGGTGCGTATCAGCATGGCGCGGAAATTATCATAATGTTCGTTAGACACCAGGCACGCCGGCCATTCACCCGGCGCAGGCTGGCCTTCAGACACTGTCACCAGGCGGCTTTTACGGATCGCACGCACGCGGTCAATATCGCACTCAAGCGTAGGCCCGCCGTCAAAGATGTCGACGTAATTGCGGTAGCGGAAGCCTTCTTTCTCCAGCACCGCGCGGGCAGGGGCCGTTTGCGGATGCACTTCACCGATCACCGCCTGCGCTTCCGGGCTTAAGAAATGGGTATAAATAGGATGTTTCGGCATCAGCTCGGCGATAAACGCTTTCTGCCCGGTACCGCAGAGATAGTCCGCGCGGCTAAACTCCATTGAAAAGAAGCGTTCGCCCAGGCTTTCCCAGAACGGGGAATAGCCTTTGTCGTCGATCACACCGCGCATCTCAGCAACCACTTTTTCGTTGAAGCGGTCGCGGAACGCCGCCATAAACATAAAGCGCGACTTGGAGAGTAAATAACCGTTGCCCTCCTTGCGCCACGCCGGATCGAGAAACAGCGTGCAGAGCTCGCTGGCACCGGTGTGGTCATTACAGAGAAACAGCGTTGGCAGTGCGTTATAGACGTTCAGCTCTTTCGAGGCGTGAACCATCGTACCAACCCGGTAGTTGTACCACGGGTCATTTAGCCCCACAGCCACTTCGATGGCGCAAATCCCGGCGACTGCGCCCGTTTCAGTATCTTCCAGCACGAACACATAGCCCTGTTCGCTTTTCGGCAACGTCCCTTGCCAGGTTTGCAGGGCGCGCTCAATGCGCGCCGACAGCGTTTTTTCATCGGCAGGAAGCGAGGTCAGCCCGCCTCCTGTCTTACCGGCAAGCAGCATAAGCCCGGCGAGATCGCCGCGCTCAACGGGACGGATGACCATCATGATGACACCCCGGACTTCACATGTTCACAGGCCAGCGCAAAACGATCTAACCCGGTTTTCACCTCTTCTTCACTGACAACCAGCGCAGGGGCAAACCGCACCACGTTGGCACCGGCAATCAGCACCATCACGCCCATTTTTGCTGCTTCCTGTGAAATAAGTTTAGCTTTTCCGGCAAACTCAGGCGTGAGTTCACAGCCAATTAACAGCCCCAGACCACGGATCTCTTTAAACAGGCCGGTTTTGCTGTTGATGGCATTCAGGCGTTCAACAAACCAGTCGTGACGCTGTTTCACGCCGTTCAGCACTTCCGGGGTGTTGATGATATCCAGTACCTGCCCGGCCACGGCGGATGCCAGCGGGTTACCGCCGTAGGTGGTACCGTGAGTACCAACGGTCATCACGCTGGCGAATTTATCCGTTGTCAGCATCGCCCCCACCGGGAAACCGCCGCCCAGCGCTTTAGCGGTGGAGAGAACGTCCGGCGTAACGCCATAGTGCATATAGGCATACAGCTCACCAGTGCGGCCCACGCCCGTCTGCACTTCGTCAAAAATCAGCACTGCGTTATGACGATCGCACAGCTCGCGCAGCCCCTGCAGGAATGCTTTCTGCGCCGGAAGCACACCGCCTTCACCCTGCATTGGCTCGACAATCACCGCACAGGTGGTATCGCTGATAAGCTCGCTGGCCGACGCCAGATCGTTATAAATGCCGTGACGGATATCTGGCGGCAGCGGCGCAAAATCCTGGGAGTAGGACGGTTGACCACCCGCGCTCACGGTAAAGAGCGTGCGGCCGTGGAAAGCATTTTTAAACGCGACAATTCCGCTCTTATGCACGCCAAATTTATCGTGCGCATATTTACGCGCCAGCTTCAGCGCGGCTTCGTTCGCTTCCGCACCCGAGTTACAGAAAAAGACTTTTTCCGCAAAGGTGGCGTCGATCAGTTTTTTCGCCAGACGCAGTGCTGGCTCGTTGGTGTAGCCATTGCCGGTATGCCAGAACTTTGCCGCCTGATCGTTCAGCGCCTGACGCAGTGCCGGGTGCGCATGACCCAGCGCATTGACCGCAATCCCACCCGCAAAGTCGATATACTCTTTGCCCTGCTGATCCCACAGGCGTGAGCCTTCCCCACGTACCGGAATAAAAGCCGCCGGGGCGTAAACCGGCATCATCCATTCATCAAAATTTTCACGCGTAATTGACAGAGACATAGCGACCTCATCCGGTAAATAAAAGGTTGTTTAAATGTTAAATAATTGAGTGTTTGCCCTGTGAATGTAGATTGCAGAGTTCGTGCCAGCCAGCGATAAAAATGCATAAACGGGATGGAGTGACAGAATATCAATAGCTTACGATATGGAATTATTCACTGTTATTGCATAAAAAGTGAATATTTTTACGGTAAGCGGCGCTTTGCCGCATGAAAACAAGAAAGAGTATGCACAGGCCAAATATAATTCTGGAATTGTGATCGCTCGCGAAATTTATTGACCATTTACGCCCTGTAACAGGGCGAGACGCGTCAGAATGGTGCAAATATTGCACCGTTGACATTATCTGTTGCAGTTATTGGTCAATCCCCGTAACAGATGAAAGAAATTCTGCTACCATCCATGCACTATTCACCTTGCATTGGCAGCGACTATGAAATTTGTCTCTTTTAATATCAACGGCCTGCGTGCCCGCCCTCACCAGCTTGAAGCGATTGTTGAGCAACATCAGCCAGATGTGATCGGCCTGCAGGAGACAAAAGTTCACGACGATATGTTCCCCCTCGAAGAGGTGGCAAAACTGGGCTACAACGTCTTTTATCACGGGCAGAAAGGCCACTACGGTGTGGCGCTGCTGACTAAAGAAACGCCGGTTTCCGTACGTCGCGGTTTCCCGGGCGATGACGAAGAAGCCCAGCGCCGCATCATCATGGCGGAAGTGCCTTCTGCACTCGGAAATATCACGGTGATCAACGGCTATTTCCCACAAGGTGAGAGCCGTGACCATGAGACCAAATTCCCGGCTAAAGCCAGGTTTTACCAGGATCTGCAGGATTACCTGACAAGCGAACTGAAGAAAGAGAACCCGGTGCTGATCATGGGCGACATGAATATCAGCCCGAGCGATCTGGATATTGGTATTGGGGAAGAGAACCGTAAACGCTGGCTGCGCACCGGTAAATGCTCTTTCCTGCCGGAAGAACGCGAGTGGATGCAGCGTCTGCTGGGCTGGGGTCTGGTTGACACCTTCCGCACGGCTAACCCGGAAACGCAGGATCGCTTCTCATGGTTCGATTACCGCTCAAAAGGTTTTGATGACAACCGTGGCCTGCGTATAGACCTGCTGCTGGCCAGCTCGCCGCTGGCAGAACGCTGCATTGAAACCGGTATTGATTACGATATCCGCAGCATGGAAAAACCGTCTGACCACGCGCCAGTGTGGGCGAAATTCAAACTGTAACCCCGTGTGAACATTCAAAAATTACTCTTCCTGTGCGCCCTTTTGGGCGCATTTATTCTGGCGTTTGTGTTTCTTCCACCAGAGATGCTCTCCCTGGACGCCATCAAAACACACCAGCAAACGTTGCTCGCACAGGTGGCACATTCACCACTGCAAAGCGCCCTGCTCTATTTTGCGGTGTATGTCGCGATTTCGGCGCTGTCGATCCCCGGAGCAGCAATCCTGACGCTGCTGGGAGGAGCCCTTTTCAGCCTGTGGGAAGGGACACTGCTGGTCTCGTTTGCCTCTACGCTGGGGGCGACGCTTGCCATGCTCGCCAGCCGCTATCTGCTGTGCGACTGGGTACAACAGCGCTTTGCTGCGCAGATGAAAACGGTCAATGCCGGAATCTCTCGCGACGGCGCGCGCTACCTTTTTGCCCTGCGCCTGATGCCTCTGTTTCCCTTTTTTCTGGTGAACCTGCTGATGGGGCTTACCCGTATTAGCGTGCGACGCTACTGGTGGGTGAGCCAGCTCGCCATGCTGCCCGCAACGGTTGTTTTTCTTAACGCCGGGCGAGAGCTGGGAAAACTGACATCGCTGCGCGATATTCTGTCGCCAGGTCTGGTATTCGCCTTTACACTACTGGGGTTATTGCCCCTGGCCACCCGGTGGCTGTTTTCTCATTGCACCCTTTCTTCGTTTAAAAAGTGAGGCATTATGCGCCGTGTGCGTTTTTGCGCGTTTCTGACAGGTCTGCTGCTGGCTGTCCCTGCATTTGCAGCAGACAGCTGGCAATCCATTCAACAACAAGCTAAAGGCCAGACCGTCTGGTTTAACGCCTGGGGTGGCGATCAGGCGGTAAACCGCTACCTGGACTGGGTCAGCGGCGAGATGAAAACGCACTACGCCATAAACCTCAAAATTGTCCACCTGGCCGATGCCGCCGATGCCGTAAAACGCATTCAGACAGAGCATGATGCAGGACGAAACCACGACGGTTCAGTCGACTTGCTTTGGGTCAACGGGGAAAATTTCCGCACGCTGAAAGAGGCGAATCTGTTGCAAACCCAGTGGGCACAGACCCTGCCGAACTGGCGGTACGTCGATACCCACAAACCGGTCACGGAAGATTTTGCCATCGCGACCGATGGCGCGGAATCTCCGTGGGGCGGCGCTCAGCTCACCTTTATCGCCCGCAAGGGAAGCATGCCAACGCCGCCGGATAATCCCCAGGCCTTGCTGGCCTGGGCGCAGCAACATCCGGGTAAAGTGAGCTACCCTCGCCCACCGGATTTTACCGGCACTGCGTTTCTGGAACAGTTACTCCTGAACCTCACCACCCAGCCTGAGGCGCTAAAACGCGCGCCTGATAACACATTTGCGCAAGTGACAGCCCCACTCTGGAACTACCTCGACAAACTGCACCCACTGCTGTGGCGCGAAGGGAAAGACTTCCCCCCTTCGCCTGCACGCATGGATACCCTGCTTGCCGCTGGAAACCTGGATCTGTCACTGACGTTTAACCCCGCACATGTGCAGCAAAAAGTGGTCAGCGGCGAGTTGCCTGCCGACAGCTACAGTTTCGGTTTTCGTGGCGGGATGATCGGTAACGTCCATTTTGTTGCCATTCCGGCCAATGCCAGTGCGAGCGCAGGTGCGAAAGTGGTCGCCAATTTCCTGCTTTCACCGCAGGCGCAGATCCGCAAAGCCAATCCGGCCATCTGGGGTGACCCAACCGTACTCGATCCCAAAACGCTGCCCGCCGTCGAGGCCAGGCAACTTAGCGCACATGCACCGGAAGGTTTACCGGTTGTTCTGCCGGAACCGCATGCCACCTGGGTTAACGCGCTGGAGCAGGAATGGTTTCGTCGTTACGGTACCCACTAAGCGTGCTCGTCTGGCTGGCGATGGCGGTCATTTATATACCGCTACTCCCCGCCGGAGCCATGTTGGTAACACCGGCATTGTCGCAGGCGAACTGGCAGTCGCTGGCTGACGATCCGCAGTTACCCCAGGCGCTCGCCGCCACGCTGGTGTCCGCGATAATTGCCACTCTGGGCGCACTCGTTATCGCCCTGTTTTTTATCACCGCGCTATGGCCTGGTGAACGCTGGCGTCGCCTGTGCAGCCATTTGCCCTGGTTACTGGCCGTTCCCCATGTTGCTTTCGCCACCAGCGTCTTGCTGACGTTTGCGGAGGGCGGCCTGTTTTATCAGGTCTGTACATTCTGCTCACCGCAGCTCGATCGTTACGGTATCGGGTTAGGGCTGACGCTTGCCGTCAAGGAGGGGGCTTTCGTGTTGTGGGCGATTTACGCCGTATTGCCTGAAACACGGCTGGCACAGCAAAATGTGGTTTTGCAGACTCTGGGCTACGGCCGCATTCAGAGGCTGTGCTGGCTGGTGCTTCCCACCATCGCCCCTGCGCTGGGTGCGGTCATGCTGGCAGTGCTCGCCTGGTCGCTTTCTGTTGTGGATATGGCCATTATCCTCGGGCCGGGAAATCCCCCCACGCTGGCGGTGCTGGCCTGGCAGTGGCTCAGCCAGGGAGATGCGCAGCAGCAGGCCAAAGGTATGCTGTTGTGTCTGGTTTTGCTCACACTCCTGGCCCTGCTGGCGGCGCTGGGTTATGGCGTCTGGAAAGCCTGGCGGCATACGCTACCCGGTCTTTCCGGGATCCGCCACAGTTCAGCCCTCGTGGTGCCTGAAAAGACGCTGTCCTGGCTGCTCCCGGGTTGTGGGATCCTCTGTGCCATCGTGCTGCTCTTCCTGGCAAGGCATGAGGATGTCGCCCGTTCCTTCATCGCCACCAGCCTCGCGTTGGGTCTGCTCTCCAGCCTGCTGGCCCTTGCGCTGATCGTTATCTGGCTCGAATGGGGGCCACAGCGCGGTGCGCAGTGGGTCTGGCTGCCGCTCGCACTGCCTGCACTGCCGATAGTCTCCGGGCAATATGTTGTCGCATTAACGCTTGGCATTGACGGGCACTTCACCGCCGTACTCTGGAGTCACCTGCTGTGGGTTGTACCGTGGATGTTGCTGGTACTGCAACCGGCATGGCGCAGGCTCGATCCCCGGCTGATCCTCACCGCCAGAACGTTGGGCTGGCGGCGCGCGAAGATCTTCTGGTTGCTGAAATGCCCCTTACTGGTACGCCCGGCGCTGCTGGCCTTTGCAACCGGATTTTCCGTCAGTATGGCGCAATACATGCCCACGCTCTGGCTGGGTGCGGGGCGGTTTGCCACACTGAACACCGAAACCGTGGCGCTCAGTAGCGGGGGCAGCATCCCGGTTCTGGCTCAGCGTGCGCTGGGGCTATTGCTCGTAACGGGTATCATTTTTGGCATTGCTGCGCTGTTGTCCCGGCTTGCGGGCCGTTACCGACGAGGATTACGTTAATGCTGAAGGTAAAAGATCTCACCATTGAGCCGCTGTTCCGGCAGGTCAATTTTTGTGTGCCACGCGGGGAAATTGTGACCCTGATGGGGCCTTCCGGCAGCGGGAAATCTACCCTTTTTTCCTGGATGGTCGGGGCGCTGTCTGCCGACTTTCAGGCGCATGGCGAACTGTGGATTGACGATCGGCGCTGCGATGGTCTCCCCGTGGAACAGCGCGGCTTAGGTATTCTCTTTCAGGACGCCCTGCTGTTCGATCATTTCAGCGTCGGGCAGAACCTGATGCTCGCCCTCCCGCCGCAGATTGCCGGGCGCTTTCGCCGGGAAACGGTGGAACAGGCGTTATACTCTGCCGGGCTGGCAAACCACTATGCCAGCGATCCTGCGACGCTTTCCGGCGGGGAGCGCGCCCGGGTAAGCCTGCTGCGCGCCCTGCTTGCAGAGCCGCAGGCGTTATTGCTGGATGAACCCTTCAGCCGTCTGGATAAAGCGCTACGCGCGTCGTTTCGGGAATGGGTGTTTGAGGCAGTGCGCGCACGCCCTGTTCCGGTGGTGCTGGTTACCCATGACGACGAAGATATTCCGCCAGGTGGAGAGGTGATTGAGCTTTCTCGCTGGCAATAATGTGCTAACGCAATGTTTTCTGTCTCAGGAGAGACGACAATGCCCGCCTCACTCACTGACGTCAGGTTTTTCGATGAAACGTGTTTCTCAACTGACCGCGCTGGCCATGCTCTGCGGCCTCGCCTCTTTTTCCTCTCTGGCGGCTGATATGCCCCATTCCCTTACGCTGGCTCAACTCCAGGAACAGCACGGTGCGACGATAGACACCCGTGCCAGTGCGTTTTATAACGGCTGGCCGCAAACGCTCAACGGGACATCCGGGCATGAGCCAGCCGCGCTCAACCTTTCCGCCTCATGGCTTGCCGCAATGAGCGATGACCAGATTAGCGCCTGGGCAAAGCAGCATCAGCTTACACCTGCAATGACGATCGCCCTCTACGGCAGCGAAGCCGATAATCAGGCCGTTAAATCACGTCTGGAAAAAGCCGGGTATGCCCACGTTTCGGTTCTCAGCGATGCGCTGCAAACCCCTGCGCGTTTACAGCGCCTGCCGCACTTTGAGCAACTCGTCTACCCGCAGTGGCTCCATCAGTTACAGCAAGGTAAACCGGTGAATGCCGCTCCGGCTGGCGACTGGAAAGTCATTGAAGCCGCCTGGGGGGCACCAAAGTTCTACCTGCTGAACCACATTCCCGGCGCAGACTATATTGATACCAATGAAGTAGAAAGCGAGCCGCTGTGGAATAAAGTCTCCGACGACAAGCTGAAAGCGATGCTGGCGAAGCACGGTATCCGTCATGACACCACCGTCATTTTGTATGGTCGTGACGTCTATGCCGCCGCCCGTGTGGCGCAGATCATGCTCTACGCCGGAGTGAAAGATGTCCGCATTCTCGATGGCGGCTGGAAAGCATGGTCAGACGCAAGCCTGCCGGTTGAACGCGGCACGCCAGGAAACGTGAAACCCGCCCCTGATTTTGGTGCGCCGATCCCTGGACAGCCGCAGTTGATGGTGGATATGGAACAGGCTCGTGGGATGCTGCATCGCCAGGATGCCTCACTGGTCAGCATCCGCTCATGGCCGGAGTTCATTGGTGAAACCAGCGGCTATAGCTACATCAAGCCAAAAGGAGAGATTGCCGGTGCCCGCTGGGGTCACGCGGGCAGCGATGCCACCCACATGGAAGATTTCCATAACCCGGATGGCACCATGCGCAGTGCCGACGATATTGCCGCCATGTGGAAAACGTGGAACATTCTGCCGGAGCAGCACGTTGCGTTCTACTGTGGTACCGGCTGGCGTGCGTCAGAAACCTTTATGTACGCGCGTGCAATGGGCTGGAAAAACGTCGCCGTCTATGACGGTGGCTGGTACGAATGGAGCAGTCACCCGCAAAACCCGGTCTCCACCGGTGAACGCGGGCCAGACAGTTCTCACTGACGGGTAAGTGACTTCAGCGTCACATAACCGCTCCAGATGCGCGTTGTGGTGGTCAGCCAGCACAACGCGCCAAATAGCCACGCAAACAGCGTGAAGTGTGCCGGAAACAGACAGCACAACACAAACAGCGCGATCGTCTCCGTCCCCTCCGTTAACCCGCCGATGTAATAAAACGACTTGTGCGCATAGCCCGGGTTATCAATATTGTGCTTCGCGGCCAGCGCGGCAAAGGCCAGAAAGCTGCTGCCGGTACCGATAAACGCGCACAACAGCCAGGCGGCGGCCAGCGCATTCTCCGCAGGAGCGGCCAGAGCAAAACCAAACGGCACCAGGGCATAGAACAGAAAATCGAGCGCGATATCAAGAAATCCTCCGGCGTCCGTTAACCCTCTGCGTCGCGCCAGCGCACCGTCCAGACCATCCAGCACACGGTTCAACACAATGGCCGCCAGCGCAGCCGGATACCAGCCAAGCGCCAGAAACGGCAGCGCCAGCACGCCGATGATAAACCCGGTGAGCGTGAGTTTATCGGGTGAAATCGCGGGTTTGTCCAGTAAGGCTGCCAGCCGGTTAAGCACGGGTTTCACGCGCGGATGCAGATGTCGGTCAAGCATGTGGTTTCTCATTAAACGTGGCGCACAACCCCTGAGCAGGAATGTCCAGAGCGGCATTAAAACGGGCGGAAAGGTTCTGAAACGCAATCAACGCCGTCATTTCGGTAATGGCTTCATCGGTGAAATGGCGCTTAATCTCCATTTTGACCGTTGCATCCACCTGTGGCGGTGTGGCGGTGACGGCCTCGGCATACGCCAGCGCAGCCCGCTCCTCCTCACTGAATAACCCGGAATCACGCCAGCCACTGACGGCCTGCACCTTATCCAGCGCCCCTGAGCGCTCGGCAAGGCGTAAGCTGTTGGCATCAATACAGAATGCACAGTGACAAATCTGCGATACCCGGGTCATCAGCAGCGAGCGTAGCACCGGCGTGAGGCGCGCATTACGCCGCTCCAGGAAACCAACGAACAGCGCCACCAGCCAGAAAAGACGCGGCATACGTCCCCACCAGCGCGTGGGATTAAGCACTGCACCAAAGTGTTTTTTCTGCATAACGGCAATCGGCTTTAAACTGGCCGGGAGGGTTTTAAGGGGGGCTACCCAGGTGGATGTCTCTTTCACTTGCTTCTCCTGATGACTGGACTCCTGGAAAGGGCAAGATACTATGTTGTTTTTCATTATCACTTATTGACGACCATGCTGAAAACACTCGATGTCGTTGCGGCAATCATCGAAAAAGACGACAAAATTTTACTGGCACAGCGCCCTGAGCATGCCGATCAACCCGGTATGTGGGAATTTCCGGGTGGAAAAGTCGAAGCGGGAGAAACTCAGCCCGACGCGCTCAGACGCGAGCTACAGGAGGAGCTGGGCATCTGCGCCCGGCCTGAGCGCTACGTCGCAAGCCACCAGCGGGAAGTGTCGCAGCGGCTTATTCATCTGCACGCCTGGCTCGTACCCACGTTTAGCGGAGAGCTGACAGCGCACTACCACCGTGCGCTGGTGTGGTGTACGCCCGAAGAGGCGTTTACCTACGACTTAGCCCCGGCGGATATTCCGCTGCTGGAAGCGTTTATTCTTTTACGCGACGCCAGACCAGCGGATTAGTGCTAATGGCATGTTCATCGCGCTGGCACTGTAACAAGACGCCGTCCGCTTTTACCACGGCACCTTCCGAATAGTTCTGATCCTGATAAATACAGCACTGGTTGCAGGGCTGTGTATTTTGCCCGCCGGAGCTAAACACCTCCGGCGGCACATTCACTTCCACACCCGGTCGAATGCGGTCAGCCTGAGCGCCTGCAGTAAACATCAAACATAACGCGGTCATCACGTAACGGTTCATAGAGTTATCTTCCTGTTGTCTCCTGATAATGAATATAACGGTAAACCGGGGCGGAACCTTTAATTTATCTCGTCATCGCTTTTTGTTATGACACAAGCCGTGAGATGAATTTCCCTTTCGGCACACATTTTTGCTTGCTTCACAAAGCAGTACGGGTGGTATAGTCAAAAAAACAACACAAATCGCATAAACAACATCCCAACATAATTATAAGAGGTTCTTATATCTATGGATCAGACACGCTCTCTGGAAAGTTTCCTTACTCACGTTCAACAGCGCGATCCGCATCAAAGCGAGTTTGCGCAGGCCGTTCGTGAAGTCATGACCACCCTGTGGCCTTTTCTTGAAGAAAACCCGCGTTATCGTCAAATGTCACTCCTTGAGCGTCTGGTGGAGCCTGAACGCGTGATCCAGTTCCGCGTGGCATGGGTAGACGATAGCAACCAGGTACAGGTAAACCGCGCGTGGCGCGTGCAGTTTAACTCCGCCATTGGTCCGTTTAAGGGCGGTATGCGTTTTCACCCTTCCGTGAACCTGTCGATCCTGAAATTCCTCGGTTTTGAGCAGACGTTTAAAAATGCGCTCACTACCCTGCCAATGGGCGGCGGTAAAGGCGGCAGCGACTTCGATCCGAAAGGGAAAAGTGAAGGCGAAGTCATGCGCTTCTGCCAGGCGCTGGTCACCGAACTGTATCGCCACCTCGGGCCGGACACCGATGTCCCTGCAGGGGATATCGGCGTTGGCGGTCGTGAAGTGGGCTTTATGGCCGGGATGATGAAAAAACTCTCCAACAACAGCGCCTGCGTCTTTACTGGCAAAGGGCTTTCCTTCGGCGGGAGCCTGATTCGCCCGGAAGCGACGGGTTATGGTCTGGTTTATTTCACTGAAGCCATGCTCAAACGTCACGGATTAGGTTTCGAAGGAATGCGCGTGGCGGTGTCAGGTTCCGGCAATGTGGCGCAATACGCCATTGAGAAAGCGATGCAGTTTGGCGCGCGCGTGGTCACCGCCTCTGACTCCAGCGGCACGGTAGTGGACGAAGCAGGCTTCACGGTGGAGAAACTGGCACGTCTGTGCGAAATCAAAGCCAGCCGGGATGGTCGCGTCGCAGATTATGCCCGCGAGTTCGGGCTGACTTATCTGGAAGGCAAACAGCCGTGGTCGGTACCGGTAGATATCGCCCTGCCGTGCGCCACCCAGAACGAACTGAACGTGGACGCTGCCCGAACCCTTATTGCCAACGGCGTGAAGGCGGTGGCGGAAGGCGCAAACATGCCGACGACCATTGAAGCAACCGATCTGTTCCTGGAAGCAGGCGTGCTATTTGCACCGGGTAAAGCGGCAAATGCAGGCGGCGTGGCAACATCGGGGCTGGAGATGGCGCAAAACGCCGCGCGTCTTGGCTGGAAGGCGGAGAAAGTGGACGCACGCCTGCACCATATCATGCTGGATATTCACCATTCCTGCGTGGAGTATGGCGGTGAAGCGTCGCAGACCAACTATGTACGCGGTGCGAATATCGCCGGGTTCGTGAAGGTGGCAGATGCCATGATTGGGCAAGGGGTGATTTAGAGTAATGGCCGTGCGGCCGGGGTGCCCTCACCCACAGGGCTGAGGGTTCCCCACAAATTACAGGTTGGCACTGAAGTGGTTTAATAGTTTTAGACACGTTCAGAGGTTATAAATTAAATAACTGATGAGGTGCAAAAAATGAATTCAC
>NZ_JBJURN010000059.1:0-689 GCF_046622475.1 Enterobacter sp. LM3 | reverse complement strand
GAGGCGATGTCCGAGTCGTTCGCCCTGACGCTGACGCTGCTTGGCACGGATGCGCGCATTGACCGCAGCAAACTGCTGGGTCAGCCGGTCACGGTAACCATCCCGACGCAAAACCTGCTCACCTCCCGCTATATCAACGGGAAGATCACGCGCGTGGCCGTCAGCGCTATTGAGCTGACCGGAACCCGTTACGCGGTGTATCAGCTGACGGTGGAGCCGGATCTGTGGCCGATGAAGCGCGACCGTAACCTGCGTATCTTCCAGGGGCAGACGGTGCCGCAGATTGTGAAAACCCTGCTGGGTGAGCATCAGGTCAACATGGAAGACAAGCTCACCGGCAGCTACCGGGTGTGGGACTACTGCGTGCAGTATCAGGAGTCGAGCCTGGACTTTATCAGCCGTCTGATGGAGCTGGAAGGGATTGCCTGGCACTTCAGCCATGAAGCCGACAAACACACCCTGGTCCTGACCGATGCCGCCACGCAGCATCAGCCGTACAGCGGCTACGAGGTGATCCCTTATCACCAGACGCCGTCAGGCGGCAGTACCGACGAAGAAGGTATCGGCCAGTGGGCGCTGGAGGACAGCGTCACACCGGGGATTTACAGCCTTGATGACTATGACTTCCGCAAGCCAAACGCGTGGCTGTTCCAGGCGCAGCAGAACCCGGCGTCGCCGAAACCGGGCAG
>NZ_JBJURN010000058.1:0-698 GCF_046622475.1 Enterobacter sp. LM3 | reverse complement strand
ACGTTAGTATTCAACACCGTCTGCCAGGAGCCGCCATCGGTCTGCAGCTCAATGGCATAGTTAATAGAATAACCAACCAGATCGCCGTTGTTTTTCTGCTCGAACAGCGATGGCCACTTCAGGCGCAGACGAACTGCTGAGAGCTGTGTATTGGTTAAAGTATGAGTCCAGGCCGTATCACTCGAAACTTCAGTCCCGACGTTAATTTCGTTCTCAGTACCTGGAATACCCTGAATGTATTTTTGCGCCTGATTTCCCGGTCGAAACTCCCACGCTACACCACTAAAGTTCTGCGAGCCATCCGAGTTTTCCAGCGGCGTGCCGTCCAGGTAAATATCACGCGCTGTAAGCTTCCCAGCAAATTCCCCCTCTCCCAATGCAATAAGTATTTTTGCCTTCGCAACAGACTGCAGATCATCTGGCTGCTCTGTTGGGGTTCGTGCGCTGGAACTGCCGCCCTTGCGGCCTTTAATAATGGTTTCAGTTGCCATATTGAGCCCATAAAAAAAGCCACCAAAAGGTGGCCTGAAAGAAGCAGAAAATTACTGTTGGTCTTCGACGTAAATCCCTGCGGAGATGATTGCACCGCCGATAAGCCTGCGCCCGTAAAGTAATGGGACTGGATACCCCTGTGCAGCAGTGTTTGTTACCCCACCGAACGCGTATGAAGCACGGTTATCTGCACTTTGTTTGCTGGC
>NZ_JBJURN010000057.1:0-824 GCF_046622475.1 Enterobacter sp. LM3 | reverse complement strand
GCCACGCGCAAAAGGCTGTCGGCTACGGTCGCAGGGAACAGCGCGCAGCTGGATCGCATCGACGAAGTGATCGTCAACGAAAAGGAGGCAACGGCACGCGCATTACTGAGCCTGCAGACGAACGTCAACGGTAACACGGCATCCATCAACAGCCTGAGCCAGACAGTTTCGAATTATCAGCAGGCCACGGCCACGCAGATAAACGCCATAACAGCGACCGTTAACGGACACACAGCTGCGATAACCACGAACGCCCAGGCAATTGCGAACGTAAACGGCGAACTCAGTGCGATGTACAACATCAAGGTTGCAGTCGATGCGAATGGTCGACAGTACGCAGCCGGGATGGGGATAGGCGTTGAGAACACGCCAGCGGGTATGCAGTCGCAGGTGATTTTCCTGGCTGACCGTTTCGCAGTTATGACCCAGGCAGGAAGCGATGTTACTCTCCCATTCGTTATTCAGAACGGGCAGACGATTATCCGGGATACGGTGATTGGTGACGGTACGATCGGTAACGGCAAAATCGGCAACTATATCCAGTCCTCAACCTGGGACGGGACAGGCAATGTTGGCTGGCACATCAATAAATCAGGTTATGCAGTGTTCAATAACGTCACCGTACGTGGAACTGTTTATGCAACAAGCGGAAGCTTCAAAGGTACTGTTGAAGCAACCAGTTTTGTCGGTGATATAGCAAACGTGGGAATTGGCAGTGACGCTGTTATTTCTGGAGGAGGGAACGCATCAAGAACAATTACTTTTACCGATTCGTCCTCATCATTATTAGGGAAGTCAGCACTCCTTGAGGCACTTATTTTCGT
>NZ_JBJURN010000056.1:0-842 GCF_046622475.1 Enterobacter sp. LM3 | reverse complement strand
GCGAAAGCCGAAGCCGCGTTCAAAAAGGCCGATGAAATCTGGAACCTGCGTAAAAACGATGGCTATGTCAATTCCAAAGCTCGTGACCTTTTCTGGAATGATCGGGAACAGGCCAGGCTGGCACTTGAAAATGCAAAGCGGCAGGCCGGAATAGAGAAGGATAAAGAAGAGAGCGCTGCAAAAGAAGCGTCCATTGAGTCTGACCGTCAGAAGTACGCCGCGCAGGCACAGGCGAACTATGCAAAAAGCCAGACTGCTCTGGAAAAATACACGGCCAGGCAGAACGAACTCAACAAGGCGCTGAAAGCTGGTCGGATCCTCCAGGCTGACTACAACATCAACCTTGCTGCTGCGAAAAAAGAGTACGAAGACACCCTTAAAAAGCCGAAGAAAACCCCCGCAGTCAGAACACCTGCCGGTGCTCGTGCGACAGACACCGCCAGCGCCCAGACGATGGAGCTGGAGGCGCAGTTACGTACCTTGCAGGAGCATAAGGGGATAAATGACACTATCAGTCAGCAGCGTCAGGAGCTGTGGCGTCAGCAGTCCCGCTTTGTCGTGCTGGAAGCCGCAGCGAAGACCAGGACGCTCTCTGCTGAGGAAAAATCCCTGCTTGCCAGCAAAAGCGAGGTGCTTTCCCGCGCGGAGATGAATGCAAAACTCGGCGATCAGATCGTAGCCCAGGAGCGACTAAACCGCCTGCAGGACACATCCCAGAAATATGTTACACAGATCGGCGAGAAAACCCGTGCGCTGAAGGACGGTGGGGCAATGAGTAGTCGTGCTGCGCAACGCCAGAATGAAGAAGCTCAGCTTCGCCAGGGCTGGATGAATGCCGGTGG
>NZ_JBJURN010000055.1:0-935 GCF_046622475.1 Enterobacter sp. LM3 | reverse complement strand
ATCGTGATCAACTCGTTCTCTGTCGTTCAGCAGAACATCAGCGTTGAGACTATGCGCGTCAGCTGGGATCAGGCTCAGAATGCCATAGCCTATGAGGCACAGTGGCGTCGCAATGACGGGAACTGGGTAAATGTGCCGCGCAACTCTACCACATCCTTCGATATTCCTGGCATTTACGCAGGACGATATCTGGTACGCGTACGTGCCATTAATGCCGCTGAGATTTCATCCGGATGGGGTTATTCAGAAGAGAAAACGTTAACCGGGAAAGTGGGAAATCCGCCGAAGCCGGTGAGCTTTATCGCTTCGGAAAACGTGGTATTTGGTATCGATCTGAACTGGGCGTTCCCGGCGAATACGGACGACACGCTGAAGACTGAAATTCAGTACAGCCTGACGGGGACTGAGGGCGATGCGATACTGCTGGCCGATGTACCATACCCACAACGTAAATATCAGCAGATGGGGCTTAAGGCGGGACAGATTTTCTGGTACCGCGCGCAGCTGGTTGACCGAACCGGTAATGAATCGGGGTATACCGACTTTGTACGGGGGCAGGCCAGCATCGATGTTTCTGATATCACTGATGCCATCCTGGAGGATATGAAGGGGTCTGAGACATTCAAAGATCTGATCGAGAACGCTGTGGACAGCAATGAAAAAATTGCTGATATGGCGGATGACATCAAAAGTCATGCCGACGAGCTGGAGAAGCAGGCGCAAGAGATACAGGAGAATGCTGACGGTCTGGCACAGGCCGCTGTAAAAATCGATGAGATTTCCGTATCGATGGACGGGATGACGGGAGGCGTGAAGAACTCGGCAATTGCGATAATCCAGAACGGGCTGGCGCAGGTAGCCACGCGCAAAAGGCTGTCGGCTACGGTCGCAGGGAACAGCGCGCAGCTGGATCGCATCGACGAAGTGATCGTCAA
>NZ_JBJURN010000054.1:0-935 GCF_046622475.1 Enterobacter sp. LM3 | reverse complement strand
ATCGTGATCAACTCGTTCTCTGTCGTTCAGCAGAACATCAGCGTTGAGACTATGCGCGTCAGCTGGGATCAGGCTCAAAATGCCATAGCCTATGAGGCACAGTGGCGTCGCAATGACGGGAACTGGGTGAATGTGCCGCGCAGCTCTACCACATCCTTCGATATTCCTGGCATTTATGCAGGACGATATCTGGTACGCGTGCGAGCCATTAACGCTGCTGAAATTTCATCCGGATGGGGTTATTCAGAAGAGAAAACGTTAACCGGAAAAGTGGGAAATCCGCCGAAGCCGGTGAGCTTTATCGCTTCGGAAAACGTGGTATTTGGTATTGATCTGAACTGGGCGTTCCCGGCGAATACGGACGACACGCTGAAGACGGAAATTCAGTACAGCCTGACGGGGACGGAGGGCGATGCGATACTGCTGGCCGATGTACCATACCCACAACGTAAATATCAGCAGATGGGGCTTAAGGCGGGACAGATTTTCTGGTACCGCGCGCAGCTGGTTGACCGAACCGGTAATGAATCGGGGTATACCGACTTTGTTCGGGGGCAGGCCAGCACTGATGTTTCTGATATCACTGATGCCATCCTGGAGGATATGAAGGGGTCTGAGACATTCAAAGACCTGATCGAGAACGCTGTAGACAGCAATGAAAAAATTGCTGGTATGGCGGATGACATCAAAAGTCATGCCGGCGAGCTGGAGAAGCAGGCGCAAGAGATACAGGAGAATGCTGACGGTCTGGCGCAGGCTGCTGTAAAAATCGATGAGATTTCCGTTTCGATGGACGGCATGACAGGAGGCGTGAAGAACTCGGCAATTGCGATAATCCAGAACGGGCTGGCGCAGGTGGCCACGCGCAAAAGGCTGTCGGCTACGGTCGCAGGGAACAGCGCGCAGCTGGATCGCATCGACGAAGTGATCGTCAA
>NZ_JBJURN010000053.1:0-1009 GCF_046622475.1 Enterobacter sp. LM3 | reverse complement strand
ATTTCTGTCCGGTATGTCCGGTTGAACCGTTCGATAAAAGCATTCTGTGTTGGTTTACCCGGCTTGATAAATTCGAGTTGCACGCCATGTTCTTCGGCCCATTGTGCCAGCGCCAGTGAGACCAGTTCTGGCCCGTTGTCCATCCACATCTTCAGCGGGTAGCCGCGGTTTGCCACGATCCTGTCCAACACCCGGATGACTCGCTGAGCCGGGATATTCAGGTCGATTTCTATCGCCAGTGCTTCGCGGTTAAAATCATCCACCACATTGAAGGTCCGGAAGCGTCTGCCGCAGAGCAGCGCGTCGTGCATAAAATCGATGGACCAGCTCTGGTTTAACGCTTGCGGCGTCGCCAGTGGTGCCGGGTTACGCACTGACAGACGCTGTTTTCCCTTGCGACGAAAATTCAGTTTCAGCAGGCAGTAAATCCGGTGAACGCGTTTATGGTTCCAGGTATTGCCCTGCCTGCGCAGCAGCTGGAACAGCTTCTTAAAACCATATCGCGGATAGCGTTCTGCCAGTTCAGTCAGTGCATGGATCACCGGTTCATCACGCCGGGTATCGGGCCGATAAAAATACACCGTCCTGCTCAGCGATACTGTCCTGCAGGCCTGGCGTAAACTCATGGCAAATTGCGCTGTCGGATAGCTGACGAGTTCACGCTTTATCGCTGGTTTTAAAGCTTTTTTTCGATGACGTCTTTAAGTGCCCGGCACTCAAGGCTGAGATCAGCAAACATCTGTTTGAGGCGTCGGTTTTCGTCCTCAAGATCTTTCATCTTTTTGATATCAGAGGCTTCCATCCCACCGTACTTTGCTTTCCAGTTGTAGTACGAGGCTTCAGAAATCCCTGCTTCGCGGCAGACATCCTTGACGATACGTCCGGCTTCAACAGACTTCAGGGCAGCGATGATCTGGTGCTCAGTGAATCGGGCTTTACGCATGGCGATCTCCTCAGGGAATACAATCAGTATGTCGGAAGATCTCTAAAAGTGAGTGGTTCGTTTTAC
>NZ_JBJURN010000052.1:0-1097 GCF_046622475.1 Enterobacter sp. LM3 | reverse complement strand
AGAACTTTAGCAACAACGCCCGCGCCAACGGTACGGCCGCCTTCACGGATTGCGAAACGCAGACCGTCGTCCATCGCGATTGGGTGGATCAGCGTCACAACCATCTTGATGTTGTCGCCTGGCATTACCATCTCTACGCCTTCTGGCAGTTCGATGGTACCGGTCACGTCAGTTGTACGGAAGTAGAACTGTGGACGGTAGCCTTTGAAGAACGGAGTATGACGGCCGCCTTCGTCTTTGGACAGAATGTACACTTCAGATTCGAACTTGGTGTGTGGCTTGATTGAGCCTGGCTTCGCCAGTACCTGACCACGTTCGATTTCTTCACGTTTGATACCACGCAGCAGAACACCAACGTTCTCACCAGCACGGCCTTCGTCCAGCAGTTTGCGGAACATTTCAACGCCAGTACAGGTAGACTTCGCAGTCTCTTTGATACCAACGATTTCAACTTCTTCGCCAACTTTGATGATACCGCGCTCTACACGACCGGTAACAACGGTACCACGACCGGAGATGGAGAATACGTCTTCAATTGGCAGCAGGAATGGCTTGTCAATCGCACGCTCTGGTTCTGGGATGTAAGAATCCAGGAAGCCAGCCAGTTCGATGATTTTCGCTTCCCACTCTGCTTCGCCTTCCAGCGCTTTCAGAGCAGAACCACGAACGATTGGAGTATCGTCGCCTGGGAAATCGTACTGAGACAGCAGTTCACGAACTTCCATCTCTACCAGTTCCAGCAGCTCTTCGTCATCAACCATGTCGCACTTGTTCAGGAACACGATGATGTAAGGAACGCCTACCTGACGACCCAGCAGGATGTGCTCACGAGTCTGAGGCATAGGGCCGTCAGTCGCAGCAACAACCAGGATCGCGCCGTCCATCTGCGCAGCACCGGTGATCATGTTTTTAACATAGTCGGCGTGGCCTGGGCAGTCTACGTGTGCGTAGTGGCGAGTCGGGGTGTCATATTCAACGTGGGAAGTGTTGATGGTGATACCACGAGCTTTTTCTTCTGGTGCGTTATCGATCTGGTCGAATGCACGAGCAGAACCACCGTAGGTTTTTGCCAGAACGGTAGTGATTGCAGCGGTCAG
>NZ_JBJURN010000051.1:912-1120 GCF_046622475.1 Enterobacter sp. LM3 | reverse complement strand
ACCCGACATCGGGTCTGATCGCGATGGCTCAGCAGTTCCACAATGTTACCGCAGAACAGATTGCCCATGTGGCGCAGCTGCAGCGTGCAGGTGATGAGGCAGGCGCACTGCAGGCAGCAAACGAGGCTGCTACTGCAGGATTTAACGATCAGACAAAATCTATCCGCGACAACATGGGGACGATTGAGTCTGCTGCAGACACACTGAA
>NZ_JBJURN010000051.1:0-714 GCF_046622475.1 Enterobacter sp. LM3 | reverse complement strand
CATGGCACAGCAGCAGGCGGGAGTTGCCAAAGCGAACGAAGAAAATGCCTCCCGTGAGGCGGCAGCGGAATCCGATCGTCAGAAGTATGCCGCGCAGGCGCAGGCGAACTATGCAAAAAGCCAGACTGCTCTGGAAAAATATACGGCCAGGCAGAACGAACTCAACAAGGCGCTGAAAGCTGGTCGGATCCTCCAGGCTGACTACAACATCAACCTTGCTGCTGCGAAAAAAGAGTACGAAGACACCCTTAAAAAGCCGAAGAAAACTCCCGCAGTCAGAACACCTGCCGGTGCTCGTGCAACAGACACCGCCAGCGCCCAGACGATGGAGCTGGAGGCGCAGTTACGTACTTTGCAGGAGCATAAGGGTATAAATGACACTATCAGTCAGCAGCGTCAGGAGCTGTGGCGTCAGCAGTCCCGCTTTGTCGTGCTGGAAGCCGCGGCGAAGACCCGGACGCTCTCTGCTGAGGAAAAATCCCTGCTGGCCAGCAAGAGCGAGGTGCTTTCCCGCGCGGAGATGAATGCAAAACTCGGCGATCAGATCGTAGCCCAGGAACGACTAAACCGCCTGCAGGATACATCCCAGAAATATGTTACACAGATCGGCGAGAAAACCCGTGCGCTGAAGGATGGCGGGGCAATGAGTAGTCGTGCTGCGCAACGCCAGAATGAAGAAGCTCAGCTTCGCCAGGGCTGGATGAATGCCGGTGG
>NZ_JBJURN010000050.1:0-1257 GCF_046622475.1 Enterobacter sp. LM3 | reverse complement strand
TGAAGTGGTTTAATAGTTTTAGACACGTTCAGAGGTTATAAATTAAATAACTGATGAGGTGCAAAAAATGAATTCACGCCGATTTACCCCAGAGTTTAAACGCGAGTGCGCTGAGCTGGTCCTTGACCATGGCTACTCATTCCGCCAGGCCTGCGAAGCCTCTGATGTCGGTGTCACGGCCATGAGACGCTGGGTCAGACAGCTTGAAATTGAACGTGGTGGCCTGGTTTTATCCGGTCAGGGCATCCCCTCTCCGGCTCCTCCGCTCACGCCAGAGCAGCAGTACATTCGTCAGCTTGAAGAACGGGTTCAGCGGCTTGAGAGGGACAAGGAGATATTAAAAAAGGCTACAGCTTTGCTGATGTCGGACGCCAGCAAGCCCTGAAACTTGTCGCCGCCCTGAGCCAGGAATACAGCGTAAAAGAGCTCTGTGCGGTCCTCGGCGTTTGCCGGAGTCTGGTTTACTACCATCGCAAACGCCAGAAACAACCGGATACGACGCGAATTGCCCTACAGCGAAGGGTGGCCGAGCTACACCGTCTTGGGCGGGGCTCAGCCGGAGCAAGAACGTTGTCTTTACTGCTTCGCCGCGAAGGAGAAAACGTTGGGCGTTACAAGGCCGGGCGACTGATGAAAGAAGCCGGTCTGGTGAGCAGGCAGCCCGGAAAACACCGCTATCGCCTGTGTAACCGGCAGTCTAATCTGGCGGAAAATCATCTCAGTCGCAATTTTACGGTAAATGCACCGGATAATGTGTGGTGTGGAGATATCACTTTTATCAGAACACAAGCGGGCTGGCTGTATCTGGCAGTGGTACTGGATTTATACGCGCGAAAAGTGGTGGGTTGGGCGTTCTCGTCTGTGGCTGACAGCCAGCTGGCGCAGAATGCCCTTACAATGGCCTGGGAAAACCGGGGCCGTCCAAAAGGATTAATGTTCCACTCTGACCAGGGTTCTCAGTATGCCAGCATGTCATACAGGGACATAGCGAAGCTGTACGGCATCAGACTCAGCATGAGTCGCAAAGGAAACTGCTGGGACAATGCCGTTGCAGAGAGGCTGTTCCGGAGTCTTAAAACGGAATGGTTGTTACGTGAAGGCTACCGAAACAGAAGTGAAGCAGTGAAGGATGTGGTTCAGTACCTGAGTGGGTATTACAACCGGGTAAGGCCGCATAAAAACAACGGAGGGTTAACACCTGCCGAGATGGAAAGACAAAGAACCTCAGGTCGTGTCCAAATTAAGTAGACCACTTCA
>NZ_JBJURN010000005.1:159533-258423 GCF_046622475.1 Enterobacter sp. LM3 | reverse complement strand
GGGGGGGACTCGAACCCCCACATCCTAAGGACACTAACACCTGAAGCTAGCGCGTCTACCAATTCCGCCACCTTCGCCCAGTGCGAGCAATATCAACGTGATTTATGGTGCGAGGGGGGGGACTCGAACCCCCACATCCGTAAGGACACTAACACCTGAAGCTAGCGCGTCTACCAATTCCGCCACCTTCGCATACCATCGATACTGTAAAAGTATCGTAACCACGGAGGCGCATTCTAGATGTTTTCAGCTTTACGTCAACTGAAAAGTGCGCACCTTTTATTGATTGCTGCAAAAATGGTCGGAACAGAGACGCCTGTTTGCCGGATGGCGCTGGCGCTTATCCGGCAAACAAACATGACGAATTATTTTTTCGCCTGACGTGTCATCACGGTGCGGTAAACCTTAAAGCGGCCGGTCTGGGCGATCACTTCGTGGAAGCCAAAGGTTTCATCCAGCACTTTCGGGTACGCCAGGAAGGCGTTCGCGACGATACGCAACTCGCCGCCGCTGTTGAGGTGACGGACTGCACCACGGATCAGCGTTTGCGCCGCCTCAAGGCTGGTCTCCATCCCGTCGTGGAACGGTGGGTTAGAGATAATCATGTCAAAGCGACCAGTCACATCAGAGAAGACGTTGCTGGCCATCACTTCGCCTTCAATGCCGTTGGCCGCAAGCGTTGCGCGGCTGGCTTCCACCGCTGGAGCACTGACATCACACAGCGTTAAACGCACTTTTGGCGAGTGGCTGGCAAGTACTGTCGCCAGTACGCCCGCACCACAACCCACGTCCAGCACTTTGCCTTTGGTGTGCGGCGTCAGGGTGGACAGCAGCAGCTTACTGCCAACATCCAGACCGTCGCGGCTGAAGACGCCCGGCAGGGTTTTGATGGTCAGACCGTCAAGCTGATATTCGCCCCAGTATTTATCTGCATCAAACGATGGCTGTTTTTCCAGGCGACCGTGGTACAGGCCGCAGCGACGGGCGCTGTCGACTTTGTTCAGCGGGGCATACTCTTCGAGCATCTGCTCTGCGCTACGCACGCCGCTGCGGTTCTCACCGACAACGAAGATGTCGCAACCGACCGGCAGCAGGGAGAGCAGGTTCATCAGCTGGAACTGGGCTTCCGGTTTGTTCTTCGGCCAGTAATAAATCAGCGTATCGCAGTTGGCAACATCGCTCTGCTCTGCCACCAGGCTAAAGCGCGCGCGCTCGCCCATCTGGCGGCTCAACACCTGCCAGTGGTGGTAATATTGGGTGTGGGCACGGCTTTCAGCACAGTCGAAACGCGCAGGCAGGTCATCCTGCATATCTCCGGCAAACAGAATACGGCTTTGTTCGAAATCATCACTGTGGCGCAGCAAGACTTCACTTGCCGGGGTAAATGCAGACATGAATTGTTCCTCAATAAACTCAGGCGGGGATTATAGTAGGTAGATGGCGCACTTTCGACACATTTGCTATATTTGCGCGCCTGAGAGACAGGAGTTTTCGCTATGACATCCCGACGAGACTGGCAGTTGCAGCAACTGGGCATTACCCAGTGGGCCTTGCGTCGCCCGACGGCGTTGCAGGGTGAAATCGCGATCTCCATCCCTGCGCACGTGCGCCTGGTGATGGTGGCGGAAGAACTGCCTGCCCTGAATGAACCCCTTATCGGTGATGTCCTTCGTAGCCTGAAGCTGACCTCCGATCAGGTTTTACAGCTGACGCCAGAGCGGGTCGCGATGCTCCCTCCTGACAGTCGCTGCAATAGCTGGCGAATGGGGGAGCCAGACGAGAGCACCCTCCAGGGGAGCCAGATCAGCTCGCCCGCGCTGGAAGAACTGAAAGCCAACCCAAACGCGCGCCGCGCGCTATGGCAACAAATCTGCGAATATGAACACGATTTCTTCCCTCACGACGCCTGACCTGACAACAGCGTTCGCGATTGAAACACGCGCCCACGCATTTCCGTGGAGCGAAAAAACGTTCGCCAGCAACCAGGGTGAACGGTACCTGAACTACCGCCTGGATGTTGACGGCACAATGGCCGCGTTTGCGATTACTCAGGTCGTCCTTGATGAGGCAACGCTGTTTAATATCGCCGTTGATCCTGCGTTTCAGCGTCGTGGGCTGGGCAGGGAACTGCTTGAGCATCTCATCCGCGAGCTGGAAATCCGTGACGTTTTCACCCTGTGGCTGGAAGTGCGTGCATCGAATGTCGCCGCCATCGCACTCTACGAAAGCTTAGGCTTTAACGAGGCGACAATCCGCCGTAACTACTACCCCACCGCAGAGGGACGTGAAGACGCCATTATTATGGCTTTGCCGCTTGGATAACTAAAATAAGGTTGTAACGATGAAATGGGACTGGATTTTCTTTGATGCCGACGAAACGCTGTTCACGTTTGACGCATTCGGTGGCCTGCAGCGGATGTTTCTGGATTATAGCGTCACCTTCACCGCTGAAGATTTTCAGGACTATCAGGCGGTAAACAAACCGCTGTGGGTGGATTACCAGAACGGTGCCATCACCGCGTTACAGCTGCAGCACCAGCGCTTTGATGCATGGGCGGAGCGGTTAAACGTCAGCCCGGGTTTGCTGAACGACGCGTTCCTGAACGCGATGGCCGAGATTTGCGCACCGCTGCCAGGGGCGGTTTCCCTGCTGGATTCGCTGAAAGGCAAGGCGAAGCTTGGGATCATCACCAATGGCTTTACCGCGCTGCAGCAGATCCGCCTTGAGCGCACCGGCCTGCGCGATCATTTCGACGCGCTGGTGATCTCGGAAGAGGTCGGCGTGCCAAAACCTGATCCGCGTATTTTTGATTATGCGCTTGAACAAGCGGGTAATCCTGACCGTGAGCGTGTACTGATGGTCGGCGATACTGCCGAATCAGACATTCTTGGCGGCATGAACTCAGGTCTGTCGACCGTCTGGCTGAACGCGCATGGCCGCGCGCAGCCGGAAGGGATCGAGCCGACCTGGACCGTCACGTCATTGAACGAACTGGAGCAGCTCCTGTGTAAACAATGATTGCCTGCCCCCCATTGATGGGTAAAATAGCCGCATTTTTCGTATTCCATGATGCGCGGCCTGCTGTCGCGCTTACATAAGAAGATTTGATTATGACGTTGTCTCCTTATCTGCAAGAGGTGGCCAAACGCCGCACTTTTGCCATTATTTCGCACCCGGATGCCGGTAAAACGACCATCACCGAGAAGGTGTTGCTGTTCGGACAGGCGATCCAGACCGCCGGTACCGTAAAAGGCCGTGGCTCCAGCCAGCATGCAAAATCCGACTGGATGGAGATGGAAAAGCAGCGTGGTATTTCAATTACCACTTCCGTGATGCAGTTTCCGTATCACGACTGCCTGGTAAACCTGCTGGATACCCCGGGCCACGAAGACTTCTCCGAGGATACCTACCGTACCCTGACGGCGGTAGACTGCTGCCTGATGGTGATCGACGCCGCGAAAGGTGTAGAAGATCGTACCCGTAAGCTGATGGAAGTCACCCGTCTGCGCGATACGCCGATCCTCACCTTCATGAACAAACTCGACCGTGACATCCGCGACCCGATGGAGCTGATGGATGAAGTGGAAAACGAGCTGAAGATCGCCTGTGCGCCGATCACCTGGCCGATTGGCTGCGGTAAGCTGTTCAAGGGCGTTTACCATCTCTATAAAGACGAAACCTACCTGTACCAGACCGGTAAAGGCCACACCATTCAGGAAGTGCGCATTGTAAAAGGTCTGGATAACCCGGATCTGGACACGGCAGTCGGTGAAGAGCTGGCCGCGCAGCTGCGTGACGAGCTGGAGCTGGTGAAGGGGGCGTCTCATGAGTTCGACAAAGAGCTGTTCCTGAGTGGCGAAATTACACCGGTCTTCTTCGGTACCGCACTGGGTAACTTCGGCGTTGACCATATGCTGGACGGTCTGATTGAGTGGGCACCACGCCCGATGCCGCGTAAAACCGACACCCGTGAAGTGGAAGCACAGGAAGAAAAATTCACTGGCTTCGTCTTTAAAATTCAGGCCAACATGGACCCGAAACACCGTGACCGCGTAGCGTTCATGCGCGTGGTGTCCGGTAAGTATGAAAAGGGCATGAAGCTGCGTCAGGTGCGTATCGGTAAAGACGTGGTGATCTCCGACGCACTGACCTTTATGGCGGGCGACCGTTCCCACGTTGAAGAAGCGTATCCGGGTGACATCATCGGCCTGCACAACCACGGTACCATCCAGATCGGTGATACGTTCACCCAGGGTGAGATGATGAAGTTCACCGGTATTCCGAACTTCGCACCGGAGCTGTTCCGTCGTATTCGCCTGCGCGATCCGCTGAAGCAGAAACAGCTGCTGAAAGGGCTGGTACAGCTCTCCGAAGAGGGTGCTGTACAGGTGTTCCGTCCGATTGCCAACAACGATCTGATCGTGGGCGCTGTCGGTGTGCTGCAGTTCGACGTGGTCGTTGCGCGTCTGAAAAGCGAGTACAACGTCGAAGCGATTTACGAATCAGTCAACGTGGCCACGGCGCGCTGGGTTGAGTGTTCTGACGTGAAGAAATTCGAAGAATTTAAGCGTAAGAACGAAATTCAGCTGGCGCTGGATGGCGGTGATAACCTGACCTATATCGCGCCGACAATGGTGAACCTGAACCTGACGCAGGAACGTTATCCTGACGTGCAGTTCCGCAAAACGCGCGAACACTAATCTCCTCTCAGAGCACGGCAGCCGCCGTGCTCTTCTTTAAATCCAGTCTTATTAATCCCTTGCGGAATGTTCTTAAATCATCGCATTTTCCTGAATGCTGCTCGTTTTTTGACCTATTCTGAATGCGACACAGGGATAGTGATCTATATTTAACTCAGTGTTTAGCACCGAATGTGGATGAATTAACTATTCAGAATATATTTTCTGGTTCGCTATTTTATCCGGGTGTTTATTCGCAATATATCAATCTGTCTGTAAGGAAAATATGTTGCCCAAATAACGGGTAAAACACAGGAATATATCGATGAATATGACAAGACTGAAGATTTCGAAAACTCTGCTGGCGGTCACATTGGGTAGCATCCTCGTGAGCAGTTCTGTCCTCGCGGAAACCAACACAATGGATAACGTGCAGTCCACCGCAAATAGCGCAGGGGAAAAAATCGATAGCTCTCTGAATAAAGTCGGTAATTTCATGGATGACAGCTCAATTACAGCAAAAGTGAAAGCTGCGCTGGTGGATGATAAAAATATCAAGAGCGCTGGTATTTCCGTTAAAACCGACAATAAAGTTGTCACCCTGAGTGGTGTTGTCGAGAGTCAGGCTCAGGCTGAACATGCCGTATCCATTGCGAAAGCCGTTGAGGGTGTGAAGAGCGTCAACAACGATCTGAAGACGAAGTAAATGAGCACAATTCGCCCGTCTGGCTGAGGCCTGAGGGCGAAATAAGAACTACACCTGGAAAAACGCCGGTGAGTAGCCTGAGCGCTCATGCTTAGCGGCCGACATTAACTATGGTAAAGGAGAGGCTTATGTTTCGTTGGGGCATTATATTTCTGGTTATCGCGTTAATTGCCGCCGCGCTGGGCTTTGGTGGTCTGGCGGGGACGGCAGCGGGTGCGGCGAAAATTGTCTTTGTCGTCGGCATTATCCTGTTCCTGGTCAGCCTGTTTACTGGACGTCGCCGTCCATAGCTATGCATTACTCTGACAGCGACACTGAAGCCAGTCCTTGCGACTGGCTTTTTCTCATTTGAGTACCCGTGGGGATGTGCGTTACTGTGTCTGAACATGACCACGGGCTGGAGGAGCATAAATGGATTATCACCTCGCCAGCCAGGCGCAGCGAATGAGGCACAATTTGATAGCGAGGATCTGGCGTGATGCACTGCTTTGTCGACACCCATTGCCACTTTGATTTTCCGCCGTTTACGGGTGATGAAGAACAAAGCATTGCGAGAGCCGCCGAAGCAGGCGTTCAGGCGATCATTGTACCTGCGATCGAAGCGGCTAATTTTGAGCGTGTTCTTAACCTCGCTCAGCACCATCGCGCCATATATGCTGCACTTGGGCTGCATCCGATAGTTATTGAGCGTCATCTTGATGAGCATATTGAGAAGCTGGATGTGGTTTTGCAAACCGCCGGGAACAAACTCGTCGCCATCGGTGAGATCGGGCTCGATCTCTGGCGCGATGATCCGCAGTTTGAGCGCCAGCAGGCTCTCCTGGATGCACAGCTCAGGCTGGCAAAACGCCACGATCTGCCGGTGATCCTCCATTCCAGACGTACCCATGACAAACTGGCAATGCATCTGAAACGTATCGATCTGCCGCGAACGGGCGTTGTGCATGGTTTTTCTGGTAGCCTGCAACAGGCACAGCGGTTTATTGAACTGGGTTATAAAATTGGCGTTGGTGGGACAATTACCTACCCGCGTGCCAGCAAAACCCGGGAGGTGATGGCACAATTGCCGCTGTCAGCGTTGTTACTGGAAACGGATGCCCCCGATATGCCGCTCAACGGTTTTCAGGGACAGCCTAATCGCCCGGAGCAGGCGGCGCATGTGTTTACCACGCTGTGCGAGCTGCGTGAGGAGCCAGAAGTGCTCATTGCCGGGGCGTTGCTTGAGAATACCCGTTCACTCTTTGGCGTCACACTATAGATAAAGCGCCGGGCGGATCACCGTAATCTTTTGTTTTTCCATCGCCAGTGCCAGCGGTTCAACGTCGTCCGGCGTGGCGCTGCGCCATGACGCTGCCTCACCGTAAACCCCCTGTGCGTGAAAGGCATTGATCCGCACCGGGACATCCCCCAGAGAACGGATAAAGACGATCAGCGGTTTGAGATGTTCCAGATAATCACACTGATCCGGGATCACCAGCAGCCGCAGTTCCGTTAACCGTTGATGTTGCGCCAGCCAGCGGATGCTGTGTTTGATCTGCGGGTTTTCACGCCCGGTCAGGAAGCGGTGATGCTCATTTCCCCAGGCTTTCAGATCCAGCATGGCACCGTCAAACACCGGCAGCAGTTTTTGCCAGCCGGTTTCCCCTAACAGACCATTACTGTCCACCAGACAGGTTAAATGACGTAGCGCGGGATCGGTTTTGATCGCCGAGAAAAGGGCGATCAAAAACGGCAGCTGCGTGGTGGCTTCTCCGCCGCTTACGGTAACCCCCTCTATAAACGGTGCTGCTTTGTGAATTTGCGTGAGGATCTCTTCCACGCTGAAGCGGTGCGCCATGGGTGTCGCCTGTTGCTGGCATAAATGCAGGCAGGTATCGCACTGCTGGCAGTGGCTCTCCTGCCACCAGACGCGTCCGGCCTGAATGTTCAGCGCATCGTGCGGGCAATGGGGGACGCAATCGCCGCAGTCGTTGCAGCGACCGATTGTCCACGGGTTGTGGCAGGTTTTGCAGCGCAGGTTGCAGCCCTGCAGGAACAGCGCCAGGCGGCTGCCTGGACCGTCCACACAGGAGAAGGGGATAACCTGACTAACTAAAGCGCATCTGCTGTTCATGGCTTATCACGCGTGGCTGACGTTCCAGAATGCGGGTATTTCGCGCGGCCTCCTCGCCAAGCCACGTCGTGTTCGTGCGCGACCCGGCTTCGCGGTATTTTTCCAGATCCGACAGGCGCACCATATAGCCGGTAACGCGCACCAGATCGTTACCGGCGACGTTGGCGGTAAATTCGCGCATACCCGCGTTAAACGCCCCCAGACAAAGCTGTACGACCGCCTGCGGGTTACGTTTTACCGTCTCTTCCAGCGTCAGAATATCGCTGATCCCGGACGTGTAGTGTTGATGGTGCGGTGCTACGGCCAGCAGGTGGCTGATGGGATCGGGTTCATCACCGTAAGGCAGACGTGCGCCCGGCGTGGTGCCTGAGTCGGAACTGATCCCCGACTGTGCATGCAGGAGCGCGCGCTGTTTCCAGCCGTATTTCACCGGGGTGTTTTCAACAAACGCCGAGAGCTGCTCGCTAATGCGATAGCCCAGTGCGTTGGCCTGCTCATCCTTACCGTAACGACCTTTGATACCGCCTTTCTCACAAAGCAGGTTCACCGCTTCAGCCAGACCGTACATGCCAAACATTGGCACGAAACGATCGCTATCAATCAGCCCCTCTTTGACCAGGAAGCTATTCTCAAAGAAGCCGGATTTTTCATACAGGAACGCGCAACGCGCATCAATGATGGCTATCTGTTGCTGGCAGTAGTGCGGCAACGTGCGGGTGAAGAAGTCTTCAGGGGAATGGCTGCGTTCAGCAATCGCCTTCAGGTTGAGGCGTACCAGAGTGCTGCCACCGCCTGCGAGCGGCAGGGAGTTGTAACAACTCACCACACCATAGCGGCCTTTTGTGAAAATTTTATCATTGACTGGGCCATTAGAAACATGTGGTTTACTGCATTCACAAATGTTTTTTGCCACGCTCAGCAGCAGAGTGTCGGGCGTAACATCCGGGTCATAAATAAAGGTCAGATTGGGTGCGACCTGCTTCATTTCTGCATCCGCACGTAGAATGGCACGCGTGATGGGGGTGTCCGCCGGGCCGATGTTGGCATGCATAAAAGCATCAGGTAGCGTTCTGTCGAGGTAACGCCAGAAACGTTTTATTCGAACATCGATTTCTTCTTGTGTTAGAATTCTAACATACGGATCCAGTAACGCATCGAGTTGTCCCAGGTAGACCGGCATTGATGTGACGGATGGCACATGGTGATACAGGATGGTTAACAGCGAGAGGGCATCATCAAGATCTTTTGCCCCTTCCAGCTCCAGCCATTCCGAGCCGTTAGCCAAAAATTTTGCGTAATCCGGCAGGACGTAACGGGGTTTGTAAGGCGCATGGCCTTCGAACATGTCGCAGATAACGCCCTCGTCCAGTGCGGCACGGGCAGCCTGAGGCAGGTCTGGATAGGGGAGATTGTTCTCCGCTTCCAGCGCCAGAAAATGCCGCTTTTGCTCCGGGGTTAATACCGGGCTTGTCACAATGTTCTGACAACGTTGTTGCAGGGCGTCGGGGCCGGCGTGGGACATATTCGCTTCCTTTATTGTTCTGCGGATGATGAACGGATTGTAGGAAGCCATCCCGTCAGGGCCTTTGATCCGACAGGGGTAATCGCTGCTTTAGTCAGCAATTAGCGAACTAAAGTTTGAAGTTGATCTCATTACAGTAATGCAAATTTGTACGCAGTTTTCATTAACTGTGATGAATGTCGAAGTGTAAGTGCGGGTGAATGTTAGAATACTCACAGACCCGCAAGGTAAATTTATACGGCAATGCCGTTGGAGAATGTTATGACCGATTTAACTGCAAGCAGCCTGCGCGCGTTGAAACTGATGGACCTGACCACCCTGAACGATGACGACACCAATGAGAAAGTCATCGCCCTGTGCCATCAGGCGAAAACGCCCGTCGGTAATACCGCAGCCATCTGTATTTACCCGCGTTTTATCCCGATTGCACGTAAGACTCTGAAAGAGCAGGGCACGCCGGACGTGCGTATTGCTACCGTGACTAACTTCCCGCACGGCAACGACGATATCGACATTGCGCTGGCAGAAACCCGCGCGGCCATTGCCTACGGTGCTGATGAAGTTGACGTGGTGTTCCCGTATCGCGCACTGATCGCGGGCAACGAGAAGATTGGTTTCGACCTGGTGAAAGCCTGTAAAGACGCGTGTGCTGCGGCAAACGTGCTGCTTAAAGTCATCATCGAAACCGGTGAACTGAAAGAAGAGGCGCTGATTCGTAAAGCGTCTGAAATCTCCATCAAAGCCGGTGCGGATTTCATCAAAACGTCTACCGGTAAAGTGCCGGTTAACGCTACCCCGGAAAGCGCACGCATCATGATGGAAGTGATCCGTGATATGGGCGTGTCCAAAACCGTTGGTTTCAAACCAGCTGGTGGCGTGCGTACCGCTGAAGACGCGCAACAGTTCCTGGCGATTGCTGATGAGCTGTTCGGTGCGGACTGGGCGGACTCCCGTCACTACCGCTTTGGCGCATCCAGCCTGCTGGCAAGCCTGCTGAAGGCGCTGGGTCACGGCGACGGTAAGAGCGCAAGCAGCTACTAAGATTTGAAATGCCGGGTGGCGCGTAGCGAGCCCGGCCTACTTCGGGAGGTTACCGTGTTTCTCGCACAAGAAATTATTCGTAAAAAACGTGATGGTCATGCATTAAGCGATGAAGAAATCCGCTTCTTTATCAATGGTATTCGTGATAACACCATCTCTGAAGGGCAAATTGCTGCTCTGGCGATGACCATTTTCTTCCACGATATGTCGATGCCTGAGCGTGTATCGCTGACCATGGCGATGCGAGATTCAGGAACCGTTCTGGACTGGAAAAGCCTCGACCTCAATGGTCCGATTGTAGATAAACATTCCACCGGTGGTGTGGGTGACGTAACCTCGCTGATGCTTGGCCCAATGGTCGCGGCCTGCGGGGGTTACATTCCGATGATCTCCGGGCGTGGCCTGGGACACACTGGCGGTACGCTCGATAAACTGGAAGCCATTCCGGGCTTCGATATCTTCCCGGATGACAACCGCTTCCGCGATATTATTAAAGATGTGGGTGTGGCGATTATCGGCCAGACCAGCTCTCTTGCTCCGGCAGACAAGCGTTTCTACGCTACCCGCGATATCACCGCAACCGTTGACTCCATCCCGCTGATCACCGCCTCGATTCTGGCGAAAAAGCTGGCGGAAGGTCTGGATGCGCTGGTGATGGACGTGAAAGTGGGCAGCGGCGCGTTTATGCCAACGTATGAACTTTCTGCTGCACTGGCCGAGGCTATCGTTGGTGTTTCCAACGGTGCGGGCGTGCGTACCACTGCACTGCTGACCGATATGAACCAGGTGCTGGCTTCCAGCGCCGGTAACGCCGTTGAAGTGCGTGAAGCCGTGCAATTCCTGACCGGTGAATACCGTAACCCGCGCCTGTTCGACGTGACAATGGCACTGTGCGTGGAGATGCTTATCTCCGGCAAACTCGCCAAAGACGACGCAGACGCGCGCGTGAAACTGCAGGCGGTACTGGACAACGGTAAAGCGGCAGAGATCTTTGGCCGTATGGTTGCCGCGCAGAAAGGCCCGGCTGATTTCGTGGAAAACTACGCAAAATACCTGCCAACCGCGACGCTCAGCAAAGCCGTTTATGCTGATACCGCTGGGTTTGTTTCTGCGATGGACACCCGTGCGCTCGGCATGGCGGTGGTCTCAATGGGCGGTGGTCGTCGTCAGGCGTCGGACACCATTGATTACAGCGTCGGTTTTACCGATATGGCCCGCCTGGGTGACAGCGTCGACGGACAACGCCCACTGGCGGTGATCCACGCGAAAGATGAAAACAGCTGGCAAGAAGCGGCAAAAGCCGTGAAAGCCGCCATCCAGCTCGACAATAAAGCACCAGAAAGCACACCAACGGTCTATCGTCGTATTACCGAATAGCAGTATACTGATCTGATCACTTACTTTTGAGCACTACGTACGGAGAACAATTATGAAACGTGCATTTATTATGGTGCTGGACTCCTTCGGCATCGGCGCGACAGAAGATGCAGAACGTTTTGGTGACGTGGGTGCCGATACGATGGGTCACATCGCTGAAGCCTGTGCCAAAGGCGAAGCGGACAACGGTCGTAAAGGCCCTCTGACTCTGCCAAACCTGACGCGTATGGGTCTGGTGAAAGCGCACGAAGGTTCTACCGGTAAGATTGCAGCCGGTATGGATGCTAACGCGGAAGTGGTGGGCGCGTACGCCTGGGCGCATGAGCTCTCTTCCGGTAAAGATACCCCGTCTGGTCACTGGGAAATTGCCGGTGTGCCGGTTCTGTTTGACTGGGGCTACTTCTCCGATCACCAGAACAGCTTCCCGCAGGCGTTGCTCGACAAACTGGTTAAGCGCGCCAACCTGCCGGGTTACCTCGGTAACTGCCACTCTTCCGGTACCGTGATCCTGGATGAACTCGGTGAAGAGCACATGAAAACCGGCAAGCCGATTTTCTACACCTCTGCTGACTCCGTGTTCCAGATCGCCTGCCACGAAGAGACTTATGGCCTGGATAAACTTTACGAGCTGTGTGAAATCGCCCGTGAAGAGCTGACCGAAGGCGGCTACAACATTGGCCGTGTTATTGCGCGTCCATTTATCGGTGACAAAGCAGGTAACTTCCAGCGTACCGGTAACCGCCACGACCTGGCCGTTGAGCCTCCAGCGCCAACCGTGCTGCAAAAACTGGTCGAAGAGAAAGACGGTCACGTGGTTTCCGTGGGTAAAATTGCGGACATCTATGCCAACTGCGGTATCACTAAAAAAGTGAAAGCCACCGGCCTGGATGCGCTGTTTGATGCCACCATCAAAGAGATGAAAGACGCGGGCGATAAGACCATTGTCTTCACCAACTTCGTTGACTTCGACTCTTCCTGGGGTCACCGCCGTGACGTGGCTGGCTATGCTGCCGGTCTGGAGCTGTTCGACCGCCGTCTGCCAGAGCTGATGGAGCTGGTCGGGGAAGATGACATTCTGATCCTGACTGCTGACCACGGCTGCGACCCAACCTGGACCGGAACCGACCACACGCGTGAGCACATTCCGGTGCTGGTGTACGGCCCGAAAGTGAAACCTGGTTCGCTCGGCCACCGTGAAACCTTCGCGGATATCGGTCAGACGATTGCAAAACACTTTGGTACGTCCGACATGGATTATGGCAAGGCCATGTTCTGAGTCACATTGGGTGAGGCCTGATGCTCTCACCCAGGTCCTCTCCCACGGGAAATACGGGTGTGGCCTGATGCCCTCACCCCAACCCTCTCCCACAGGGAGAGGGAGAACACATAACGAATAAGGAACTGAAGATGGCAACTCCTCACATTAACGCAGAAATGGGTGATTTCGCTGACGTCGTCTTGATGCCGGGTGACCCGCTGCGCGCGAAGCACATTGCAGAAACTTTCCTCGAAGACGTGCGTGAAGTGAACAACGTTCGCGGCATGCTGGGCTTCACCGGTACCTACAAAGGCCGCAAAATCTCGGTAATGGGCCACGGTATGGGTATCCCGTCCTGCTCCATCTACACCAAAGAGCTGATCACTGATTTCGGCGTCAAGAAAATCATTCGCGTGGGTTCCTGCGGCGCTGTTCGTATGGACGTTAAACTGCGTGACGTGGTTATCGGTATGGGTGCCTGCACCGATTCCAAAGTGAACCGTATTCGCTTCAAGGATCACGATTTTTCCGCGATTGCTGACTTCGATATGGTGCGTAACGCGGTAGATGCGGCAAAAGCGCTGGGCGTTGATGCGCGCGTGGGCAACCTGTTCTCGGCTGACTTGTTCTATTCCCCGGACGGTGAAATGTTCGACGTAATGGAAAAGTACGGCATCCTGGGCGTGGAAATGGAAGCGGCGGGCATCTACGGTGTGGCGGCAGAGTTTGGTGCGAAAGCCCTGACCATCTGCACAGTGTCTGACCACATCCGTACGCACGAGCAGACTACGGCTGCTGAGCGCCAGACTACCTTCAACGACATGATTAAAATCGCGCTGGAATCCGTTCTGCTGGGCGATAAAGCGTAAGAAAGTTTGTGCCCGGAGGTGCTAGCTTACCGGGCCTGCATATAACCGGGGAGGCGTTTACGTCTCCCCGGTTTTGCGTTTTATCCGCCGGGTAATCAGAAGGTTTTCTTCAGGTTCAGCATAAAGCCTTTATCGCTGATGTTGTCTTCCTTCCACTGGTAAGCATCGACGCTCAGGCGGGTATCTTTGGCGCTGTATTTCACGCCGACCGTCGCCAGACCGTTGATGCCACCGCCTTTCTGACCATCATCGACGCTGAACTGCTGGCCTGCCGCGCCCTGAAGCGAGGCGGTACGCTGGCTTTTGGCGTAGCTCAGGTTCGGGCCGCCTTCCAGCGTGGCGCTGGCACCCCAGCCGTTTTTACCGGCGTAGTCCAGCTTCAGGCCAAACACGGAATCCACCGCCGTTTCGCTGCTCGCATTCATACTCAGGTTAAAGTCCCCGGCGCTGTGCTCCTGATAACCGTCTTCCAGCGTATGACGGAACTTCACTCCGGCATACGGCGTCACTTTCAGCGCATCATCCAGCAGGGAGAAGGTTTTTGCCCCTTCGCTGCGGAACTCCATGTACTGCTGACGGGCGCTGGAATCTGCGACTTTACTGACGTCGCCGTAGGAGACGGCGCGGCTGCTGTCGAGGCTGTGTACATCGTAGCGTAGGGCGTTGTTCCAGGCGAGACCGCTGTCAAACGCCATGCTGTGCTTCAGGCCGAAGAACTGGCTGTAGCCGCCGGTCAGACCGTTGTCGCCTGCACTCTGCGAACCGTTACCGTCGATGCGGGCGATGCCGTACTCCAGCGTCAGGTTCTGGTTTTCCGTTAAGTCCAGCGTCTGGCGCAGCGCCAGCATGTCGTACTGGGTGTCGTTACCCAGCTCGGCACGCGGATCGCCTTTTGCCACCGCGTTAAACGACAGACCCTCTTTCACCTGCGGCGCAGCATCGGCCAGCATGTTAAAGCGGTTGCTGAGTATGCGCGCCTCGCGGAAGGCGGTGGTGGCCTGGCTGCCGCTTACCTGCTTCAGGGCGTTGTTCAGCTCGGCGGTGGTACCCACGTTGAGGCTGGTGTACAGCTCGTTGTTGGTGTAGCCCGCATCCAGCGCTTTTGCCACGCTGTTCACGCTGGTGTCAGTGGCGACAGCGGTGTAGGCGTTTTTGGTCATGGTCACGTCAACGTTGCCGTCGGTATCGGTGCTGCCCTGCGCATTCCAGACCACGGAGGTGGACTGGATGGCGCTGGCATCGGTCAGATTACTGCCTTCGACCACGTTATCAAACGTGACGGTGGTGTCAGCGGTGCCAGCGGTAAAGCCGGTGTTAATGCCAACACCATTCATGCTGGCGTTGCTGACCTGGAGCTTACCTGCGCTGCCGTCGGTGTTAGTGCCGACCACGTAGCCCGACAGGTCGTTCATATCGGAGGAGGAAGCGGGGGTGGAAGACGACGAGCCGGATACCGTGGATGGCGTCCCCGGCAAGGTATAGTCGGTGTAATGCACCTCGCTGCTGTTGCCGTTATTGCCGTTTGTGCCTTCCACGTTAACGGTATCGCCCTGTTTGATAAGACCGGAACCGGCCACTGTCGGGTCAATTACCACCGTACCGTTGTTGACGACATGTCCCGCGCCCGCCACGCTGAAGGCGTAAGAGTTGCTGGCATGGATATTGATGGTGCCGTTGTTTTCAATCACCGCATCTGCCGTGGCGTTCGCGTCCAGCGCCATAGCGACCATGCCGGTATCGGTGGTACCTGTGGTACCCAGGTTGATGGTGCCGTTGTTCACCAGTTGGGCGTTTTTGCTGCCGTTCATCGCGATGGCATTGTTGCCGCTGATGTTCATGGTGCCGTCGTTCTGCGCCACGTAGTTATTGTGGGTGAAGTTGACGGCTTTACCGTTATCGACGTCGTAGTTAACGATACCGCCATCCTGGTTCCAGAAGAAAGCGTGACCGCTGTCGGCATTCCCGGCGCTTGCCATCATGGACTGCGCCGTAGCGTTCACCACGCCGGCGTTGATGAACGTGCCTACGCCTTTCTGAACCGTGATACCGGCACCCGCTATGGCATTGGTGATCTCGATATCTCCAGCGCTGGTGTTATAGAGCACGCCATTGTAAGAGATGTTAACGTTGTTTTGCGCGTTATTAATAACCAACTTGCCGCTGTTGTTGAAGACCGCGCTACCATTGATGTCGAGCGTGCCTTTGTAGTTCCCTTCTCCCATATAGCCGAGAGTCCAGATGCCGCTGTTATTGACCACCGTCTTGCCATTCAGTTGCGCGCCACGCAGTACCTGACTACCTGAACGCGTGTTTAACGTGCCGCCGTTCGTGATGATATGTTGGGTTATCGTGCCGTCATTATTGAATGTTCCACCATTAAGGGCGACGCTATTCACCGTCCCTTCGTTGTTCACGATGCCATCGTTGAGGGTGATTTTGCCGTTAATGATGCCGGACGCGTTGTTGGTCATGGTGCCTTCATTGACGGTAACGCTGGTGTTGATAACGCCGGTGGCATCGTTGGTCAGCGTACTGCTGCTGTCGCTGAGGGTTAACTGACCGCTGCCGCTCACCGTCCCGTCATTGGTGACGTCGCCCTGAATCAGCCCACCACCGGTAAGCGTGACCGTTTCACCTGTGGCGGCGATCACCCCACCGGAATAGAGTATGCTTACATAAGGGTCTGTTGGGTTATAGGCTGCGCTGTCCTGGCAGACTCCCTGAATACAGATGGTGCCGTAGTTAAGGACGATGCCGCCCCCGGTGGACAGGAATGGCTGGCCGTAGGCGGCGTCAATATTGATGATGCCGGTGGTGTCATTGATGACTTCGCCGCCCGAGAGCGCCGCCATGCCGACCAGTTGATTCGCCTCCCCGGTATTGCCGTCGGCGGTCAGGGTGATGGTTCCCTGGTTAATCGCCGTACCGCCGTACATGGCGCTCATGCCGTAGCCCGCGTTATGCACGATGATGGTGCCGGTGTTCGTGGCGGTGGCTTTGCTGCCGTCATTGTTTTCCGAACCGGCGACCATGCCCGTGCTGGGCAGTTGAGCCGAAGAGGCTTTCCAGTATTGTTCACCGGTGATATTACCGTCGGCATCCAGTATCTGCTTAAAGCCATCAACATAGATGTCGCCCGCATTGCTTGCCGTCCCGTCGGTCACACCCATGCCGTACAGACCTGCGCCAGACACCGAGATCTCGCCCCCGGCCTGGTTGTTGATTGCGCCGTCATCAAACGCCATCATGCCGTAGGCGGTATTGTCATAGCCCGTCATTGGGTAGCCGCCGATATCACCTCCCCAAAAGGGTGTCGCGCCGCTGACCAGCGTCACGCTACCGCCCGTTGCGTTGGTTGCCGTTGACCCATTGTTTTTGGCGATCATACCCACGCCGCGCCCGTAATTCACTGCGTCAGTTTTAGCGGTTATCTCACCGCTGTTTTTGATCGCTGCGCCATTCTGCGCCTGCATCATCAACATGATGCCCTGAGAGTTGATCGCCCCCTGGTTATCGATTGTTGATCCCTGATCGTCGGCCGTCAGCAGGACGCTTGAGCTGATGACTGCGGTTTGTGGCAGCAGCTCATACGTGATATCCACCACGGAACTGTCCGAGAACACCATATCGCCGCCGTTTTTGACGGCGGCCAGGGTGAGCGGCCCTCCGATGATACTCAAAGTATCGATTTGCGAATGACCGCTCAGCGTGACGCTACTGTTACCGTCAATCTTCACACCGTAGATCGAGGCGGCTGGCGTTGCCGTTGTCGTCAGGGTTAAATCAATACCGCCGGTCAGATTGACCGTATTGCCATCGCCCTGAATATCGAGACCGACAGAGTCCAGCGATTCTGTAGACCCCATGGTGTGATCATTCATCTCAATCGTCAGTGAGCCGCTTAACGATACGTTATTGTTGTTGCCCTCAATGCGGAGGCCGGTGAGACTTTCGTCCGTTAGCTTCTTTTCGGCAAGGTTGCCCGTCAGCGTGACGTTGCCCTGAATGTTGGTGGTGGTGCTATTTCCTGCTATGTCGACACCCGTTGCGCCGCGGTACAGGCCGCTGCTGTCCTGCACGGCCGTGACGTTGATGTTGCCTTTTTGTGTCACCTTCGAACCATCGCCGCTGACCAGCGCGCCGGTGCCGTTCAGGCTGACATCGACATCACCTTTATTGGTGAAGGTGCTGTTCTTACCCGCCACAATAAACGCAATGGAGTCTTCGTCATGCACCGTGGTATGACCGGTGTTGGAGAGCGTGTTGTTCTCACCGTGGGAGAGCAACCCCCACGCGCCATTGGTGACAACCAGATCGCCCGTTTGCGTCATCCTGGCGTCGTTGCCGTCAAGGATGACGACGGCGGAGCCTGACCCGTCAACGCTGATATCGCCGGTGCTGGACAGCGTAGCACCGTCGCCGGTAATTTTGGTGCCGGTGCCGCCGCCTGAAATCGTCTGATCCCCTTCGTTGAGCACCAGCGCATTATCGCCGTCAATGAACATCGCGGTGGAGCCGGCGTCTCTGACGGTCGTCTGGCCGGTATTATTGGCAATGGCGTCGTTGCCGGTAATTTTGGTGCCGGTACCGCCGCCGCTGATCGTCTGTGCGCCATCGGTGGTCACGCGCGCATTATCGCCGTTGATGGCGATACTGGTGCCGCCATCGGAGACGGTCTGGCTCCCTTCATTGATGAGGGTCGCGTTGTTGCCGTCGAGGGTCATCGCCGTTGAGCCTGAGCCGCCGGTCGTTGAGTCCCCTTTGTTATTGATGGTGACATTGTCGCCGGTAATGGCACCGCCGGTCGCGCCATCGGTGATGGTCATGTCACCGGAGTTGACAATATTCGCGTTATCGCCATTGACGATGACGCCGGTGGAACCTTTGCCACTGGTACTCGATGTCCCGGCGTTATTGATATCGACGTCGTCGCCGTCAACAATCAGCCCGGTGCCGCCGCCGGTAACGTCGATACCGCCGGAGATATTAAGGCTTGAGCCGTCGCCTGAAATCAGCGCGCCGATGGCGTTATCCACGGTGGACTGCCCCGAAATAACATTGGTGGTGTCATCGCCGGTGATCACAATGCCGGTCGCGCCATCGGTGATGTGAGAGTTTCCGTTCAGGGTGTTGGTCGTTTTGTCGCCGGAGATAATGACGCCGGTTTTGCCCTGGCCGCTGACGTCCTGTCCGCGATCGAAGGCATGGGTTGCGTTATCACCCGTAATTACCGCAGTTTGAGCATCGGCGAGGATCAGGTAGCCGCGGCTGTCATACTTCCAGTAGTCGCCGTTTGCCTGCGTGCCTTCAATGATGGCGGCATTGTTGCCGTCTACATGCCAGCCGGTGATGTAGAGCGTTTTACCGTCCTGGGTGGTCATCTGCCACTGGTCGTTTTGTTTTGAGTAGCTGAAGGTAGCTGGGCCGGGATGTTCACCGTTATCCAGTTTGATATCGTCGAACGCCAGCGTATCCTTACCTTTGTCGATGGTGACGCCATTGCTGAACGTTTTCACGGTGTTATCGGTTGGCGTGTCGTCGCCACCGTCATCGTCAGGTGGTGTTACGTCGCCGCCGCCATCGTCGGGAGGCGTTACGTCGCCGCCGTCGTCGTCCGGTGGTATGACGTCGCCGCCGCCATCGTCCGGCGGTATGACGTCACCGCCGTCATCGTCCGGCGGTGCAGGGGGGGATGAGTGATGGTCAGAGCCGCCGCTGTCGTGGTTACCAATGGCGATGCCGGTAATCAACGCTGCTGCGCTGCCAGCGATCCACGCCCAGTCATGATTGGCTTCCTGTCCGACGAGGCAGGTCGCCGGAAGCTTTTCGCGTGCTGTTTCAGATAATAAAGAAATATTGGTCGGACATTTTTTCTTGTCATCATTATTATCATTATCGGCAGCCATGACCGGGTAATAATAGGTTTGCAGCGCAATAGCGATAGCAGCGGCAATTAGCTTTTTCTTTTGCATAATCGAGCCTGATTAGTACGAGGTATGAATTCTCGTAGTCATATCCTGTATATGAAATAAAATATTATTCGGTGGTCGGTTATTATACTCTCCATTATCTATGCCCTCGAATGTTGCCAGGTGTTGCCAGGTATAAAACAATTCATTAAATGAATTGTTTTATACAGTTACTGAAGGGGTGAGGGCGCTTTTGGACGGGGTGATGGGTTATTTAATTGGTTTGGTGAATATGTGTAGGGGATTTAAATTGTAAATGTATTAATTATAATTAATAACATTGCAATGAAGGGCTTAATTTATTTAGATGAATATAATTTATTTAATCGATGTTCTCATAGCGGGTTTATAACCCGCTATTTACTCACTGGTGTTTTTTCGCTGTTGGTTTCCGCGTGGTTCAACGCACTGCCCCAGCCATCCATACCGACAGTTCCCGCAACGCCTTTTCCTGCTCAGGGAAGTCGGTCAGCAATGCCTCACATGCCTGCTGCAGCCTGTCCGCTCTGTACAAACAGCCTTGCAAACGTACTGCCAGCGCTTCTAATGGTGCCGGATTCAGGCTGTCGGTAAAGACCTGCGTGCGGGTGATATATCCTTTTTCAACGTCGAAGTGCAGTTCGACGCCGCCCCAGCTAAAGCGCTCATCCAACTGATGGGAGAAGGCGGGGGCCTGACCGAAGTTCCACTCCCAGCTGCTCTGGCGAGCAAAGGTTTCCGCGAAGTTGGGGAGATCCGGGGTCTTGTCGGGGGAAATCACTTCCGCTTCCACGCGCTCGCCGTAATGATCAAAGAATGCTTCGCGGATCGCTTCGCAGATTTGGGCGTGCGTAACCCCCGGCAAGAGTTCGACCAGGTTCGCCACGCGGCCACGTACGGAGGTTATACCTTTCGCCTGCAGCTTTTTTTTATCCGGATTGAGGTAGTTTGCCAGACGGCTCAAATCGGCATTCAGCAGCAGGGTACCGTGGTGGAACCCTCGATCTATCGTTTCCCGATAGGCTGAACCGGAAACCTTTCGATCTCCCCCGGTGGTTTTCACGACCAGATCGTTACGCCCGGAGGCCTCCGCCGTGGCACCAAGAGTACTCAGCGCGCTAAGCACAATTGCGGTCGAGACGGTTTTATCGTATTCCGGCTTGCCGGCCATAAAGGTAAAGCAGGTATTGCCGAGATCGTGAAACACCGCACCGCCGCCGCTACTGCGGCGCGCAAGCCGGACATTGTCTGCTTCCATGCGTCGCGTGTTGCACTCTTTCCACGGATTTTGTGCACGCCCAATGACCACCGTATCGGCGTTGCGCCACAGGAACAGTACGCGTTGAGTGGCGGGCATCTGGCGGAAGATGCACTCTTCCACCGCGAGGTTAAACCAGGGATCGTAAGAGTCAGAGATAAGCAGGCGTAACGTCGTCATGGCAAAGTTCCTTTTCTGAATCGCCAGCCTACTTTATCACTAATCTTTCTTCTCGCTCTCTTCCTCTTCGGGAATCGATGAGCTTGCGGTCAGCAGGAACGGTGATTGCTGCCAACGGCTGCGTTTACCTCGCAGCAGGGTGCGCGCCAGCACCACGCCGATGGCCAGTGAAAGCAGCAGCATCAGGCGAAGAATGTTGGTGGTGTTATCCACCTGTTTGGCTTCGGTAGGCAAGGTGTGGGTGTCGAGGGTCAGGCGCAGATACCCCAGCGGGCCATTTTTCCCCTGAATAGGTTCAACGATCTGCTGGTTGAAATAGCCCCCGGCTTTTTTGCCGTCCAGCGCCAGCCTGTCGCGCACGTCAACGTGCTCGCCAGCACGGGCTATCAGGTCACCCTGCTCGTCATACACACCGGCATCCAGAATGCGGCTGTTCTCCGTTAACAGGCGTAAGATCTGGCTTATTCGCTTATCGTCCGGTGTTTCGGTACGCATGGACGGGGCGATGTTAAACGTCACCTGACGTGCCAGCGTGCGGGCCAGCTCTTCAAACTGCGGGTTGCGTTGCCGTTGATGATTCTGGCTAAACCACGATGCCCCTTGCATCAGCACCACTAATAGTGCGAGACAGGAAAGGACAATCACGGCACGGTGAAGCCGAAATTTCAGTTTTGCGCGAGCCATATTCCACCTGCTGAAAATTTACGGCTTAATGTTGCCAGAAGTGATGGTTACAGGGTAGCCTCATGCGTTATTTTCCCCGTGGAACCAACCGCTGCGAACGAAATTACAGGAGCTTCAATGCCGAACATTACCTGGTGTGACCTGCCAACGGATGTCTCTTTATGGCCAGGATTGCCACTCTCTTTAAGTGGCGATGAGGTGATGCCTCTGGATTACCACGCCGGTCGTAGCGGCTGGCTGCTGTACGGACGCGGCCTGGATAAGCAACGCCTTACCCAATATCAAACCACGCTGGGTGCTGCGATGGTGATTGTCGCCGCCTGGTGTGTGGAAGATTTCCAGGTTATCCGCCTGGCGGGTTCTCTGACGCAGCGCGCGACGCGTCTGGCGCATGACGCCGGGCTGGATGTTGCGCCGCTCGGTAAAATTCCGCACCTGAAAACGCCGGGGCTGCTGGTGATGGACATGGACTCGACGGCTATTCAGATCGAGTGCATTGACGAGCTCGCGAAGCTGGCGGGCAGCGGCGAGCTGGTGGCTGAAGTCACGGAACGTGCCATGCGTGGCGAACTGGATTTCACTGCCAGCCTGAAACAGCGCGTCGCGACCCTGAAAGGGGCTGATGCCAACATTTTGCGTCAGGTGCGTGATGAGCTGCCGCTGATGCCAGGGCTGACACAGCTGGTGCTGAAGCTGGAAACACTTGGCTGGAAAGTGGCTATTGCTTCCGGCGGGTTCACTTTCTTCGCTGATTACCTGCGCGACAAGCTGCGTCTGACCACCGTGGTGGCAAACGAGCTGGAGATTATCGACGGTAAACTGACCGGCCACGTGATTGGTGATATCGTGGATGCGCAATACAAAGCCAATACGCTGACCCGTCTGGCGGAGAAATATGAAATTCCAGTCACGCAGACCGTGGCGATTGGTGACGGGGCCAACGATCTGCCGATGATCAAGGCTGCCGGTCTTGGTATCGCCTATCATGCCAAACCAAAAGTAAATGAAAAGACGGAAATCACTATCCGTCATGCTGACCTGATGGGAGTGTTCTGCATTCTCTCCGGCAGCATTAATCAGAAATAACGAGGTAAACCGTGGCGAAAGCTCCAAAACGCGCATTTGTCTGTAACGAATGTGGTGCAGATTATCCGCGCTGGCAGGGGCAATGCAGCGCCTGCCATGCCTGGAATACCATCACCGAAGTGCGTGGTGTGGCGGCTTCGCCGGGCGTGGCCCGTAACGAACGTCTGAGTGGCTATGCGGGCAACGCAGGTGTCGCGAAAGTACAAAAACTTTCGGACATCAGCCTTGAAGAGTTGCCACGTTTTTCCACCGGGTTTAAAGAGTTTGACCGCGTGCTCGGCGGTGGTGTGGTGCCGGGCAGTGCCATTCTTATTGGCGGTAACCCGGGTGCGGGTAAATCAACCTTACTGTTGCAAACACTCTGCAAGCTCGCTGAACAGATGAAAACCCTGTACGTCACGGGTGAAGAGTCCTTGCAGCAGGTGGCGATGCGTGCGCACCGTCTTGGCCTGCCGACCAGCAACCTGAATATGCTCTCGGAAACCAGCATCGAGCAGATCTGTATGATTGCGGAAGAAGAGCAGCCGAAGCTGATGGTCATTGACTCCATCCAGGTGATGCACATGGCGGACATTCAGTCCTCACCGGGCAGTGTGGCGCAGGTGCGTGAAACGGCCGCCTACCTGACGCGCTTTGCCAAAACGCGCGGCGTGGCGATTGTGATGGTTGGCCACGTGACCAAAGATGGCTCGCTGGCGGGGCCAAAAGTGCTCGAACACTGTATCGACTGCTCCGTGATGCTCGATGGCGATGCGGATTCCCGCTTCCGCACCCTGCGCAGCCACAAAAACCGTTTCGGCGCGGTAAACGAATTAGGCGTATTTGCCATGACCGAGCAGGGGTTGCGCGAGGTCAGCAACCCGTCGGCCATCTTCCTGAGCCGTGGCGATGAAGTAACCTCTGGCAGCTCGGTAATGGTGCTGTGGGAAGGAACGCGTCCGCTGCTGGTCGAAATTCAGGCGCTGGTGGATGTCTCGATGATGGGTAACCCACGGCGCGTGGCGGTCGGTCTGGAACAGAACCGCCTGGCGATCCTGCTGGCTGTGCTGCACCGTCATGGCGGCCTGCAGATGGCGGATCAGGACGTTTTCGTCAACGTGGTCGGCGGGGTTAAAGTCTCTGAAACCAGTGCTGACCTGGCGTTGCTGTTGGCGATGGTCTCCAGCCTGCGCGACAGGCCATTACCGCAGGATCTGGTGGTCTTTGGCGAAGTGGGTCTGGCCGGCGAGATCCGCCCGGTGCCAAGCGGCCAGGAGCGTATTTCCGAAGCGGCAAAACACGGTTTCCGTCGTGCGATTGTCCCTGCGGCCAATGTGCCGAAAAAAATCCCGGAAGGGATGCAGGTTTATGGCGTAAAAAAACTCGCAGATGCATTAAGTGTCTTTGACGACTTATAATTATACCCGTCATACTTCAAGTTGCATGTGCGTTGGCTGCGTTCGCTTACCCCGGTCACTTACTTTAGTAAGCTCCCGGGATGCGCTTACTTGCCGCCTTCCTGCAACTCGAATTATTTAGGGTATATGTATTCGATGTTGCAGGAGGCACCGTAATTTATGTCATCATTTGACTATCTCAAGACCGCAATCCGCCAGAATGGCTGCACGTTGCAGCAGGTGGCGGATGCCAGCGGCATGACCAAAGGCTACCTGAGCCAACTGCTGAACGCTAAAATCAAAAGCCCCAGCGCGCAAAAGCTGGAAGCGTTGCACCGCTTTCTGGGGCTTGAATTCCCGCGTATACAAAAGAACATTGGCGTGGTGTTCGGCAAGTTCTATCCGCTGCATACCGGACACATCTACCTGATCCAGCGCGCCTGTAGCCAGGTCGACGAGCTGCACATCATTATGGGTTACGACGAAACCCGTGACCGTCAGCTGTTTGAAGACAGCGCCATGTCGCAGCAGCCGACGGTGCCCGATCGCCTGCGCTGGCTGCTCCAGACGTTTAAGTATCAGAAAAACATTCGTATTCATGCTTTTAACGAAGAGGGCATGGAGCCGTATCCGCACGGCTGGGATGTGTGGAGCAACGGCGTTAAAGCGTTTATGGAAGAGAAGGGCATTGCCCCGAACTGGATCTACACCTCTGAAGAGTCCGATGCGCCGCAGTTCCGCAAACATCTGGGTACTGAAACTGTGCTGATCGACCCTAAGCGGACCTTTATGAACATCAGCGGGGCACAGATCCGCGAAAACCCGTTCCGCTACTGGGATTACATCCCGACAGAAGTGAAGCCGTTCTTTGTGCGTACGGTGGCGATCCTCGGTGGTGAGTCGAGCGGTAAATCAACGCTGGTCAACAAGCTGGCGAACATCTTCAACACCACCAGCGCATGGGAATACGGGCGTGATTATGTTTTCTCCCATCTGGGCGGTGATGAGATGGCGTTGCAGTATTCCGATTACGATAAAATCGCGCTCGGCCATGCTCAATACATTGATTTTGCGGTGAAATATGCCAATAAAGTGGCATTCATTGATACCGATTTCGTCACTACCCAGGCATTTTGTAAAAAGTACGAAGGGCGAGAACACCCGTTTGTGCAGGTGCTGATTGATGAATACCGCTTTGACCTGGTGATCCTGCTGGAGAATAACACCCCGTGGGTGGCGGATGGTATGCGCAGCCTCGGCAGCTCGGTGGACCGAAAAGAGTTCCAGACCATGCTGGTGGGGATGCTTCACGAAAACAACGTGGAGTTTGTGCACGTAGAAGAGCCAGATTACGACACCCGTTTCCTGCGCTGCGTCGAGCTGGTGAAGGAGATGATGGGGGAGCAGAAGTAAGCCCTGACGCCGGCCCTCTTCCCAAAGGGGAGAGGGCGCATACACGTCATTACCCGACCATCACTTTCCCCCGAACCCACCCCACAGTCCCGTTCATCTGCGTGATAATATGAACAATCAGGAATGAAGTGTTCGCACGGGATGAACAATCATGTTTAAACAGCTCCAGGATATGGCATTGTTCGCACTGGTCGCCGAGATGGGTAGCTTCACTGCTGCAGCACAGAGGGCCGGGCTACCGAAATCCAGCGTCAGCCTGCGGATCAGTCAGCTTGAGCAGCAGGTGGGGATCCGGCTGCTTAACCGCACCACGCGCAGGCTCAACCTGACTTTTGCGGGTGAGCACTATCTGGTGCATTGCCGCGAGATGCTGGCAGCCAGCGAGCGAGCAGAGTACGCCATACAGCGGCTGCGCGAAAACCCCAGTGGGCGGCTGCGGATCACCTGTCCGGCAGGGATCGGCGCAACGTTGCTGGCGCACATGAACGCGGAGTTCCAGCTGCACTATCCGGATGTCTCACTGGATGTTTCAATTTCCGACGACGTGCTGGATCTGGTGGAGTCTGGCTTTGATGTTGCCCTGCGCACCGGCAAACCGCAGGACTCTTCTCTGATTGGCCGAATGATTGGGCACTGCCCGCGCTATATGCTGGCCTCTGCGGACTATCTGTCCCGCCGGGAGCCGCTGACGCATCCCCGCCAGTTGGTGGAACATCGCTGTATTACCCACAAGGCCTGGTCTGAATGGTTGTTGCAAAGCGAGAGTGAGGATTACCGCTATCTGCCGGACAACATCCACATGACAGATAACCTGGTGTACGCCCGCGAGTGTGCTATTGCCGGAGCCGGGATCACGCTGTTACCCGCCTTTCTGCTGGAAGATAAAATCGAGAAGGGGGCGCTGGTTCAGGTGCTGCCGGAGTGGAATGTCGAGGGGAATGACCTGTGGCTGGTCTACCCGAGTCGTAAGCTGAACTCACCTGCACTGATGAGCTATATTGACTTTGCGATGCAGTTTGATGAGGTGAAACGGTTTTACGTGGGGTAGTGAAACTGTGCGGCCTGATGCCCTCACCCTGACCCTCTCCCTCAGCCCACAGGGAGAGGGAACAAACATAAAAAACGGCAACCGAAGTTGCCGTTATGCGTTTATTTTGCAATACGCTTGTACTTAATACGCTTCGGCTCCAGCGCATCTGCACCCAGCGTGCGTTTCTTGTACTCTTCGTATTCGGTGAAGTTACCTTCGAAGAACTCCACTTTACCTTCATCCTGGTAGTCCAGGATGTGGGTGGCGATACGGTCAAGGAACCAACGGTCGTGCGAGATAACCATTGCACAGCCCGGGAACTCCAGCAGGGCGTTTTCCAGTGCGCGCAGGGTTTCGATGTCCAGGTCGTTGGTAGGTTCATCGAGCAGCAGTACGTTACCGCCAACCTGCAGCAGTTTCGCCAGATGCAGACGACCACGCTCACCACCGGACAGCTCGCCTACGCGTTTGCCCTGGTCGGTACCTTTGAAGTTAAAGCGGCCAACGTAGGCGCGGCTTGGCATTTCGGTGTTGCCAATACGCATGATATCCAGACCGCCGGAGACTTCTTCCCACACGGTTTTGCTGTTATCCATTGCGTCACGGAACTGGTCAACGGAGGCCAGCTTCACGGTATCACCCAGGGTGATTGAGCCGCTGTCAGGCTGTTCCTGGCCAGACATCATGCGGAACAGGGTGGACTTACCCGCACCGTTCGGGCCGATGATGCCGACAATCGCGCCTTTTGGCACGGAGAAGCTCAGGTCGTCAATCAGCAGGCGGTCGCCGTAGGACTTACGCAGGTTGCTGACTTCAACCACTTTATCCCCCAGACGTGCTCCAGGTGGAATAAACAGTTCGTTGGTTTCGTTACGTTTCTGGTATTCGGTATTGTTCAGCTCTTCGAAGCGTGCCAGACGGGCTTTACCCTTAGACTGACGGCCCTTCGTGCCCTGACGAACCCACTCCAGCTCTTTCTCGATAGACTTACGACGTGCCGCTTCAGCCGAAGCTTCCTGCGCCAGACGTTGATCTTTCTGCTCCAGCCAGGAGGAGTAGTTACCTTCCCACGGAATACCTTCACCACGGTCAAGCTCCAGGATCCAGCCTGCTACGTTATCGAGGAAGTAACGGTCGTGGGTAATCGCCACTACGGTACCTTCGAAATCATGCAGGAAGCGTTCCAGCCAGGCCACGGATTCTGCATCCAGGTGGTTGGTTGGTTCGTCGAGCAGCAGCATGTCTGGTTTTTCCAGCAGCAGACGGCACAGCGCCACGCGGCGGCGTTCACCACCGGACAGGTTGGCGATTTTCGCATCCCAGTCTGGCAGACGCAGGGCATCAGCGGCGCGTTCCAACTGCACGTTCAGGTTGTGACCGTCATGCGCCTGGATAATCTCTTCAAACTTACCTTGCTGTGCGGCCAGTTTGTCGAAATCCGCATCCGGCTCCGCGTATTTGGCATACACTTCATCCAGACCTTTCAGCGCGTTAACCACTTCAGCAACCGCTTCTTCGACGGATTCACGCACGGTGTGTTCCGGGTTCAGCTGAGGTTCCTGCGGCAGGTAGCCAATCTTGATGCCTGGCTGAGGACGGGCTTCACCTTCGATGTCTGTATCGATGCCGGCCATGATGCGCAGCAGGGTAGACTTACCGGCACCGTTGAGACCCAGAACACCGATTTTCGCGCCCGGGAAGAAGCTCAGCGAGATATTTTTAAGAATATGACGTTTCGGCGGTACCACTTTGCCGACACGATGCATGGTATAAACGAATTGAGCCACGTTGGACTTCGCCTCTTTTATCGTGATGAGAATAGTTAACAGCCCCGAAGTGTAGCCTTTTTCACGACCTAATCCCAGCAAGGAACGTCGGGAGTGTTAAAACGCGCAAGAAAGGTAAAAAAGTGTCCATGACGTGGCGCGTTGCCGGATGCCTGGTTAGCATAAGTTGATTAGACTTTGACGTGGCAAGACGCTGCAATTGACGAAAAAACAATGAGGAAGAGCTTGTGGAAAAAGCCAAACAGGTGGTCTGGCGTCTGCTGGCTGCCAGCGTATGCGTAATGGCGGTAAGCCAGGCGGTGCATGCCGATTCACTGGATGAACAACGTAGTCGCTACGCCCAGATTAAACTGGCGTGGGATAACAAGCAGATGGATACCGTACAGGCGTTAATGCCGACGTTAAAAGACTATCCACTGTATCCGTATCTGGAGTATCGCCAGATTACTGACGATCTCATGAACCAACCCACCGTCACCGTGAATAATTTTATCCAGGCGAACCCAACCCTGCCACCTGCGCGTACCCTGCAGTCCCGTTTTGTGAACGAACTGGCGCGCCGTGAAGACTGGCGTGGACTGTTGGCCTTCAGCCCGGAAAAGCCGAATACAGCGGAAGCCCAGTGTAACTATTACTACGCCAAATGGGCCGCGGGGCAGCAGGAAGAAGCCTGGATCGGAGCCAAAGAGCTGTGGCTGACCGGGAAAGATCAGCCTAATGCCTGTGATTCGCTCTTTGGCGCATGGCGTGCCTCTGGCAAACAAGATCCACTGTCTTACCTTGAACGCATTCGCCTGGCGATGAAGGCCGGGAATACGCGTCTGGTCACCGCGCTGGCGGGGCAAATGCCATCGGATTATCAGGCAATTTCCACTGCGGTGATTGGGCTGGCGAACGATCCCAACTCGGTGCTGACCTTTGCGCGTAGCACGGGGGCGACTGATTTTACCCGCCAGATGGCGGCAGTCGCTTTTACCAGTGTGGCGCGTGATGATGTCGAAAACGCGCGGCTAATGATCCCACAGCTGGTGCAGGCACAGCAGCTTAATGAAGATCAAACTCAGGAGCTGCGCGACATTGTGGCGTGGCGACTGATGGGTACCGATGTGACCGATGAACAGGCTCGCTGGCGTGATGATGCCGTTATGCGTTCAAACTCCACATCGCTGGTGGAGCGTCGCGTGCGCATGGCGCTGGGTACGGGCGATCGCCGTGGGCTTAATACCTGGCTTGCACGGTTGCCAATGGAAGCCAAAGAGAAAGACGAATGGCGTTACTGGCAGGCTGATTTGCTGCTGGAGCGAGGTCGTGATGAGGAAGCCAAAGAGATCCTCCATTCTCTGATGCAGCAGCGCGGGTTTTACCCGATGGCGGCGGCACAGCGTCTGGGTGAGGAGTACACCTTCCGTATTGATAAAGCTCCGGCCAGCGCTAATCCAGCGTTAACGCAGGGGCCAGAGATGGCGCGCGTTCGCGAGCTGATGTACTGGAATATGGATAACACCGCGCGCAGTGAGTGGGCCAACCTTGTCACCAGCCGGACGATGGACGAGAAAGCGCAGTTAGCCCGCTACGCCTTTGATAACCACTGGTGGGATCTGAGCGTGCAGGCAACGATCGCAGGTAAGCTGTGGGATCATCTTGAGGAGCGTTTCCCGCTGGCTTACAAAGATCTGTTCGATCGCTATACCAGCGGCAAAGATATCCCGCAGAGCTACGCAATGGCGATTGCCCGTCAGGAGAGTGCCTGGAACCCGAAAGTGCGTTCCCCGGTGGGAGCCAGCGGCCTGATGCAGATTATGCCAGGTACGGCGACGCACACGGTGAAGATGTTTAATATCCCTGGCTACAGCAGTCCGTCACAACTGCTGGATCCGGATACCAACATCAATATCGGTACCAGCTACCTGCAGTATGTTTATCAGCAGTTTGGCAATAACCGTATCTTCTCTTCGGCGGCGTATAACGCAGGTCCTGGCCGCGTGCGCACCTGGCTTGGTAACAGCGCCGGGCGCATTGATGCCGTGGCGTTTGTTGAGAGCATTCCGTTCTCGGAAACGCGCGGCTATGTGAAGAACGTGCTGGCGTATGATGCCTACTACCGTTACTTCCTGGGGCAGAAAGATACGCTGATGAGCGATACGGAGTGGCAGAGACGTTACTGATCGGCGTGGGTTGTGTTATGCTGTACTCGCTAATGAGTACAACAGGCGGCATAACATGACCCAGCATTCCCCGTATTCCTCGGCGATGGCCGAACAACGTCATCAGGAGTGGCTTCGTTTTGTGGAGCTGCTCCGCCAGTCATATGACAAGGATCTGCATTTACCGCTTTTGCAGTTGATGCTGACGCCCGACGAGCGTGAAGCGCTGGGCACGCGTGTGCGGATCATTGAAGAGTTGCTGCGCGGCGAGATGAGCCAGCGTGAGCTGAAAAATGAGCTGGGCGCGGGTATCGCGACCATTACCCGCGGCTCAAACAGCCTGAAGTCTGCACCGGTTGAGCTGCGTCAGTGGCTGGAACAGGTTCTGTTACATAACGCCTGACGGTGCTTTTCGTCGGCCGGATAAGGTGAAGCCGTCATCCGGTGATGAACAGGCATTCAACGATAAATCGCGTTATGGAACGGACTCAGTGCCAGAATGACCGCCTGGTGATAAACGCCTGAACGCGTCAGCGCGCCCGCGGTAAAGACGCCAATTGCCCCTTCCTTACGACCAATCTCATCAATGCCGGTGTACTGTGACATCACCGGCCCGAGCGCCTCGCCCTCACGCACTTTTTCCAGAATGACTGCCGGCAGCGGTAGCGTTGCCGAACGTGCCTCACCACGCTGTTCGCGGCTCTCGATCACCACCCAGCTAAACGTCGCACCGTCGTCGATTCCCGCTTCAATCGCCACCCAGAAGTCAGCATTTGGGGAGACCGCCTTTGCATTGGCCACGCGATTTCGTGCGCCAGCGCGCGTTTCCTCGCTTCCAAACGGCTGTTCGGGAACACCACTCTCGACGCCGACGGCGTCTATATGGCAGGATCCTTCGCCGAAGATCTCTTCAAATGCCCTTAGAATTGCCTGAATTTTGGCAGGATTAGTGGTAGCAGAGACAACATGGTGCATAATTAAGCTCGATTCAAAAAAAACTCATCGCAGTATAACGGAAAAAAAGCATGTTACAGGTATACCTTGTTCGCCACGGTGAAACGCAGTGGAACGCCGAGCGACGTATTCAAGGCCAGTCAGACAGTCCTCTTACCGAAAAGGGTGTGCAGCAAGCGTGGCAGGTGGCGGAACGCGCCAGAACGCTGGGCATTACTCATGTTATTTCAAGCGATTTAGGTCGCACGCAGCAGACTGCACGCATTATCGCGGATGCCTGCGGGTGTGACGTCATGCTTGAGCCGCGCCTGCGCGAGCTGGATATGGGCGTACTGGAAAAACGCCATATTGATACGCTGACAAAAGCAGAAGAGGACTGGCGTCGCACGCTGGTGAACGGTACTGAAGATGGCCGTATTCCTGAAGGTGAATCCATGCAGGAGCTGAGCGTGCGTATGCATGCGGCACTGGCAGAATGCCTGAAGCTTCCGGCGGGGAGCCGTCCGCTGCTGGTGAGTCACGGTATCGCGCTGGGCTGCCTGGTCAGCACCATTCTGGGGTTACCGGCCTATGCTGAACGTCGTTTGCGCCTGCGCAATTGCTCGATTTCCCGTATCGATTATCAGGAAAGTCTGTGGCTGGCGTCGGGTTGGGTGGTGGAGATGGCAGGGGACATTTCGCATCTTGATGCCCCTGCACTGGATGAACTGCAGCGTTAACGGCGTATCGGGATCAAGAATTCCATACGCAGATTGATAGGGCCTTCTTCCGGTTTTGCATCTTTTGCCGGGTAGTAACGCTCAATATCCTGACCTTTACGGCGATTCAGATTCAGCATTGGCATGCAGGTTCCGTAAACGGTCAGGATAAACTCCTGCACGCCCGTCCCCAGCCCTTCATACGAGAACATCACGTATTCGCCGCCTTGCAGCACGACCGGCTTAGAACCCTGAACGTGGCCATTTGCCATCTCAGGCGTTAATGCGGTGGTGTAGAACACTTCCTGCTCGTCGTCTTTTTCCTGGCTTGGATGCGTTTCGTTGAGACCGTACAGAATCGGCGGAATGGCCGGGGCATGACTCAGGAAATCACGCCAGAACTGAACGCGCATCTGATGGCGGAACTCGGAAATCTGCTCCAGAGAACAGGAGTAACTCTGCGTTGTGCCAATCAAGTGGGTCTCAGGCAGGGTGAGTATTTCATATTTTGGCATCGCAAATTCGCCCAGGCGTAGCGGCGGACGTATACCAAATGAGCTCCAGTCTGGCGAGCGACGATACAGCGCTGGCGTCAACGAGAACTGTTTTTTAAAGGCGCGGGTGAACGTTTGCTGCGAATCGAAACGATACTGCAGGGCAATATCCAGAATCGGGCGCGCGGTCAGGCGCAATGCCACAGCAGACTTTGATAAACGACGTGCGCGAATATAGGCACCGATAGCATGACCGGTGACATCCTTGAACATCCTCTGCAGATGCCACTTGGAATAGCCTGCTTTAGCCGCCACATTATCCAGTGACAAAGGCTGGTCAAGATGACCTTCCAGCCAGGTTAACAGGTCGCGAATAATTCCAGCCTGATCCATATACTATCCTCATCCTTAAAACAGCAGGTACCTGATAACAGGTTAGCGGATAATAGCATTTTTTGATGTTTTAGCATTCAGTGTTTTTTTTGCACATAAATGCCTTTTGCCGCATATTTTGGGCAAATATATTCTAATCCTGTGATCTTGCTACATTTTTATCTAAAGTGTTGAATAATCACCCAGCGTAAATTTAAAGAATGGTAACAATATGAAATACAAGACTTTACTCTTTACCGCGTTGATGTTGATGGTGGGGCGCGTCGCCCAGGCAGAGCAGATCGGCTCCGTCGATACCGTGTTTAAAATGTTTGGTCCGGACCACAAAATCGTGGTGGAGGCGTTTGACGATCCGGACGTGCAAAACGTCACCTGCTACATCAGTCGGGCGAAAACGGGCGGTATTAAAGGCGGTCTGGGGCTGGCGGAAGATACCTCAGACGCGGCCATTTCGTGCCAGCAGGTTGGCCCGGTTGAGCTGAGCGATAAAATCAAAAACGGTAAAGCTCAGGGGGAAGTGGTATTCCAGAAACGGACCTCTCTGGTGTTCAAAAAACTGCAGGTTGTGCGTTTTTACGATGCAAAACGTAACGCTCTGGCATATCTGGCTTACTCCGACAAAGTGGTCGATGGTTCGCCGAAAAACGCGCTGAGTGCAGTGCCGATTATGCCGTGGCATTAATTCAGGGACGAACCATGCAACAACCTGTGGTCTGGCTGGTTGAAGACGAAATCAGCATCGCTGATACGCTGGTCTATATGCTCCAGCAGGAGGGGTTTGCGGTAAAGACGTTTGAACGGGGCTTACCGGTGCTGGAGGAGGCGCGGCGGCAGGTTCCCGCGCTCACCATTCTGGATGTCGGGTTGCCGGATATCAGCGGCTTTGAGCTGTGCCGTCAGTTGCTGGCGCAGCATCCGTCACTGCCGATACTGTTTCTGACAGCGCGCAGTGATGAAGTGGACAAGTTGCTTGGCCTTGAAATGGGGGCGGATGATTACGTCGCCAAACCTTTCTCCCCACGAGAAGTGTGCGCGCGGGTGCGGACAATTTTACGACGGATGCAAAAGTCGGCCGCACCCACAGAGATTGTTCGTATCGGCCAGTTTGAACTGAACGAACCCGCTGCGCGAATTAGCTGGTTTGACGAACCGTTGCCCCTGACCCGCTACGAGTTTTTGCTGCTCAAAACCTTGTTACAGGCACCGGGGCGCGTATTTTCCCGTCAACAGTTAATGGACAAGGTGTGGGGCGAAGACGGCGACAGTTTCGATCGTACCGTGGATACCCACATCAAGACCCTGCGTGCCAAGCTGCGAACGGTGAACGAGACGCTTTCACCCATCAGCACCCATCGGGGTATGGGCTATAGTCTGGGGCTTTATTAATGCGCATTGGGATGCGGTTGTTGTTGGGGTACTTCCTGATTGTGGCTATCGCCGCGTGGTTTGTGCTGTCGATCTTTGTTCAGGAAGTGAAGCCTGGCGTTCGCAGGGCAACCGAGGGCACGCTAATCGATACCGCCACTTTACTGGCCGAAGTGGGGCGTGATGATGTGCTCTCGGGTAATGCGCAACAAGGCAAACTGGCGCAGGCATTTTCACTGCTCCATCAGCACCCTTTTCGCGCCAGTATCGGCGGCATTCAAAAAGTCCGTAACGAGTATCACGTTTACATGACCGATGCGCAGGGCAGGGTGGTGTTTGATTCTGCTGGTCTGGCCGTGGGTAAAGATTACTCGCGATGGAATGATGTCTGGCTGACGCTTCGCGGGGAATACGGGGCACGTAGTACCCAGAGCCGTCCGGGTGATCCAGAGAGCACGGTGATGTATGTTGCTGCGCCCGTTGTGGATCAGGGCAAAATCATTGGTGTGCTCTCTGTGGGGAAACCCAATAGCGCGATGGCACCCGTCATCCACCGTAGTGAGCGACGGATCCTGTGGGCAGGAGGGGCACTGCTCGGTATTGCTTTGCTGATAGGGTTGGTGGTGGCAGCGTGGATCAACCGCTCGATCGGTACCCTCTCGCGCTATGCCGATTCCGTGAGCAATGATATACCTTTGCCGTTACCTGACCCCGGCAGCAGTGAACTGCGCAAACTGGCGCAGGCACTGGAGAACATGCGTATTCGCCTGGAAGGGAAAAACTATATTGAACACTATGTTCACGCCCTCACCCATGAGCTGAAAAGCCCGATCGCGGCCATTCGAGGCGCGGCAGAAATTCTCTCCGAGCAGCCACCGCCGCAGGTGGCCGCGCGGTTTATCGATAATATTCTGGTACAAAATGCGCGCATGCAGTTGCTGGTTGAAAAACTGCTCACCCAGGCGCGGCTTGAAAATCGGGTAGAGATTGTCCCCGCGAGTGTCAGTATCGACACGCTGTTTACGCGACTGAGCGATGCGCGCTCGGCGCTACTGGCAGCTAAAAATATCACGCTGACCTGTGAAAGCACGGCGTTACAGGTGGAGGGGGATGCGGACCTGCTCGAACAGGCGCTGGGTAATTTACTGGATAACGCCATCGACTTTACGCCGCAGGGCGGAGCCATTGAACTGTCGTCCAGAGAGGGGCACAGGCAGGTACAACTGACTGTCACCGATAGCGGAAGTGGGATCCCGGATTATGCGCTTGAGCGTATTTTCGAACGTTTTTATTCGCTTCCGCGTGAGAACGGGTTGAAGAGCAGCGGGCTTGGGCTGGCATTTGTCCAGGAAGTCGCACGTCTGCATCAAGGGGAGATCGGTCTACACAATCGGGAAGAAGGGGGCGTGATTGCCACGCTGACACTTCACCGTCCCTTCACATAACTTCAAACTGACCCCACACAGCCTGGTTACGCTCTCCTCATCACAAAGGAGACGTTATGATGAAATCCCCCCTGTTCTGGAAAGTAAGCACCCTACTGGGGTGCATCCTGCTGCTTTTAGTTCCGTTGTTTATGGTCAGTAACCTGATTTCAGAGCGTGAAAGTTACCGCAACGATGTCGAAAACACGCTTCGTCAAAGTACCAGTGGACCGCAAAAACTGGTCGGTCCGTTGATTGCCATTCCGGTGACGGAGATCTTTTACAAGTTAGAGGATGAGAAGAAGGTCGAATACAAGAAAAGCTATATGCACTTCATTCTGCCAGAAACTCTGCTTGTTGAAGGAAACCAGCACGTAGAGTCCCGCAATATTGGGATCTATGACGGGCAAATCTGGAACACGGATCTGAAGATAAACGCGCAATTTAACACAGAGAAAATGGCGCAACTGAAAGGGGAAACGGTGACCCTGGGGCAGCCGTTTATCGTTGTCGGCGTTGGTGATGCCCGGGGAATTGGCACGGTGAAGGTTGCAAATATCAACGGTGAGACGCCAGACGTAGAGCCGGGTTCAGGCGTATATGGGACGCTTTCCGGTATTCATATCCCGCTGACCGATAAAGCACTTGAGACAAAAACGTTTGCATTCGGGATGTCGCTAAACCTGGCGGGAACCGGTAGTTTTGCGGTTGTCCCGGTGGGACGTAATAGCGAAATGCAGCTTACCAGCAACTGGCCGCATCCGGGCTTTATGGGCGACTATCTGCCGGTGAAACACAAAATTGGTGATTCTGGTTTTCAGGCAAACTGGCAGAGCAGTTGGTTTGCTAACAATATGGAAAGCTGGTTTCATGGCGATGGGTCGCCTGAATGGGCTGAAATCCCGGCCTTTAGCGTGACGGTGGCAACACCTGCCGATCAGTATCAACTGACCGACCGCGCGATTAAGTACGCAATTTTGCTGATTTCACTGACCTTTATGGCTTTCTTTGTTTTCGAGACCTTAACCGGGCTGCGCCTGCACCCGATGCAGTATCTGCTGGTGGGGTTATCGCTGGTGCTGTTCTATCTGGTATTACTGGCGTTGTCTGAGCACGCAGGATTTACCCCCGCCTGGATTATTGCAAGCCTTGTCGGTGCGTTGATGAATAGCGTATACCTGCAGGCAGTGCTGAAAAGCTGGAAACGAAGCGGAATGTTTGTGCTGGCTCTGCTGGGGCTTGATGTGGTGATGTGGTTTCTGCTGCGTTCTGAGGACAGTGCGTTACTGCTGGGTTCCGCTGTCCTTGCAATGGCGCTGTTTGCGGTGATGTATCTGACCCGTCACTTCGACTGGTATTCACTCTCGCAGTCGAAGCGACCGATGCCTCCGGCCAACCCGGATGACGACACAATGCGGATCTGGAAATAAAAAAACGGCGCAAAAGCGCCGTTTTTTTATGGTCTGACTGCGGGATTACTCCTGCAGATCTCCGCAGAAACGGTACCCTTCGCCGTGAATTGTGGCGATGATTTCCGGCGTATCTGGCGTAGATTCGAAATGTTTACGAATACGGCGGATAGTCACGTCTACGGTACGGTCGTGTGGCTTAAGCTCGCGACCGGTCATTTTCTTCAGCAGCTCTGCACGGGACTGAATTTTGCCCGGGTTTTCACAGAAGTGCAGCATCGCGCGGAATTCGCTGCGCGGCAGTTTATACTGCTCACCGTTCGGGCTGATCAGTGAACGGCTATTGATATCAAGTTCCCAGCCGTTGAATTTGTAGCTGTCTACGCTACGACGCTCTTCACTGACCGTGCCCAGGTTCATGGTGCGGGACAGGAGGTTGCGTGCACGAATGGTTAACTCGCGAGGATTAAACGGTTTGGTGATGTAATCATCCGCACCGATTTCCAGACCAAGAATTTTATCAACTTCGTTGTCACGGCCTGTCAGGAACATTAACGCAACGTTCGCCTGTTCACGCAGCTCGCGTGCCAGAAGAAGGCCGTTTTTGCCCGGCAGGTTGATATCCATAATGACCAGGTTGATATCATTTTCAGAAAGGATCTGATGCATCTCTGCGCCATCGGTCGCTTCAAAGACATCGTAGCCTTCTGCTTCGAAAATGCTCTTTAACGTGTTGCGTGTTACCAACTCGTCTTCAACGATAAGAATGTGCGGGGTCTGCATGTTTGCTACCTAAATTGCCAACTAAATCGAAACAGGAAGTACAAAAGTCCCTGACCTGCCTGATACATGTCGCAAATTAACATGACCGGCTTAACGTGACTAAAGTACGTAATTGCGTTCTTGATGCACTTTCCATCAACGTCAACAACATCATTAGCTTGGTCGTGGGTACTTTCCCTTTGGACCCGACAGTGTCAAAAACGGCTGTCATCCTAACCATTTTAACAGCAACATAACAGGCTAAGTGACACCAGACACCCAATAAAACTACGCTTCGTTGACATATATCAAGTTCAATTGTAGCACGTTAACAGTTTGATGAAATCATCGTAGCTGAATGCTAGCCTTTGTCACAAATTTTCAATAAACCAACTAGTTGCGGACATTGATTGATAAACAATACGAATCCAATCATAGAAAGGTATTCATATGGTCATTATCATTATAAAACATAAGGATAATGAGTATTTGTTAACATTCTAACTGATTGTTCAGCCTCAGAATAGTTTAGTATTTTTAATTTATTAAAAAGCGCTATTTCGGTGATTTCTGTTGCAAATTTGTAAATTCGTGCTGCGTAATATGTTGAGACGCATCACATTTTTACCCGCTAACTGATTAAAAAGAGAGCATAAATGCATCTGTCGATTGTACTGGTTGCCCCAGCCAGAGCAGAAAATATAGGCGCTGCGGCGCGCGCCATGAAGACTATGGGTTTTACCGATTTGCGTATTGTCGGGAGCGAGGCACACCTGGAACCCGCGGCCCGTTGGGTGGCACATGGATCGGGTGATATTCTTGATAATATAACCACTTACGACACGCTCGCCGATGCGCTACACGATATTTCTTTTACCGTTGCAACCACGGCGCGCAGCCGGGCGAAGTTTCATTTCTACGCCACACCGGCTGAGCTGGTTCCCGTGTTGCGTGAGAGAAGCCAGTGGTTAACGAAAGCGGCGCTGGTCTTTGGCCGTGAAGATTCTGGATTAACCAACGAAGAACTGGAGCTGGCAGATGTCCTGACCGGTGTGCCGATGGTGGCGGATTATCCGTCTCTTAATCTGGGCCAGGCGGTGATGGTCTATTGCTATCAATTAGCATCTTTAATGCAAACTGCACCCGCTCAGCCGACCGGGACAGATGAGAACCAGCTCGCCGCCTTGCGTGTGCGTGCACAAACGCTGTTAACGCAGCTTGGTGTTGCGGATGACCTCAAAATGGCCGACTGGTTACAACAGCGGCTTGGGCGTCTTGAGCAACGAGACACGGCAATGTTGCACCGTTTGCTGCACGATATTGAAAAAAAATTAGCCGAGTAAAATGCTGTCATATTTTTTTATTATGGCGTAACCGTCTAATGTCGTGAGGTGTATCAGGGGGAATCGGATGAAAATAAATCTGCAAGCAGCGGGACGTGAAAGTGTCCCGAATTGTGATCAAATTAAAAATTAATTGACTTAACGAGCCTGATCCTTTAACCCTAAAAGAATACAGCACAGACAGATAATAATGACAGAGTACACAACATCCATGAAACGCATCAGCATCACCACCATTACTACAACCACCATCATTACCACAGGTAACGATGCGGGCTGACGCGTACAGGAAAAACAGAAAAAAGCCCGCACCCAAACAGTGCGGGCTTTTTTTTCGGCTAAAGGAAATGAGGTAGAACCATGCGAGTGTTGAAGTTCGGCGGTACATCAGTGGCAAATGCGGAACGTTTTCTGCGTGTTGCCGATATCCTGGAGAACAACGCCAGGCAGGGGCAGGTTGCAACCGTGCTCTCTGCTCCGGCGAAAATCACGAACCATCTGGTGGCGATGATTGAAAAAACCATCGGTGGCCAGGATGCACTCCCGAACATTAGCGATGCCGAGCGTATCTTCGCCGAGCTGCTGCAGGGTCTGGCGGAGGCTCAACCCGGCTTCCCGCTTGCACAGCTGAAAACCTTCGTTGAGCAAGAGTTCGCCCACATCAAACACGTTCTGCACGGTATCAGCCTGCTCGGCCAGTGCCCTGACAGCATCAACGCCGCGCTGATCTGCCGTGGTGAGAAACTCTCGATTGCCATCATGGCGGGACTGCTGGAAGCGCGCGGTCATAACGTCACGGTGATCGATCCGGTTGAAAAACTGCTGGCGGTAGGTCACTACCTCGAATCTACGGTCGATATTGCCGAATCGACCCGCCGCATTGCCGCGAGCAAAATCCCGTCTGACCATATGATCCTGATGGCGGGCTTCACCGCCGGAAACGAGAAGGGTGAACTGGTGGTGCTGGGTCGTAACGGCTCTGACTACTCCGCCGCCGTGCTGGCAGCCTGTTTACGTGCAGACTGTTGTGAGATCTGGACTGACGTTGACGGTGTCTATACCTGTGACCCGCGCCAGGTGCCAGACGCCAGACTGCTGAAGTCGATGTCTTATCAGGAAGCGATGGAGCTTTCCTACTTCGGCGCTAAAGTGCTTCACCCTCGTACCATCTCCCCGATTGCGCAGTTCCAGATCCCTTGCCTGATTAAAAATACCGGTAACCCGCAAGCACCAGGTACGCTGATTGGGGCCAGTACCGATGAAGATGGCCTGCCGGTGAAAGGCATTTCTAACCTGAACAATATGGCCATGTTTAGCGTGTCCGGCCCAGGCATGAAAGGGATGGTTGGCATGGCGGCGCGCGTGTTTGCAGCCATGTCCCGCAACGGCATCTCCGTGGTGCTGATCACCCAGTCCTCTTCCGAATACAGCATCAGCTTCTGTGTGCCGCAGGGCGACTGCCTGCGTGCCCGTCGCGCGCTGGAAGAAGAGTTCTACCTGGAGCTGAAAGAAGAGTTGCTGGAGCCGCTCGCCATTCAGGAACGTCTGGCGATCATCTCCGTGGTGGGCGACGGTATGCGCACGCTGCGCGGTATCTCCGCCAAATTCTTTGCCGCGCTGGCGCGGGCCAATATCAACATCGTGGCCATTGCGCAGGGCTCATCCGAACGCTCAATCTCGGTCGTCGTGGATAACGACGACGCGACCACTGGCGTACGCGTGGTGCATCAGATGTTGTTCAACACCGACCAGGTGATTGAGCTGTTCCTGATCGGCGTAGGCGGAGTGGGTGGCGTGTTGCTGGAACAGGTTAAGCGTCAGCAGGAGTGGCTAAAGAAGAAACATATTGATCTGCGCGTCTGCGGAATTGCCAACTCCAAAGCGCTGCTGACCAACGTACATGGCCTGAATCTGGAAAACTGGCAGGCGGAGCTGGACGATGCGAAAGAGCCGTTCAATCTGGGTCGACTGATCCGTCTGGTGAAAGAGTATCACCTGCTTAACCCAGTGATTGTTGACTGTACTTCGAACCAGGCGGTTGCCGATCAGTACGCAGACTTCCTGCGTGAAGGGTTCCACGTGGTCACGCCAAACAAGAAGGCCAACACCTCGTCAATGGCGTACTATCACCAGCTGCGCCTGGCGGCGAGTAAGTCGCGCCGTAAGTTCCTGTATGACACCAACGTGGGGGCGGGCCTGCCGGTTATCGAAAACCTGCAAAACCTGCTGAACGCGGGGGATGAGTTGCAACGTTTCTCCGGTATCCTTTCTGGCTCGCTGTCGTTTATCTTTGGCAAGCTGGATGAGGGAATGAGCCTGTCAGAAGCGACCCGTGCCGCGCGTGAACTGGGCTACACCGAGCCAGACCCGCGTGACGATCTCTCCGGTATGGACGTGGCGCGTAAGCTGTTGATTCTGGCGCGTGAAACCGGTCGTGAGCTGGAGCTCTCGGATATTGTGATTGAGCCGGTACTGCCGGCAGAATTTGATGACAGCGGTGATGTCAGCACCTTTATGGCGAATTTAGGAAAGCTTGACGACCTCTTTGCCGCTCGCGTTGCGAAAGCCCGTGATGAAGGTAAGGTATTGCGCTATGTTGGCAATATTGAAGAAGATGGCGTGTGCCGCGTGAAGATTGCCGAAGTGGATGGCAACGATCCGCTGTTCAAAGTCAAAAACGGCGAAAACGCCCTCGCGTTTTACAGCCACTATTATCAGCCATTGCCGCTGGTGCTTCGCGGTTATGGTGCAGGGAACGATGTTACGGCGGCGGGTGTCTTTGCCGATCTGCTGCGTACCCTGTCATGGAAGTTAGGAGTTTAACATGGTCAAAGTTTATGCCCCGGCTTCCAGCGCCAATATGAGCGTCGGATTCGATGTGCTGGGTGCGGCGGTTACGCCGGTTGATGGTTCACTGCTGGGCGATACGGTAACGGTTGAGGCGGCGGAGAGCTTCAGCCTGAATAATGTGGGCCGTTTTGCCAGCAAACTGCCATCCGACCCACGCGAGAATATCGTATATCAGTGCTGGGAACGCTTCTGTCAGGAGATTGGCAAAAAGGTGCCGGTCACCATGACGCTGGAAAAAAGTATGCCGATTGGCTCTGGTCTGGGTTCCAGCGCCTGCTCCGTGGTCGCCGCACTGGTGGCGATGAACGAACACTGCGGCAAACCACTGAATAATAACCGCCTGCTGGGCTTAATGGGTGAGCTGGAAGGCCGTATCTCCGGCAGCATTCATTACGACAACGTGGCACCGTGCTTCCTCGGCGGCATGCAGTTGATGATTGAAGAAAATGGCATCATTAGCCAGCAGGTGCCAGGGTTTGATGAGTGGCTGTGGGTGCTGGCCTATCCGGGCATTAAAGTGTCCACTGCTGAAGCGCGCGCGATCCTGCCTGCGCAGTATCGTCGTCAGGACTGTATTGCCCACGGGCGTCATCTGGCGGGCTTTATTCATGCCTGCTACACCCGTCAGCCGCAGCTGGCAGCTAAATTGATGAAGGATGTGATTGCCGAACCGTATCGCACTAAGCTGCTGCCAGGCTTTAATGAGGCGCGACAGGCATCAATGGATATCGGTGCGCAGGCGTGCGGCATCTCCGGCTCCGGCCCGACGCTGTTCGCCCTGTGCGACAAACCAGACACTGCGCAGCGCGTGGCGGACTGGCTCTCTAAACACTACCTGCAAAATCAGGAAGGCTTTGTTCATATTTGCCGTCTGGACACGGCAGGCGCACGAGTACTGGGATAACGCATGAAACTCTATAACCTTAAAGATCATAACGAGCAGGTCAGCTTCGCGCAGGCGGTGACTCAGGGGCTGGGCAAAAATCAGGGGCTGTTTTTCCCCCATGACCTGCCGGAATTTCAACTGACGGATATTGATGAACTGCTGAAGCAGGATTTTGTTACCCGCAGCACCAAAATTTTGTCCGCGTTTATCGGCGACGAAATCCCGCAGGAACTGCTGGAAGAGCGCGTACGTGCGGCGTTTGCCTTCCCGGCTCCCGTCAGCCAGGTTGAGCAGGACGTCGGTTGCCTGGAGCTGTTCCACGGCCCAACGCTGGCGTTTAAAGACTTCGGTGGTCGCTTTATGGCGCAGATGCTGACTCACATCAGTGGCGACAAACCGGTAACCATTCTGACGGCTACCTCTGGCGACACCGGTGCAGCCGTTGCCCATGCGTTCTACGGCCTGAAAAATGTCCGCGTGGTGATCCTCTACCCGAAAGGCAAAATCAGCCCGCTGCAGGAAAAACTGTTCTGTACCCTCGGTGGTAACATTGAAACCGTGGCGATCGACGGCGATTTCGACGCCTGCCAGGCGCTGGTCAAGCAGGCCTTCGATGATGAAGAGTTGAAAGTCGCGCTGGGTCTGAATTCTGCGAACTCCATTAACATCAGCCGTCTGCTGGCGCAGATCTGTTACTACTTCGAAGCAGTTGCGCAGTTGCCGCAGGAAGCCCGTAATCAGCTGGTTGTCTCTGTGCCAAGCGGTAACTTTGGTGACCTGACGGCTGGCCTGCTGGCGAAATCTCTGGGTCTGCCGGTGAAACGCTTTATCGCCGCCACCAACGCCAACGACACCGTGCCGCGCTTCCTGAAAGACGGTAAATGGGCACCGAATGCGACGCAGGCGACGCTCTCCAATGCAATGGATGTGAGCCAGCCAAACAACTGGCCGCGTGTGGAAGAGCTGTTCCGCCGTAAGGTCTGGCGTCTGGGCGATCTGGGTTATGCGGCAGTCTCGGATGAAACCACCAAAGACACCATGCGTGAACTGAAAGCGGTGGGGTATACCTCTGAGCCGCATGCGGCAATTGCCTATCGTGCGCTGCGCGATCAGCTCAATCCGGGAGAGTATGGCCTGTTCCTGGGGACTGCCCATCCGGCTAAGTTTAAAGAGAGCGTAGAGGCGATCCTCGGTGAAACGCTGCCGCTGCCAAAAGAACTGGCAGACCGTGCTGATCTGCCGCTGCTGTCTCACGAACTGCCAGCGGATTTTGCTGCATTACGTAAGTTGATGATGACCCGCGGGTAATGTCGACGAATACTGTAAGCCGGGTCAGGCGCAGCCGCCACCCGGCTTTTTTTATGGAGAAATTAAGGAGAAAAAAAGCAGGGAAAATGCAGAAATTCCCAATAAATGCGGTCACTTAGAGATTAGGATTGCAGAGAATAACATCCCCCGTTCCCCTCACGTAATCTCCTGACATCGGCCCACGTTGGGCAAGATTAAAAGGAGTCACCTGTGTCTAAACTGAAACCTGCTCTGCTGGCTCTTTCGCTGATGCTGCTCGCTCCCCTGGCGGTACAGGCTGCTGAGATTACCCTCGTTCCTGCGGTAAAACTGCAGATTGGCGATCAGGATAATCGTGGCCACTACTGGGATGGCGACCACTGGCGCGACCATGACTGGTGGAGGGCGCATTATGAATGGCGCGATAACCGCTGGCATCCACATGATGAATATCGCGATCATGACGAACGTCATGACGACCACCGCGACGACCACCGTCCGGGGCCTGAATGGAAGCATCACTAATGCAAACCCCGCCAGTGGGCGGGGTTTTGTTTTACTGCTCGTGGCGCTTAAACACCAGCTCACCTTTCCCCGACGCTTCTTCGTCAAAGAAATAACCTTCACTGTTAAATCCGGTGAGTTGCTCCGGCTTCGTCAGGCGGTTCTGAATAATGAAGCGGCTCATCAGGCCACGCGCTTTTTTGGCATAGAAGCTGATGACCTTAAACTTACCGTTTTTCTCATCGAGGAAGACGGGCTTGATGATTTCCGCATCCAGCTTTTTCGGCTTCACGGATTTGTAGTATTCGTCGGACGCCAGGTTGATCACCACGTTATCGCCCTGCGCGTGCAGCGCTGCATTTAACGTGTCGGTGATGATATCGCCCCAGAAATGGTACAGATCTTTGCCTTTGGCGTTTTCCAGGCGGATACCCATTTCCAGACGGTAGGGCTGCATCAGATCCAGCGGACGCAGGACACCATACAAACCCGACAGCATACGCAGATGCTGCTGGGCAAAATCAAAGTCGGCTTCGCTGAACTCTTCTGCCTGCAGGCCGGTATAGACATCGCCTTTAAAGGCCAGAATGGCCTGGCGTGCGTTGGTCGGCGTGAAGTCCGGGTGCCACTCATGGAAGCGGGTCGCGTTAAGATCGGCGAGTTTATCGCTGATGCTCATCAGTGAAGCAATTTGTGGTGCGGAGAGTTTGCGCGCTTCATGGATCAGCTGTTGCGAATAGTCCAGCAATTCGGGCTGGGTATAGCGCCCGGTGGCGAGCGGGCTCTGGTAGTCGAGCGTTTTTGCAGGTGAAATAAGAATCAGCATATCCAGTCCTTGCAGGAAATTTAGAGCGACTTTAGCAAAAAATCGCCCTGAATTGATCGATAGCTGTTATTGCCGCGGCAAATCATCCCATGCGTCGGGCGCGATTTGCGATGCAATATCCGGATAACGTGAGACGTTAAACACCGGTTTAACGCCAAGCTTGCGCTGGCGAAGATAATCCCGGGCAATAAGGGTCACAACCGGAGAAAGCAGCAAAATCGCCGTCAGGTTAGTGATCGCCATCAGCGCCATAATGACATCCGCCAGTTGCCAGACCAGCGGCATGCTGAGCAGGGAACCGGCCATCACCATCAGTATCACCCCCAGGCGCAGTAGCCTGAGCATATTCCGGGAGTCTAGCTTCAGGAAGATGAGGTTGTTTTCGGCATAAACGTAGTTCACCACAATCGAGCTAAAGGCGAACAGACTGACGATAAGCGAGACAAAACCGGCTCCCCAGCTACCGGTAAGATTGACCAGCGCCTCCTGAACCAGCTGTATTCCGGCCGTTCCGGATGAATGAGAAAGAGGGCCAGCCAGCAGCACAATCATGGCGCTGGCGGAACAGATCATCATGGTATCCGTAAACACGCCAATCATCTGCACAATACCTTGTGCGGCAGGGTGGGGAGGCCACGATGCGGCGGTGGCTGCGGCATTGGGTGTTGAGCCCATTCCCGCTTCGTTCGAGAACATTCCCCGCTGAAAACCAGCCGTAAGCGCCTGGCTGACGGTGTAACCCAGCGCACCAGAGGCTGCTTCTCGCCAGCCAAAGGCGCTCCTGAAGATGGTGGCGATGACATCCGGCAACAGGTTGATGTTCATGAAGGTGACGAAGAGACTGGTGCTCACCCACAGTAACGCCATGACGGGTACCAGCCACTGCATCAGGCGCGCAATGCCTTTAAGCCCCGTGGAGATAGCCAGCAGGGCGAAAGCGGCTAACGTGGCACCGGTTATCCACTCCGGGCACTGAAACGCATAGCGCATCGCATGGGCAACGGAGTTTGCCTGAACGGTATTGAAAATAAGGCCGTAAGCGATGAGTAAAAAGAGTGAGAACAGGACGCCCATCCAGCGCATCCCCAGTCCCCTGGCCATATACCAGGCTGGGCCACCGCGGAACTGACCGTTCTTGTCCTTTTCTTTGTAGAGCTGTGCGAGTGAACATTCGGCAAACGATGTGGCCATGCCGATGATTGCCGAAATCCACATCCAGAAGATGGCTCCCGGGCCACCGGCGCTGATGGCAAGCGCAACGCCCGCCAGGTTACCGCTGCCGACGCGCGCCGCAAGGCTGGTACAGAGTGCCTGAAATGACGTTAATCCGCCGGGTTGCGGAGAGAGGCTGTTTTTCAGACTTTTGCCAAACTTGCGAATATAACGAAACTGGATAAAACCACTGCGTAGCGTGAACCATATACCTGCCCCAAGCAGCAGATATATCATTATCGAACCCCAGAGGATTTCATTGATAAACGAGAAAAAATCAGGCATTAACGTCCCTCTTGTTGATGCCAGGGTGAATATGTAAGCGTTACCACTGATTGCGCATGCTGTTACTTAGCGGCCTGTTAATATTGTGAGTTTATCATACTATGGCTAAGCGCACTGTCTGCGGTTGCGCTACCCCTCCGTCGTGTTATCATCAGGGCAGACCGGTTACACCCCCCTAACAAGTAAACCTGTCATTTTTCCGCTGCAGGCTTACTGTCGGTAGCGTGAATTATCCAGGGCACGTTAAAAGAGAAATACTATCATGACGGATAAATTGACCTCCCTTCGTCAGTTCACCACTGTCGTAGCTGACACCGGAGATATCGCGGCAATGAAGTTGTACCAGCCGCAGGATGCCACAACTAACCCTTCTCTGATCCTTAACGCCGCACAGATCCCTGAGTATCGCAAACTGATCGACGACGCTGTGACCTGGGCGAAAGCGCAGAGTAACGATCGTGCGCAGCAGGTTGTGGATGCAACTGACAAACTGGCAGTGAATATCGGTCTGGAAATCCTGAAACTGGTTCCTGGCCGTATCTCTACCGAAGTTGATGCGCGTCTGTCCTACGACACCGAAGCGTCTATTGCTAAAGCAAAACGTCTGATCAAAATGTACAACGATGCGGGTATCAGCAATGACCGTATCCTGATCAAACTGGCTTCTACCTGGCAGGGCATCCGCGCTGCAGAACAGCTGGAAAAAGACGGTATCAACTGTAACCTGACCCTGCTGTTCTCCTTCGCGCAGGCGCGTGCATGCGCAGAAGCAGGCGTATACCTGATTTCTCCGTTCGTGGGCCGTATTCTGGACTGGTACAAAGCCAACACCGACAAGAAAGAGTACGCACCTGCAGAAGATCCAGGCGTGGTTTCTGTTACTGAAATCTACGAATACTACAAACAGCACGGCTATGAGACTGTTGTTATGGGCGCAAGCTTCCGTAACGTTGGTGAAATCATCGAGCTGGCTGGCTGTGACCGCCTGACCATCGCACCTGCACTGCTGAAAGAGCTGTCTGAAAGCGCAGGCGCAATCGAGCGTAAACTGTCCTACACCGGTGAAGTGAAAGCACGCCCAGAGCGCATCACTGAATCTGAGTTCCTGTGGCAGCACAACCAGGATCCAATGGCGGTAGACAAACTGGCGGACGGTATCCGTAAGTTTGCTGTTGACCAGGGCAAACTGGAAAAAATGATCGGCGACCTGCTGTAATCATTCTGCGTGACCGGGTTCCCGGTCACGCTACTTCTTTCGTACTCTGTCTGTCTTTCCCCTCTGCGTGTATCATTCCCTTTAACTGCATTATTTGAATGGAATGGATATGAATACCTTACGCATCGGCTTAGTGTCGATTTCTGACCGCGCCTCCAGCGGTGTTTATCAGGATAAAGGCCTCCCTGCTCTGGAAGAGTGGCTGGGCAGTGCGCTGACCACCCCGTTTGAAATTCAGACCCGCTTGATCCCGGACGAGCAGCCGATCATCGAGCAGACGCTGTGTGAGCTGGTGGACGAAATGAGCTGCCACCTGGTGCTGACCACCGGGGGAACCGGGCCTGCACGCCGCGACGTGACGCCGGATGCCACGCTGGCGATTGCCGATCGCGAAATGCCGGGCTTTGGCGAGCAGATGCGCCAGATCAGTCTACACTTTGTTCCGACCGCCATCCTCTCCCGCCAGGTCGGTGTGATCCGCAAACAGGCGTTGATCCTGAACCTGCCAGGTCAGCCGAAGTCGATCAAAGAGACGCTGGAAGGGCTTAAAGCCGCCGATGGCAGCGTGATCGTGCACGGGATTTTCGCAAGTGTACCGTATTGTATACAGTTGCTGGATGGCCCGTATGTGGAAACCGACGACAAAGTGGTAGCAGCATTTCGCCCTAAAAGCGCACGGCGCGAGACAATATCCTGAAATTAATTGATATGTGACATTCGTCGTATCAGCCATAGCGTGCGTAACATTTTACGGTATAGTAATTTTTTCTTTACGATTGCTGTAAAAATATAAAAACGCCTGAAAGGTACGCTATGTCACATTCTCCCCGCCCTCTGAATCGACAGGACTACAAAACGCTTACGCTCGCGGCCTTAGGCGGCGCGCTGGAGTTTTACGATTTCATCATTTTCGTCTTCTTCGCCGCCGTGGTGGGCGCGCTTTTCTTCCCGGCGGATATCCCGGAGTGGCTGCGCCAGGTGCAGACCTTCGGCATTTTTGCTGCCGGGTATCTGGCTCGTCCACTGGGTGGCATTGTAATGGCGCATTTTGGCGACATGGTCGGGCGTAAGAAGATGTTTACCCTCAGTATTCTGCTGATGGCCGTGCCGACGCTGGCTATTGGTCTGCTGCCAACCTATGCCACGGCAGGCATCTTTGCCCCGTTACTGCTGTTGCTGATGCGCATTCTTCAGGGGGCGGCAATTGGCGGTGAAGTGCCGGGGGCCTGGGTGTTTGTGTCTGAACATGTTCCGGTGCGCCGCATGGGTATTGCCTGTGGAACCTTAACCGCGGGGCTGACCGTCGGGATCTTGCTGGGTTCAGTGGTGGCAACCATCGTGAATACCAGCATGACGCAACAGGCCGTGCATGAGTGGGGCTGGCGTATTCCGTTCCTGCTGGGCGGGGCGTTTGGCCTGGTGGCGATGTATTTGCGCCGCTGGTTGCAGGAGACGCCCGTTTTCCTCGAAATGCAGCAACGCAAGGCGCTGGCGCAGGAACTACCGGTAAAAGCGGTTGTGCTGCGCCACAAGAAAGCGGTGGTGGTGTCGATGCTCCTCACCTGGCTGCTGTCGGCAGGCATCGTGGTTGTTATTTTGATGTCCCCTGTCTGGCTGCAAAAACAGTATGGCTTCGCGCCAGCGGTGACGTTACAGGCAAACAGCATTGCGACCATTATGCTCTGTTTCGGTTGTCTGGCCGCCGGGCTGGCAATTGACCGTATTGGAGCCAGCCTGACCTTTATTATTGGAAGCCTGCTGCTGGCAGCATCAAGCTGGGCGTTCTACCACCTTGCGGGCAGCCATCCTGAACAGCTATTCCTGCTGTACGGTGTGGTGGGGTTGTGCGTGGGGGTTGTCGGCGCAGTACCGTACGTGATGGTACGCGCATTCCCGCCGGAGGTCCGTTTCACCGGTATTTCTTTCTCGTATAACGTCTCGTATGCCATTTTTGGTGGACTGACGCCGATTGTCGTCACCGTGTTGATGGGGGTCTCACCGATGGCTCCTGCCTGGTATGTGCTGGCGCTTTCGCTGATGGGGCTGGCATTAGGAATATGGTTCTATCGCCCTTCGGCGCAACAGTTGCATGGGGCAGAAAAGCAGGGGATATGACAGAAATGACGTGCCTGCGCAGGCAGGCACGTTAAAGATTAGTGTTTTTCACCAATCGGCAGAATGGTGCAGCCGAACTGTTCGTTCAGCACTTCGCCCATTGCCAGGTAGATCGCGCTTGCGCCACACACCAGACCAATCCAGCCTGCCACGTGAACAATGCCTTCGTTATCCACCAGATGGCCAACAGCCAGCAGGGCGAACAGCACGGTCAGGCTCAGGAAGACGAACTGCAGTGCTCGGTTCGCTTTCAGAGTACCGAAGAACATGAACAGGGTGAAGACACCCCACAGGCCCAGGTAGACGCCCAGGAAGTGCGCGTTTGCGGCTTCTGCCAGACCCATTTTAGGCATCAGCAGAATGGCAACCAGGGTCAGCCAGAAAGAACCGTAAGAGGTAAAGGCAGTTAAACCGAAGGTGTTGCCTTTCTTATATTCCAGCAGGCCCGCGAAGATTTGTGCGATACCGCCGTAAAAAATGCCCATCGCCAGGATAATGCCGTCCATCGGGAACATCCCGATGTTGTGCAGGTTCAGCAGGATAGTGGTCATGCCAAAACCCATCAGGCCCAGCGGAGCCGGATTAGCCAACTTAGTGTTGCCCATAAGTCCTCAGAAAAATCATCATTAATATGGTGAAATGGTGAATCCCGCGTCAATTCTCCCTGACGGGGCGCGGCATCATAATGGGCGCAATCGATGCCGTCTATGATCTCATCGGGGTGAAATTAAAAAATTTTTTATCCCTCCCCCTTGATGGATGCCGTTGCGACCCCATCTTGTAAGCAACCGCAGTGTGTGGACCTGAAAAAAATCAAATCTGGGCAGTTGAAAAAGCACGTTCTGCCCTTATTACAGGTACACAACCACATGTTGACTGAATTTTTAGTGGAGACGTTTAGATGGGTAAAATTATTGGTATCGACCTGGGTACTACCAACTCTTGTGTAGCGATTATGGATGGCACTACTGCACGCGTGCTGGAGAACGCCGAGGGCGATCGCACCACGCCTTCTATCATTGCTTATACCCAGGATGGTGAAACTCTGGTTGGTCAGCCGGCTAAACGTCAGGCAGTGACAAACCCGCAAAATACCCTGTTTGCGATTAAACGCCTGATTGGCCGCCGCTTCCAGGACGAAGAAGTTCAGCGTGACGTTTCTATCATGCCTTACAAAATCATTGCTGCAGATAACGGCGATGCATGGCTTGATGTGAAAGGCACCAAAACTGCACCACCGCAGATCTCTGCAGAAGTGCTGAAAAAAATGAAGAAAACGGCTGAAGATTATCTGGGTGAGCCAGTAACTGAAGCGGTTATCACCGTTCCTGCATACTTCAACGATGCTCAGCGTCAGGCAACTAAAGATGCCGGCCGTATCGCAGGTCTGGAAGTAAAACGTATCATCAACGAACCAACCGCTGCTGCACTGGCTTACGGTCTGGATAAAGAAGTTGGTAACCGTACTATCGCGGTTTACGACCTGGGTGGTGGTACCTTCGATATCTCTGTTATCGAAATCGACGAAGTTGACGGTGAAAAAACCTTCGAAGTTCTGGCAACCAACGGTGATACCCACCTGGGCGGTGAAGACTTCGATACCCGTCTGATCAACTACCTCGTTGACGAGTTCAAGAAAGATCAGGGCATTGACCTGCGTAACGACCCGCTGGCCATGCAGCGCCTGAAAGAAGCCGCTGAGAAAGCGAAGATCGAACTGTCTTCTGCTCAGCAGACCGACGTGAATCTGCCGTACATCACTGCAGACGCGACCGGTCCAAAACACATGAACATCAAAGTGACCCGTGCAAAACTGGAAAGCCTGGTAGAAGACCTGGTGAACCGTTCTATCGAGCCACTGAAAGTTGCACTGCAGGACGCTGGTCTGTCCGTATCTGACATCCAGGACGTTATCCTGGTAGGTGGTCAGACCCGTATGCCAATGGTTCAGAAGAAAGTGGCTGAGTTCTTTGGTAAAGAGCCACGTAAAGACGTTAACCCGGACGAAGCGGTAGCAATTGGTGCTGCGGTTCAGGGTGGCGTGCTGACCGGTGAAGTGAAAGACGTATTGCTGCTGGACGTTACCCCGCTGTCTCTGGGTATCGAAACCATGGGCGGTGTGATGACTGCGCTCATCAACAAAAACACCACCATCCCAACGAAACACAGCCAGGTGTTCTCTACCGCTGAAGACAACCAGTCTGCGGTAACCATCCATGTGATTCAGGGTGAGCGTAAACGTGCGTCTGATAACAAGTCTCTGGGTCAGTTCAACCTGGACGGTATCAACCCGGCACCACGCGGCATGCCGCAGATCGAAGTGACCTTCGATATCGATGCTGACGGTATCCTGCACGTGTCTGCAAAAGACAAAAACAGCGGTAAAGAGCAGAAGATCACCATCAAGGCATCTTCTGGCCTGAACGAAGCTGAAATCGAAAAAATGGTTCGTGATGCCGAAGCTAACGCGGAATCCGACCGTAAGTTCGAAGAGCTGGTTCAGACCCGTAACCAGGGTGACCATCTGCTGCACAGCACCCGTAAGCAGGTTGAAGAAGCAGGCGATAAACTGCCGGCGGAAGACAAAACGGCTATCGAAGCTGCACTGAGCGCGCTGGAAACGTCTCTGAAAGGCGAAGACAAAGCGGACATCGAAGCGAAGATGCAGGCGCTGGCACAGGCTTCCCAGAAGCTGATGGAAATCGCTCAGCAGCAGCATGCTCAACAGCAGGCAGGCGCTGACGCATCTGCGAACAACGCGAAAGACGACGATGTTGTCGACGCTGAGTTCGAAGAAGTGAAAGACAAAAAATAATCGCCCTTTGAACGGGTAATTACTGGCACGGGCGAAGAGGTTTCCTCTCCGCCCGTGCACGCATGTTAGGGGCAGATAAAATAAGATGGCGAAGCTTGATTATTACGAGATTTTAGGCGTTTCCAAAACAGCGGAAGAGCGTGAAATCAAAAAGGCGTATAAGCGCCTGGCCATGAAATATCACCCGGATCGCAATCAGGGTGATAAAGAGGCTGAAGCTAAATTCAAAGAGATCAAAGAAGCCTACGAAATCCTGACCGATGCACAAAAACGTGCGGCTTATGATCAGTACGGTCACGCAGCCTTTGAACAGGGCGGCATGGGCGGCGGTGGATTCGGTGGCGGCGGCTTTGGCGGCGGTGCTGATTTCAGCGATATCTTTGGCGATGTGTTCGGCGACATCTTCGGCGGTGGCCGTGGTCGTCAACGCGCCGCGCGCGGTGCAGACCTGCGCTACAACATGGATCTGACTCTGGAAGAGGCCGTTCGCGGCGTCACCAAAGAGATCCGTATCCCGACGCTGGAAGAGTGTGACGTTTGCCACGGCAGCGGCGCGAAAGCAGGGACGCAGCCACAAACCTGTCCAACCTGTCACGGTTCCGGCCAGGTGCAGATGCGTCAGGGTTTCTTTGCGGTACAGCAGGCCTGTCCACACTGTCATGGTCGCGGTACGCTGATTAAAGATCCGTGCACCAAATGCCACGGTCACGGTCGCGTTGAGAAAACCAAAACCCTGTCCGTTAAAATTCCGGCGGGTGTTGATACGGGCGACCGTATTCGTCTGGCTGGCGAAGGCGAAGCGGGTGAGCACGGCGCACCGGCGGGCGATCTGTACGTCCAGGTTCAGGTGAAACAGCACGCGATCTTTGAGCGTGAAGGTAACAACCTGTACTGCGAAGTGCCAATCAACTTCGCCATGGCGGCTCTCGGCGGCGAAATCGAAGTGCCAACGCTGGATGGTCGCGTAAACCTGAAAGTGCCTGGTGAAACCCAGACGGGCAAGCTGTTCCGCATGCGCGGTAAAGGCGTGAAATCCGTTCGCGGTGGTGCGCAGGGCGACCTGTTGTGCCGCGTCGTGGTGGAAACCCCGGTTGGCCTGAACGACAAGCAGAAGCAACTGCTGAAAGAGCTGCAGGAGAGCTTCGGCGGTCCGACGGGTGAGAAAAATAGCCCGCGTTCCAAAAGCTTCTTCGATGGTGTTAAAAAATTCTTCGATGATTTGACTCGCTAATCCGTTAGCCGGTTTTCATCCCCAAAAAGCCCGGAAGCGATTCCGGGCTTTTTCTGTTTATGGGTATTGCTCGGTAAAACTGATTATATACTCAATATTAATCTGTTTTTGCCGAGCTATCTGGCTTGGTACTATGGTTTTATCGAGGTATTGTTGTAAAAAGAGAGAACTAAAGTGAAATTACTACACCGTTTCTTTAGCAGTGAAGCGTCCGGCGGGGTCATCCTGATTATCGCCGCTGCGGCCGCGATGGTGCTGGCTAACTTAGGCGTCACGCGCGATTTCTATCATGCGTTTCTGGAAACCCCCGTCGAGCTGAAAGTTGGCGCGCTGGAAATTCACAAGAACATGCTGCTGTGGATCAATGATGCACTGATGGCAGTGTTCTTCCTGCTGGTAGGGCTTGAGGTTAAACGTGAGCTGGTGCTGGGGTCGCTTGCCAGCCGTCAGCGTGCGGCGTTTCCGGTCATTGCCGCCATTGGCGGGATGGTGGTTCCGGCGTTGCTCTTCCTGGCGTTTACCTGGCAGGATCCGGTGGCTCGCGACGGCTGGGCGATCCCGGCAGCAACGGATATCGCGTTTGCACTCGGGGTGCTGGCCTTACTGGGAAGCCGCGTGCCGGTAGCCCTGAAAATCTTCCTGATGGCGCTGGCGATCATTGATGACCTGGGCGCTATTGTGATTATTGCGCTGTTCTATACCAGTGAGCTGTCAATTCTGTCGCTGAGCGTGGCGGCAGGTGCCATTGCAGTGCTGGCACTGCTGAATATTTTCAACGTCCGCCGTATTGGTATCTACGTACTGGTGGGTATGGTGCTGTGGACGGCGGTGCTGAAATCCGGTGTGCATGCCACGCTGGCAGGCGTGATCGTCGGTTTCTTCGTGCCGCTTAAGCCGCAGGATGGCAAATCACCCGCCAAACAGCTGGAGCATGTGCTTCACCCGTGGGTGGCCTTTATGATCCTGCCGCTGTTTGCTTTTGCCAACGCGGGTGTATCTCTGGAAGGGGTGACGCTGGAAGGGCTGACGTCGATGCTGCCACTGGGCATCATTGCCGGGCTGTTTATCGGTAAACCACTGGGGATTAGCCTGTTCTGCTGGCTGGCGCTGAAACTGAAGATGGCGTCATTGCCGCACGGCACCACGTTTAAGCAGATTATGGCGGTGGGTGTGCTATGCGGAATTGGATTTACCATGTCGATCTTTATCTCGACGCTGGCGTTTGGTGCGCATGCCCCTGAACTGATTGTCTGGGCGAAACTGGGCATCTTAATCGGGTCATTACTGGCCGCGGTAATAGGGTATACGTTATTGAAGGTAAAATTGTCCGGACAGGTTGTCCAGGCATAACAGGATACCGGGAGAAGGGGAGCCTTCTCCCGATACACTCTCAGGGAGCGAAGACGCAATGTCTCATTTGAACTACAACCATCTTTACTACTTCTGGCACGTCTACAGACAAGGCTCGGTCGTGGGGGCTGCAGAGGCGCTCTATCTGACGCCGCAAACCATCACCGGGCAAATCAAAGCGCTGGAAGAACGTCTGCAGGGAAAGCTGTTCAAACGCAAGGGCCGTGGGATCGAGCCAAGCGAACTGGGCGAGCTGGTTTTTCGCTACGCGGACAAGATGTTCACCCTGAGCCAGGAGATGCTGGATATCGTCAACTATCGCAAAGAATCGAACCTGCTCTTTGATGTAGGCGTGGCAGATGCGCTGTCAAAACGGCTGGTGAGCGGCGTTCTGGATGCCGCTGTGGTTGAAGATGAGCAAATCCACCTGCGCTGTTTTGAGTCCACTCATGAGATGCTGCTGGAGCAACTGAGCCAGCACAAGCTGGATATGATTATCTCGGATTGTCCAATCGACTCCACGCAGCAGGAAGGGTTGTTCTCGGTGAAAATTGGCGAGTGTGGTGTGAGTTTCTGGTGCATTAACCCACCGCCAGAAAAACCCTTCCCGGCCTGTCTGGAAGAGCGCCGTTTGCTGGTACCAGGAAGACGCTCCATGCTTGGGCGTAAGCTGCAGAACTGGTTTAACTCTCAGGGGCTGAAGGTGGAGATCCTCGGGGAATTCGATGATGCCGCGCTGATGAAAGCCTTTGGTGAAGCGCATAACGCCATCTTCGTTGCGCCGACGCTTTACGCGCACGATCTCTATTCAGATGACAAAGTTACGGAGATTGGCAGGGTAGATAACGTGATGGAAGAGTATCACGCGATATTCGCAGAAAGGATGATTCAGCACCCTGCGGTACAGCGTATCTGTAACCGCGACTACTCGGCGCTGTTTACGTCACCGGCAATCTGAAGATATAAAAAAACCCGCATTAAGCGGGTTCTTTTAAAACAAGCAACAACAAGTGACGATTAAGCCAGTTTGTTGATCTGCGCGGTCAGGTTAGCCTTATGACGCGCTGCTTTGTTTTTGTGGATCAGACCTTTAGCAGCCTGACGATCCACGATTGGTTGCATTTCGTTAAATGCGTTCTGCGCAGCAGCTTTGTCGCCAGCTTCGATAGCTGCGTATACTTTCTTGATGAAAGTACGCATCATAGAGCGACGGCTTGCATTGTGCTTACGAGCCTTTTCAGACTGGATAGCACGTTTCTTAGCTGATTTGATATTAGCCAAGGTCCAACTCCCAAATATGATCTATGTGGACAATTCAAAGGCCGAGGAATATGCCCTCTATACCTTCTTTTGTCAATGGATTTGTGCAAATAAGCGCCGTTAATGTGGCGACGCTACGTTACGTAGTGATGGCGCAGGATTCTACCAGCTTGTCTCCCGCGAATACAGCTTTTCGGCATAAAAATCGCAGTTCGCGGGCAGATTTTTTCGCTGTGAAAGGTCAGCATGATGAAATCATTACGGCTTTCTGTTTTGTGTGAACAATCGCCGGTTAACCTTAATCGCTGTACAAGGTATACTTTGGCGATTTTCACTGTTTTGAGCCAGTCATGAAGCTGATACGCGGCATACATAATCTCAGTAAAGCCCCGCACGGGTGCGTGCTGACCATTGGTAATTTCGACGGCGTGCATCGTGGTCATCAGGCGCTGTTGCAGGGATTGCGTAAAGAAGGGAAGGCCCGTGGCCTGCCCGTGGTAGTGATGATTTTTGAGCCACAGCCGCTGGAACTGTTTGCAGGCGATAAATCACCCGCCCGCCTTACGCGTTTGCGTGAGAAATTACGCTATCTGGCGGAGTCTGACGTGGATTACGTGCTGTGTGTACGTTTCGATCGTCGCTTTGCCGCGCTGACAGCACAAAGTTTTGTCAGCGACCTGTTGGTCAAGCGTCTTGGCGTGCAGTTTCTCGCAGTGGGTGATGATTTCCGCTTTGGCGCTGGTCGTCAGGGCGATTTCTTGTTATTACAGAAGGCTGGCCTGGAGTACGGTTTTGACGTCACCAGTGCAATGACCTTCTGCGAAGGCGGTGCACGCGTCAGCAGTACCGCAGTGCGCCAGGCGCTGGCCAATGATGAACTGGACACGGCAGAAACCCTGCTGGGGCATCCGTTCACGATTTCAGGCCGCGTGGTGCATGGTGATGCCCTGGGGCGCACCATCGGTTTCCCGACGGCGAATATACCGCTGCGTCGTCAGGTCTCCCCGGTTAAAGGGGTGTATGCGGTAGAAGTAACCGGACTGGGTGATAAGCCCTATTTCGGGGTGGCAAACATTGGCACGCGTCCAACCGTCGCGGGTGTGCGGCAGCAGCTTGAAGTGCATCTGCTGGACGTTGTAATGGACCTCTATGGTCGCCATATAGATGTAATACTGCGTAAAAAAATACGCAACGAGCAGCGATTTGCTTCGCTGGACGAACTAAAGGCGCAAATTGCGCGAGATGAATTGACGGCCCGCGAGTTTTTTGGGCTACAGAACCCGGCTTAAATGCCTACGTGATAAATACGGAACCGAGAATCTGATGAGTGACTATAAATCAACCCTGAATTTGCCGGAAACAGGGTTCCCGATGCGCGGCGATCTCGCCAAGCGCGAACCGGGAATGCTGGCGCGTTGGACTGATGATGACCTGTACGGCATCATTCGTGCAGCCAAAAAAGGCAAAAAAACCTTCATTCTGCATGATGGCCCTCCATATGCGAATGGCAGCATTCATATTGGTCACTCTGTAAACAAGATTCTGAAAGACATTATCGTGAAGTCTAAAGGACTCACGGGATATGACTCGCCTTACGTTCCGGGCTGGGACTGCCACGGTCTGCCAATCGAGCTGAAAGTGGAGCAAGAGTTTGGCAAGCCAGGTGAGAAATTCACCGCTGCAGAGTTCCGTGCAAAATGCCGCGAATATGCTGCCACCCAGGTTGACGGTCAGCGTGCTGACTTTATCCGTCTGGGCGTGCTGGGCGACTGGTCGCACCCGTACCTGACGATGGACTTCAAAACTGAAGCCAACATCATCCGTGCGCTGGGTAAAATCATCGGTAACGGCCACCTGCATAAAGGCGCGAAGCCGGTGCACTGGTGCGTGGACTGCCGTTCTGCGCTGGCAGAAGCGGAAGTTGAGTATTATGACAAAACCTCTCCGTCTATCGACGTGGCGTTCCACGCGGTGGATCAGGATGCGGTGAAAGCCAAATTTGGCGTGTCGTCTGTCAACGGCCCGATCTCTCTGGTTATCTGGACGACCACCCCGTGGACGCTGCCAGCAAACCGCGCGATCTCCCTGTCTGGCGAATTCGAATACGCTCTGGTGCAGGTTGACGGTCAGGCGGTTATCCTGGCGAAAGATCTCCTTGAAAGCGTGCTGAAACGCGCGAACATCACTGACTACACCGTGCTGGGCACCGTGAAAGGTGACGCGCTGGAACTGATGCGCTTCAAACACCCGTTCCTGGACTTCGACGTTCCGGCCATTCTGGGCGAGCACGTTACGCTGGAAGCAGGTACCGGTGCGGTGCATACCGCCGGCGGCCACGGCCCAGACGACTACAACATCAGCCTGAAATACGGTCTGGAAATCGCTAACCCGGTTGGCCCGGACGGTTCTTACCTGCCAGGCACGTATCCGGCGCTGGACGGTATCAACGTCTTTAAAGCGAATGACATCATCGTTGACATGCTGCGCACCAGCGGCGCGCTGCTGCATGTCGAAAAAATGCAGCACAGCTACCCATGCTGCTGGCGTCACAAGTCGCCGATCATCTTCCGTGCGACCCCGCAGTGGTTCGTCAGCATGGATCAGAAAGGCCTGCGCGAGCAGTCCCTGAAAGAGATCAAAGGCGTGCAGTGGATCCCGGACTGGGGCCAGGCGCGTATCGAGTCTATGGTGGCTAACCGTCCTGACTGGTGTATCTCCCGTCAGCGTACCTGGGGCGTGCCGATGTCTCTGTTCGTCCATAAAGAGACGCAGGAACTGCATCCAGATACCCTGAAACTGATGGAAGAAGTGGCTAAACGTGTAGAAGTGGACGGTATTCAGGCATGGTGGGATCTCGACTCCCGTGACATCCTGGGCGCTGACGCAGACAACTACGAGAAAGTGCCAGATACCCTGGACGTGTGGTTCGACTCCGGTTCTACGCACTCTTCCGTGGTTGACGTACGTCCTGAGTTTACCGGTCACGCTGCCGATATGTATCTGGAAGGGTCTGACCAACACCGTGGCTGGTTCATGTCATCGCTGATGATCTCCACCGCCATGAAAGGTAAAGCACCTTACCGTCAGGTACTGACCCACGGTTTTACCGTAGATGGTCAGGGCCGTAAGATGTCCAAGTCTATCGGTAACACCGTGTCTCCACAGGATGTGATGAACAAACTGGGCGCGGACATTCTGCGTCTGTGGGTGGCATCTACCGACTACACTGGCGAAATGGCCGTATCTGACGAGATCCTGAAACGTGCTGCTGACAGCTATCGTCGTATCCGTAACACCGCGCGCTTCCTGCTGGCGAACCTGAACGGTTTCGATCCGGTTAAAGACATGGTGAAACCGGAAGAGATGGTGGTACTGGATCGCTGGGCAGTAGGCTGCGCGAAAGCGGCACAGGAAGATATCCTGAAAGCCTATGAATCTTACGACTTCCACGAAGTGGTGCAGCGCCTGATGCGCTTCTGCTCCATCGAGATGGGCTCGTTCTACCTCGATATCATCAAAGACCGCCAGTACACCGCGAAAGCGGACAGCGTGGCGCGTCGCAGCTGCCAGACTGCGCTGTTCCACATTGCAGAAGCACTGGTTCGCTGGATGGCTCCGATCATGTCCTTCACCGCAGATGAAATCTGGGGTTACCTGCCAGGCGACCGCGAGAAGTATGTCTTCACCGGCGAGTGGTACGAAGGTCTGTTCGATCTCTCCAGCACTGAAGCGATGAACGATGCCTTCTGGGACGAACTGCTGAAAGTACGTGGTGAAGTGAACAAGGTTATTGAACAGGCGCGTGCTGACAAGAAAGTCGGTGGCTCTCTGGAAGCGGCTGTAACCCTGTACGCAGAACCTGAGCTGGCGGCGAAGCTGACCGCGCTCGGCGACGAATTACGATTTGTCCTGTTGACCTCCGGTGCAAAAGTTGCGGATTATGCCGACGCTTCTGCTGATGCCCAGCAGAGCGAACTGCTCAAAGGACTGAAAGTCGCGCTGAGCAAAGCCGAAGGTGATAAGTGCCCGCGTTGCTGGCATTACACCACCGATGTCGGCCAGGTGGCGGAACACGCAGATATCTGCGGACGCTGTGTAAGCAACGTCGCCGGTGACGGCGAACAACGTAAGTTTGCCTGATGAGTAAATCTCTCTGTTCAACAGGACTGCGCTGGCTGTGGCTGGTTGTGGTGGTGCTGATTATTGATCTGGGCAGCAAATTCCTGATCCTCCAGAACTTCGCTCTGGGGGATACGGTGTCGCTGTTCCCGTCGCTTAACCTGCACTATGCGCGCAACTACGGTGCGGCGTTCAGTTTCCTCGCTGACAGCGGTGGCTGGCAGCGCTGGTTCTTTGCGGGTATCGCTATCGGTATCTGTGTGATTCTGGCGGTGCTGATGTACCGTTCGAAGGCAACGCAAAAGCTGAATAACATCGCCTACGCGCTGATCATTGGCGGCGCATTAGGCAACCTGTTTGATCGACTGTGGCACGGCTTTGTGGTCGATATGATCGACTTCTACGTCGGCGACTGGCACTTTGCGACCTTTAACCTGGCCGATAGCGCAATCTGCATCGGTGCGGCGTTAATTGTGCTGGAAGGCTTCTTGCCGAACGCTGCCGCGAAGAAACAGGCGTAAACCCACCGGGCGGCGCTTCGCGTATACGGGCCTACAGTTAATGTAGGCCCGGTAAGCGCAGCGTCACCGGGCAAAAACAAGCGAGCAATTTGCATGTCTAAATCCGTACAGAGCAACAGCGCGATCCTCGTTCACTTCACGCTGAAACTGGATGATGGCTCCACCGCTGAATCCACCCGCAACAATGGCAAGCCTGCCCTGTTTCGTCTTGGCGACACCTCCCTCTCTGAAGGTCTTGAGCAGCAGCTTCTGGGTCTGAAAGAGGGTGAGAAGAAGGCGTTTGCGCTGGAGCCGGATGCGGCATTTGGCGTGCCAAGCCCGGATCTGATCCAGTACTTCTCGCGCCGTGAGTTTATGGATGCGGGCGAGCCTGAAATCGGGGCGATCATGCTCTTTACCGCTATGGATGGCAGCGAAATGCCTGGCGTGATCCGCGAGATCAACGGTGACTCTATCACTGTCGACTTCAACCATCCGCTTGCCGGGCATACCGTCCATTTTGATATTGAAGTGCTGGAGATCGATCCGGCACTGGAGGCCTGAAATGCAGATCCTGTTGGCTAACCCGCGCGGCTTCTGCGCCGGTGTAGACCGCGCTATCAGCATTGTTGAAAATGCGCTGGAGCTTTACGGCGCACCGATCTACGTGCGCCACGAAGTGGTGCATAACCGTTACGTCGTTGACAGCCTGCGTGAGCGCGGCGCGATCTTCATTGAGCAAATCAGCGAAGTGCCGGATGGCGCAATCCTGATCTTCTCCGCACACGGTGTTTCCCAGGCCGTACGTAACGAAGCGAAAAGCCGTGATCTGACCGTTTTCGATGCGACCTGTCCGCTGGTGACCAAAGTGCATATGGAAGTGGCGCGCGCCAGCCGTCGTGGTGAAGAGTCTATTCTGATTGGCCACGCCGGTCACCCGGAAGTGGAAGGAACCATGGGGCAGTACAGCAACCCGGAAGGGGGCATGTACCTGGTGGAATCGCCGGAAGATGTGTTTACGCTGAACGTGAAAAACGAAGATCGTCTGTCGTTTATGACCCAGACAACGCTCTCCGTGGATGATACCTCTGATGTTATCGACGCGTTGCGCCAGCGCTTCCCGAAAATTGTCGGGCCGCGTAAAGATGACATTTGCTATGCTACCACCAACCGTCAGGAAGCGGTGCGTGCGCTGGCTGAACAGGCGGATGTGGTGCTGGTGGTCGGCTCCAAAAACTCGTCTAACTCCAACCGTCTGGCTGAACTGGCGCAGCGAATGGGGAAAGCGGCGTTTCTGATTGATGATGCGACGGATATCCAGGAAGCCTGGGTTAAAACAGCATCCTGTGTCGGTGTCACCGCCGGGGCATCCGCGCCGGATATTCTGGTTCAGAACGTGATTACCCGTCTGCAGGAACTGGGCGGTGGCGAAGCGGTTCCGCTGGAAGGACGCGAAGAAAACATTGTTTTCGAAGTGCCAAAAGAACTGCGTATCGACGCTCGCGAAGTAGAATAATGCGTATCAATGCCAGTCACTTGTTGACTGGCATTTTTTCAGTCAGATAGTTGATCATTGCCCGCATTCTGGCGGGCATATGTTTGTTACGCGTCCAAAGCAGCCAGAGTTCACCCGTATAGCTGCTGATAAACTCCCACTGTGGCAGCACCTGCACAATTTCCCCCTTTTCCAGAGCCTCACGTGCCGTAAACAGCGGTAAACTCCCAATGCCGACATGACGTTTGACCGCATCCAGCCGCACGCCCGTGTGGTTAGCCGCGTAACGTCCGTGCGTCTGTACGATCTCCGTTTTTCCCTGCAACGTAAATTTCCAGCGTGAATCGGCCGGGGTTTCACCGAGCGAAATACAGCTATATGACCGGAGGTCGTGCGGATGTTGTGGCGTGCCTGCGCGACGAAGATATTCTGGCGTGGCGCAAATAACATGGGTTACTGGCATCAGCGGTTTTCCGTACAGGCCAGGAGAGGGAGTATTGGTGATCCGTAATGCCAGATCGACACCATCATCGATCAGATCCATGTAACGATCTTCCAGACGCAGGCAGACGTCAATTTGTGGATAGCGCTCCAGGAACGCCGGGATCAGCGGATGGATCACAAACCGTCCCACGGCTTTCGGTACGCTCACCGTGAGCTTTCCCTGTGCAACGGTTTGCAGACTGCTACCGGAATCCATTGCCTGTTGTGCTGCTTCCAGCATATCCAAAGCATGTTCATAAACCGATTTTCCGGTTTCGGTAAGTGCCAGCTTGCGCGTGGTGCGGTGCAGTAACTTAGATCCCATCTCCTTCTCGAGGCGTGAAACACAACGACTGATCGCTGAGGGCGTTGCTCCCGTCATACGGGCTGCAGTTGAAAAATTGCCGTGTTCTACGATGGTCACGAAGGTGGCAAGATCGGGAAGCAGTGCAGGTTTCATTTGTGCATACCAGGCAATAGTGCATTGTTTGAAAGGCGGATTATCGATGCTTAAGTGATGAATATACTGTCAGGGTACAGAGGAGAACAACCATGACAGAACGACTTTATTACACAAGTGAAGCGACAGAAGGCCGCGCGAAGGTGATCCGTTGCACTGAAGAGCCTGATGGTCGCTATGCCGTTGAGCTGGATCAGACCCTTTTCCATCCGCAGGGTGGCGGACAGCCAGCGGACCGGGGGTTGATCGCGGGGATCGCGGTGGAGGGGGTGAGCCTGCGCGGGGAGCAAGTCATTCATATTCTGGCTCGACCGCTTGTGCCAGGCGAGGTGGAAATGCAGGTCGATAAAAGCGCGCGAGTGCGTCATTCCCGCTGGCACAGCGCAGGCCATTTGATTGGTTGTGCCGGTGAGCAATTTGGCTGGGAGCCGGTGAAAGCTCATCACTGGCCAGGTGAAGGACGGATTACCTTTGTGCCACGAGAGCCGCAGGCGTCACTGCCTGATGCAAACAGGCTGAGCGCGATGATTGACGGCTGGAAAGCGGACAACCTGCTTCGTCAGACCGAAATTGAAGCGGGCAGACGCAGGGTTCGCTTTGGCGATCTCCCGGCCTATCCGTGTGGCGGAACGCATGTAAGACAGCTGGCGGAAATAGGGGAGATGCAGCTCATCGGGCTGAAAATGAAAAAAGGACAGCTGGTGGTCACTTATACCCTCCACGAGCAGGAGTAACAGGAGTGTGATTAACCCGACAGAGCGGGGGGCTGAGCAGGAGGTTAACCGGTTAATCTGGTAAGCTTGTCATGTTGTTCTCCTCGGGCCGGAGATAAACATGAACTCTGACGTTATCCTGCCACCCCAGGTGGCGTGGGCCAGCGGTGTATTCGCTAACGGTCCACTTATCCGCAAGACGACACACATCGCCGATCTGCCTGGCGTTTTCATTGATGACGATGCCTGGCGTGGCTGCGAACCGCAGCAGCGCGTCTATGACGTTGAAATGCTCGACTCCCCGTCGGACGAAGGGTCGCTGTACGTTGGCGTGACCCATCTTTACGCGGGCAAAATCGGTGATGAGTTCTTTATGACGCGCGGTCATTTTCACCAGCGCCGCGAACAGGGCGAGGTCTATTTTGGCCTGCGTGGATGCGGCTTGCTGCTGCTTCAGACGCCATCCGGTGAGGCACGCCTTGAACGCGTGAAGGCCGGTTCCGTGCACATCATTCCCTCTTTCAGCGCGCACCGTCTGATTAACACGGGTGAAGACACCCTTTCTGCGCTGGCGGTCTGGCCCAGCGTGGCCGGACACGACTATGCGGCATTGGCCGGTGGTTTTTCGCTTCGTGTATTTGCCTCTGAACATCACCCGCAGGGATGGGAGGTCGGAAATGGTTAACGTTGGGCTGGATATAGCCATCACACACTGTCCATTGGGTTTTAGCTATGGAGAGGATGTGACCGGACCGATGCCGGAGATCCGCACGCTGGATCAGATCCGCCCATCGCTGCGCAACCCGGATTGCGAAGGACCAGAGCAGGTGTACGCTATCGCGATGGACGTGGCACGCCTGGCGGACAGGCAAGAACTCGAAAAACGGATGCTGCTTTTTGGCGTGGTCACCTACGCCGCAGGTACGCTCGGCGATGAACCGGTCCGCAGTCAGGGGCATATCCATCGCATTAGCCAACACAGCGGATGGTCGCCGCCTGAGCTGTATGAAATCTGGCAGGGTAAAGCGATTATCTACATGCAGGAGTATGTTGACGACGATCCGGGCCGCTGTTTTGCGGTGCTCGCGGGGCCTGGTGAAAAAGTGCTGGTCCCTCCCGGATGGGGACATGCAACCATTTCGGCCTCTCCCGAAGAGCCGCTGACGTTTGGTGCGTGGTGTGACCGGGAATATGGTTTTGAGTATGATGCCGTTCGCGCGCGAAAAGGTCTGGCCTGGTATCCCTTAGTTCAGGGAAATCATATTGTCTGGCAGCACAATAGCCACTACAGACCGGGGCGATTACAGGTGATTACGCCGCGTAGTTATTCTGAGTTCGGTATTACTGATGCGCCTGTTTATCAGCAGTTTATTGACGATCCGGCGCGGTTCCAGTTTATTTCGCGCCCGGATAAAACGGCAGCACTGTGGGATAACTTCCATCCATAGAAGGACCGGGGCATTGCCCCGGTTCTCTTATCCTGCAAACAAACCGGACGCCACCCCCAGCGCCGCGAGTATAAGCAGCAATATCATGGCTTTTACCGGTGACACGCCGCGTTTGGCCATCAGATACCAGGTTCCCAGCACCACGGCCAGCGGAAGCAACTGCGGGAAAATACCGTCCAGCATCTGCTGCACGTGAATGTTAACCCCGTCCCGCGTGATGAACTCCAGCCCGGTGCCGAGCTTCACATAGCTGGCCGCCACACCGCCCATGACGAATACGCCCAGCAATGAGAGCGCTTCCCGTAGTCGGGTGGATTTGCTGCTGACCAGCATCTCTACGGAGCCTGAACCCATCTGGTAGCCTTTAAGAAACAGGAACCAGGAGCCCGGGATAATAATGGCCAGCCAGGCGACGGTATAAAACAGCGGGCCAAGGATATTTCCACCTGCCGCCAGCGCCATCCCGATGCTGAGAAGGATCGGAATAAGCATCCCGGGGATCATTGAATCACCGATCCCGGCGATCGGCCCCATCAGGCCCACCTTCAGGGTGTTAATGGTTTCGCCGTCAATTGGCTCACCGTTGGCTTTCTTCTCTTCCAGCCCCAGCGCCATACCGTTAACAATTGCGCCAATTTGTGGCTCAGTGTTGTAGAACGACGCGTGACGGCGCAGCATCTCGGTGCGTTGAGCCGCATCGGGATAGAGTTTTTTTGCCACCGGCAGCATGCTCAGGCAGAAGCCGAAGGATTCCAGGCGTTCAAAGCTCATTGAGGAGAGGTTGTGCATCATCCACGCCCGCCAGCAGCGGCGCAGATCCTTGCGGGTGAGTTTACGTTCTTCCATCAGAATTCATCCTCGTCGTCAGGGACCGGTGCTGAAGTCACGGTCTGCGGTGTTTCGGGTTTGTAGTTGTAATGGATCAATGCCAGCAGGGCACCCACGATCACCAGCGCGACCATATTGAGTTTCAGGAAAACGATGCAGACGAAGCCCACCAGGAAGTAGATGAGCATGGTGTAGCTTTTGATGATCTGCTTAAGCAGGATGGCAATACCGACAGCGGGTAAAATGCCGCCCAGCACGTTCATGGTGGAGAGGACGATGTGCGGCAGGCTGTCCATAAAACCGCTAATGTACTGCGCGCCAAAAAAGACGGCGATAAAGGTGGGCACAAAGCGCAGCACAAAATTCATCGCCTGCGGCCAGATGGCGCTGTTGAGGTAGATGCCGCGTTCATCGCCGTGTTCCAGCGCTACATCCGCCCGATGATTCCAGAACGAGTTCAGCACCATCATCGCATTAAAGAGAATGGTTCCGGCGATACCGATAGTCGCTGCCAGCGCGACGGCAACCTCGGGTCCTTTGCCGGAAAGTATCCCCAGCGCAATGGCCGGATAAGCCACAAAGTTTAAATCTGCTGGCATCGAGCCGCCGGGGGTCACCATCGCGATATACACCGCCTGCACCGCTACGCCAATCATAATCCCGGTTTTGATATCGCCCAGGATCAGGCCAACCAGCATCCCGGAAATGAGCGGTCGGGAGATGAGATACCAGCCGCCGGTCAGCCCTAAAAGCCACGGGCTACTGAGTGCCCCCAGATAACACAGCAGGCCAATTAAAGACGCTTCAATAATCATGATCTGCTCCTTATTTCAGCTTTTGTCTGGCATCCTGCCAGCTATAAAAACTGGCATCGGGAACCAGGCGGAATTCAATCACGTGTCCCTGGACGGTCAGCCATTCGAACGCCGCTGCTTCATCTTTCGTTACCGATTGATTCGGACCGATGGTGATCGTATTCGCGCGAGCGCTCATCGGCCCTACGTTGATTTTACCGTTGCTGTTTTTCAGGCTAATACCTGCCTGTTCAATGCGCTGCAGCGTGAGCGGTGATTTGCCAATAACGAAATAGCGCTTCTCGCTGGCAATCACTTTTGGCAGTTTTTCGATCGCGGTTGCCGTATCGAACAGCCACACTTTGGTATCGGAGACCGCCCCTTTCATGACCGACGATAACAGCGGATCGGCCGCGACGGCATCGTCAATGGCAACGATGCCGTCGCAGGGCAGCTCCCTGGCCCAGCGTGTAATGAGCTGCCCGTGGATCACGCGGTCGTCAATGCGTACAAAAGAAATACTCATATGCGGCTCCTTAAAAATCGTCTGTCTGTGCTGTATCTACCCGTTTCGCCTGTACCAGCGTTGGCAGCGCGAGTTCGATAATGTGTGCGGCAGCATGATGAACATCGCATGCCATCATCACCTCGTCGGTTTGCAGTAGCATCGGGAAGTTGACCCCCGCCACCACGGCGACCGGTGGCCGCGCGTGCGGACTAAACGCGGCCTCACAGGCCACGTTCCACGGTGTGCCGCTTTGCATATCGCACAACACCAGCACGCCGTCAGCGTTGACGCTTGCCGCTTCCAGCGTGGTGCTGAAATCACGGCGAAAGCCCTCTATCCCCGCCTGTTCAGTCAGACAAACGGCGTGTACGCAGGGAAGGTCGCCATAAACCATCCGGCTGCTCTCCAGCAGCGCGGCGGCAAGTGGACCGTGGGTCGCGACAATAAAATGAATCATCGTTAGCTCCTTACCCAGGCTTTGATGGTCGCCAGTGGCCGCCCGGAGGTATTGGCTGATGGTGAAATGCGGTATTCCCCCACGCTGGCCGGAATGATGAAGGTTTCGGCGTAATGGACGGTAAATGGCTCAAATGCACCGGTCGGGCTGTCGACAATTGCTTCGCCGCCCTCTACCAGATTCAGCACATTCACGCCGCCGCTGGTGTGATGCACAACGGGTTCACTAAACCAGTGGCGGCGGGTTTCGATAAATTCACGCTCGTGCAGGCCGGTGCGTTCTTCGCGCCAGCGGTTTCCTTCGGCAATGGGTTCAAACTGATTCACCAGATGTTGGTGGACCCACTGCGTGTCGCGCTGCCAGTCGATCACCTTTTCGCCATGTTCCAGATGTACCGGACGCGGCAGACCGTCCAGACCCAGACGGCCCCAGTCCCACAGTTTGAAGGTGAAGATATACGGCGTGGCGCTGATCTCCAGTACCATTGTTCCCGCGCCGGAGCAGTGCACCGTACCTGCAGGGATCAGGAAATGGTCATGTTTTTTCGCCGGGATCTGATTAACGAACCGGGCGTCATCAAACGTTTTTTCACCACGGCCCGCACGTCTGAGGTCGTCCATCATCGCCTGCGGATCGGTACCGGTTTTGGTGCCCAGATAGACCACAGCCCCCGGCCTGGCTTCCAGAATGTAATAGCTCTCATCCTGGGTGTAGTGCATCCCGAACTGCTGCTGGATGTACTCGGTAATGGGGTGGACCTGGAAGCTCAGATTCTGGCCGCCAATGGTATCGAGGAAGTCAAAACGGATCGGGAACTCCGCACCGAAACGCGCGTGAACTTTCTCGCCCAGCAGAGCACGAGGCTCGAGCAAGACCAGATCCTGAGAGGGGATCTCGATCCGCACTGCACCAAAACGCAGTAACAGGCTGTTCTCCTCGGGCACGCAGTCAAAACACCATGCGTAATTGGCGGCAGAGGGATCGAGATCGAATTGCTGTTTCATCCACTGGCCGCCCCAGACGCCAGGATCGAAAAATGGCACCACGCGGAAAGGCTGAGTGGTGGTCTGCTCAAGCCCGGCTCGCAGGGCCTCACCGCTGACCATCGCGGGCTGGTTTTTCCGGGTCGTATCCAGTAAAAAATCGGCGCGCCTGAGCAGCGGTGTTTTGTGGCGATCGAAGACGCGCCATTCGACAAAAAAAGCGCGTTTGTAGCGACGCAGCATATCTTCATGCTGATTCGCTGCTCCCCAGTTCCCCATCTCACCGCTGCGCATACGCTGCTGGATCTCCCAGCGCGGAAGATCGGCATACACCAGAACATCACCCGGATGGATAAGCGCCGCACCGGGGCCGTAAATCACAATCAGCCCCCCGGAACACTGGTTCACCTGATTCTGCAGTGTATCCAGACGAGCGGGATCAAAAAACTCACCAAGCTGGTGGCAGGAGAGTACGCCAAAGACGCGATCGTCGGTGAGGTTGCGTGCAAGCATCTCATGGATGGCAAACTCATCCTGTCGCGCCTGTTCGGCATTAATCGTTAGCGTTGGACGTAACCGCGGCAGCACGTTGTCTTCAAGTTCGGTCAGGCGAACGCCCGGATAGCAATCTATCACCAGGACGGTGCGGCTGTGCTGTTGGGTTTTTGCATCAAGGATGCGGGTAATCGCCTCCCATCCTTGCCAGGCGCTGTCGTCATAACCCTGAATCATCACCGTGGGGAATTTGTCGTAGGTTGTCATCTTATCCTCCGTAATCACTATTTAAGGTTATTCGATTAACCGCATTTGAGAAGAGTGGTTAACGCGATTAACCCGCCATATACACGAATGAAATCCGGATCGGCGGCGGTAATGTGAAGAGACTCACACGGAAAAATGCAAAAAATAGGTTATTCGATTAATCTGTAGTGATGTTTAAGGAGACAACATGACGGGAATTACACTGGTTGATGTCGCGAAACGCGCCGGCGTGTCAACGGCGACGGTCTCTATGGTGCTCTGCAACAAAGGTCGCATTTCGCAAAGTACCCGCGAACGCGTGCTTAAGGCGCTGGACGAGTCCGGTTATGTCTATAACCAGACGGCGGCCAATTTGCGTAACCGCAGCAGTAATCAGGTCGGGCTGCTATTGCACGATATCACCAACCCTTTTTACGGAGAGATGACGGCAGGGCTAAGTCATGAAATGGAGCGCCATGAACTGCTGCTTTTTCTGGCTAATAGCGAGGAATCCGCAGAGCGACAGCAAAAATTTGTTGATTCGCTGATGCGCAATAACGTCGGCGGTATGGTGCTGTGTGCCGCCCGCGAAACGCCACAGGCCTTTTTTGATGGACTGAAGCGGCGCAACATTCCGGCTATCATGGTTGTGCGCCCGCTGAACGATCCGGATTTTGATTTTGTCGGCACGGACAATTTCTTAGGCACGCAGATGGCGACAGAACATCTGCTCAGAATGGGCCATCGGCATATTGCGTTTATTGGGGGGAGCCAGAACTCGGGCTCACGGGCGCAGCGTATCGGTGGCTTTACCAGCAAGCTGCTGGAATACGGCGTGACACCGAATCCTGCCTGGATCAGGACGTCGCAGGCCAGCCAAAGTGACGGCGCGCGCGTGGCGGAGGCGTTACTGCTTGAGCATCCAAACATCAGCGCTGCGATTTGCTATCAGGATATTGTGGCGCTGGGGGTGATGCAAAGTTTACGCAAGCTGGGCCGTGAACCGGGGCGTGATTTTGCGCTGGTCGGTTTTGATGACATTACCGAAGCGGCTCTGGTGCAGCCTGCATTGACCACCGTATCAGTGGCGGCAAAAGAGATTGGCCGTAAGGCGGGGGAATTACTGTACAGCCGCATACAGGGTAATGACGAACCCGCCAAACGGATCATCCTGCCGCCAGCGCTGGTGGTGCGGGAATCATGTGGTTTCCGCTGACGATCATGTCTTTTACTGATATTTGAGTCGGTTTCACGTTAAATTCTAATTATCGGTGTTTTCAGTTGGCGGCCTCTGCGAAGGCTGGGTAATCTGAAAACGGTTTACATCATTTTAACGTAAGAGAATAACTATGCATGATGCACAGATCCGTGTCGCTATTGCGGGCGCGGGTGGACGTATGGGCCGTCAGCTGATTCAGGCGGCACTACAGATGGATGGCGTGGCACTTGGTGCGGCGCTGGAGCGTGAAGGCTCATCGCTTCTTGGTACTGACGCAGGTGAGCTGGCGGGGGCGGGTAAGACAGGCGTCACCGTACAGTCCAGCCTGGATGCGGTAAAAGATGACTTTGATGTGTTCATCGATTTTACGCGCCCGGAAGGGACGTTGAACCATCTGGCGTTTTGCCGTCAGCACGGTAAAGGAATGGTGATTGGCACTACCGGTTTTGATGATGCCGGTAAACAAGCCATTCAGGATGCGTCAGGTGAGATTGCAATTGTCTTCGCCGCAAACTTTAGCGTCGGCGTTAACGTCATGCTGAAGCTGCTGGAGAAGGCGGCGAAGGTGATGGGCAACTATACCGACATTGAGATTGTTGAAGCGCACCACCGCTACAAAGTTGACGCACCATCAGGAACGGCGCTGGCGATGGGTGAAGCGATTGCTCATGCACTGGATAAAGATTTGAAAGACTGCGCGGTCTACTCGCGCGAAGGCTATACCGGCGAACGTGTTCCAGGGACCATTGGCTTTGCCACCGTCCGTGCAGGTGACATCGTCGGCGAACATACGGCGATGTTCGCCGATATTGGCGAACGTGTGGAAATCACGCATAAAGCATCAAGCCGTATGACATTTGCGAATGGTGCCGTACGATCCGCATTGTGGCTAAAAGGCAAAGAAAATGGTCTTTTTGATATGCGAGATGTACTCGATCTCAACAATTTGTAAGATTTATTACCCATCGTGATGTGGTTATTGCAGTCGTAATTGATTGATTGCATAGGGCAATATTTTATTGCCCTTTTATTTTATCTTCTTTAATGTCATTTGATTCATTAATTGTCAAAAACAACGGTTTTCGTCAGATTTTATGTTGCTGGACTGTAAATTTTGACCATCTGGTCTACTTTTTGTTGTTGCGACGTCTTAATTTCTATTAAACTTACTGCGCAAGCGTTTTCTGATGTGATTTACCTGATCTTTTTGTCGCTTAAGTCGCTTTCAGGCCGCCAGTCCCGCAAAAGAATAAACAAAATATCCGTTTTAAGTTGACTTTTACCCTCTGAATATCCAGAATGCCGCCGTTTGCCAAAAATCCGCTGGCAACAAATTTGCATTGCTTCGTAACGTAGTTGTGAATTAATATGCAAATAAAGTGAGTGAATATTCTCTGGAGGGTGTTTTGATTAAGTCAGCGCTATTGGTTCTGGAAGACGGAACCCAGTTTATCGGTCGGGCCATAGGGGCAACAGGTTCGGCGGTTGGGGAAGTCGTTTTCAATACTTCAATGACCGGTTATCAAGAAATCCTCACTGATCCTTCCTATTCTCGCCAAATCGTTACTCTTACTTATCCTCATATCGGCAATGTCGGCACCAATGCGGCTGACGAAGAATCCTCTCAGGTACATGCGCAAGGTCTGGTCATTCGCGACCTGCCGCTGATCGCCAGCAACTTCCGCAATACTGAAGACCTTTCTTCTTACCTGAAGCGCCATAACATCGTGGCGATTGCCGATATTGATACCCGCAAGCTGACGCGTCTGCTGCGCGAGAAGGGTGCACAAAACGGCTGCATCATCGCAGGGGATAACCTGGATGCAGCGCTGGCGCTGGAAAAAGCGAAAGCCTTCCCGGGCCTGAACGGCATGGACCTGGCGAAAGAAGTGACTACCGCAGAAGCCTACAGCTGGACACAGGGGAGCTGGACGCTGGAAGGTGACCTGCCGGAAGCGAAACCAGAGAGCGAGCTGCCGTTCCACGTTGTGGCTTACGATTTTGGTGCCAAGCGCAATATCCTGCGTATGCTGGTTGACCGCGGTTGCCGCCTGACGGTGGTTCCGGCGAAAACCTCTGCTGAAGACGTGCTGAAGATGAACCCGGACGGCATCTTCCTTTCCAACGGTCCTGGCGACCCGGCACCGTGTGATTACGCTATCGACGCCATCAAATCCTTCCTGGAAACAAATATCCCGGTATTCGGTATCTGCCTCGGCCATCAGCTGCTGGCGCTGGCGAGCGGTGCGAACACCGTGAAGATGAAGTTTGGTCACCACGGCGGTAACCACCCGGTGAAAGACATCGACAACAACACGGTGATGATTACCGCACAGAACCACGGTTTTGCAGTGGATGAGGCATCCATGCCGTCTAATCTGCGCGTGACGCACAAATCACTGTTTGATGGCACCCTGCAGGGCATCCATCGCACCGATAAGCCAGCGTTCAGCTTCCAGGGTCACCCTGAAGCCAGCCCGGGCCCACACGATGCCGCACCGCTGTTCGATCACTTCATCGAACTTATCGGGCAATACCGTAAGACTGCTAAATAATCAGGAGCTGAGAAGACAATGCCAAAACGTACAGACATAAAAAGCATCCTGATCCTCGGCGCTGGCCCGATTGTTATCGGCCAGGCCTGTGAATTCGACTACTCCGGTGCGCAGGCGTGTAAAGCCCTGCGTGAAGAGGGTTACCGCGTCATCCTCGTGAACTCTAACCCGGCCACCATCATGACCGACCCGGAAATGGCTGATGCGACCTACATCGAGCCAATTCACTGGGAAGTGGTACGCAAAATTATCGAAAAAGAGCGTCCGGACGCGGTTCTGCCGACAATGGGCGGCCAGACGGCGCTGAACTGTGCGCTGGAGCTGGAGCGTCAGGGCGTGCTGGCAGAGTTTGGCGTGACCATGATTGGTGCGACTGCCGACGCGATTGATAAAGCAGAAGACCGCCGCCGCTTCGACGTGGCGATGAAAAAAATCGGCCTCGACACTGCGCGTTCTGGTATCGCACACAACATGGAAGAAGCGCTGGCCGTGGCGGCTGACGTGGGCTATCCGTGCATTATTCGTCCATCCTTTACGATGGGCGGTACCGGTGGCGGCATCGCCTACAACCGCGAAGAGTTCGAAGAGATTTGCGAACGCGGTCTGGATCTCTCCCCAACCAAAGAGCTGCTGATTGATGAATCGCTGATTGGCTGGAAAGAGTACGAGATGGAAGTGGTGCGTGATAAAAACGACAACTGCATCATCGTTTGCTCTATCGAGAACTTCGATGCGATGGGTATTCACACCGGTGACTCCATCACCGTTGCGCCTGCTCAGACGCTGACCGACAAAGAATACCAAATCATGCGTAACGCCTCGATGGCGGTACTGCGTGAAATCGGCGTGGAAACCGGCGGTTCAAACGTTCAGTTCTCGGTGAACCCGAAAACAGGCCGTCTGATTGTTATCGAAATGAACCCGCGAGTGTCCCGTTCTTCCGCGCTGGCCTCGAAAGCCACCGGTTTCCCGATTGCCAAAGTGGCGGCGAAACTGGCGGTGGGTTACACCCTCGATGAACTGATGAACGACATCACCGGTGGCCGCACTCCTGCGTCCTTCGAACCGTCCATCGACTACGTTGTGACGAAAATTCCACGCTTCAACTTCGAAAAATTTGCCGGTGCGAACGACCGTCTGACGACCCAGATGAAATCTGTGGGCGAAGTGATGGCGATTGGCCGCACCCAGCAGGAATCCCTGCAGAAAGCCCTTCGCGGCCTGGAAGTGGGCGCGACTGGCTTTGACCCGAAAGTGAGCCTGGACGACCCGGAAGCGCTGACTAAAATCCGCCGCGAGCTGAAAGACGCCGGTGCAGAGCGTATCTGGTACATCGCTGATGCCTTCCGTGCTGGCCTGTCCGTCGATGGCGTGTTCAACCTGACCAACATCGACCGCTGGTTCCTGGTACAGATTGAAGAGCTGGTGCGTCTGGAAGAACAGGTCGCAGAGCAGGGTATTAATGGCCTGGACGCAGACTTCCTGCGCGTGCTGAAGCGTAAAGGCTTCGCCGATGCGCGTCTGGCAAAACTGGCGGGCGTGCGCGAAGCGGAAATCCGCAAGCTGCGTGACCAGTATAATCTGCACCCGGTCTACAAACGTGTGGATACCTGTGCGGCAGAATTCGCGACCGACACCGCGTACATGTACTCCACCTATGAAGACGAGTGCGAAGCGAACCCATCCGTCGACCGCGACAAAATTATGGTACTGGGCGGTGGGCCAAACCGTATCGGCCAGGGTATTGAGTTCGACTACTGCTGCGTACACGCCTCTCTGGCGCTGCGCGAAGACGGTTACGAAACCATCATGGTCAACTGTAACCCGGAAACCGTATCTACCGACTACGACACCTCCGACCGCCTCTACTTCGAGCCGGTAACGCTGGAAGATGTGCTGGAAATCGTGCGTATTGAGAAGCCGAAAGGCGTGATCGTGCAGTACGGTGGTCAGACGCCGCTGAAGCTGGCGCGCGCGCTGGAAGCCGCTGGTGTGCCGGTTATCGGTACCAGCCCGGATGCCATTGACCGTGCAGAAGACCGTGAGCGTTTCCAGCAGGCGGTTGACCGTCTGAAGCTGAAACAGCCGGCAAACGCCACCGTGACCGCGATTGAGATGGCTGTAGAGAAAGCCAAAGAGATTGGTTACCCGCTGGTGGTGCGTCCTTCCTACGTCCTGGGCGGCCGTGCGATGGAAATCGTTTACGACGAAGCCGACCTGCGTCGTTACTTCCAGACTGCGGTCAGCGTCTCCAACGATGCGCCAGTCCTGCTCGACCGCTTCCTGGACGATGCGGTAGAAGTTGACGTCGACGCCATCTGCGACGGCGAAATGGTGCTGATTGGCGGCATCATGGAGCACATCGAGCAGGCGGGCGTACACTCCGGTGACTCTGCCTGTTCTCTGCCTGCGTACACCCTGAGCCAGGAAATTCAGGATGTGATGCGCCAGCAGGTACAGAAACTGGCCTTCGAGCTGCAGGTTCGTGGTCTGATGAACGTCCAGTTCGCGGTAAAAGACAACGAAGTCTACCTGATTGAAGTGAACCCGCGTGCGGCGCGTACCGTACCGTTCGTCTCCAAAGCCACCGGTGTTCCACTGGCGAAAGTGGCGGCGCGCGTGATGGCAGGCCAGACGCTGGCTCAGCAGGGCGTGACCAAAGAAATTATCCCGCCGTACTACTCAGTGAAAGAAGTGGTGCTGCCGTTCAACAAATTCCCGGGCGTTGACCCGCTGTTAGGGCCAGAAATGCGTTCTACCGGGGAAGTGATGGGCGTGGGTCGCACCTTCGCAGAAGCCTTCGCGAAGGCGCAGCTGGGCAGTAACTCCACCATGAAGAAAACGGGCCGTGCGCTGCTTTCCGTTCGCGAAGGCGATAAAGAGCGCGTGGTTGACCTGGCCGCCAAGCTGCTGAAACAGGGCTTCGAGCTGGATGCAACCCACGGTACGGCAATTGTGCTGGGTGAAGCGGGCATTAACCCGCGTCTGGTGAACAAGGTGCATGAAGGTCGTCCGCACATTCAGGATCGTATCAAGAATGGCGAATACACCTACATCATCAACACCACCGCAGGCCGCCAGGCGATTGAAGACTCCAAGCTGATTCGCCGCAGCGCGCTGCAGTACAAAGTGCATTACGACACCACCCTGAACGGCGGTTTCGCAACAGCGATGGCGCTGAATGCGGATGCCACCGAGAAGGTAATTTCGGTGCAGGAAATGCACGCGCAAATTAGCAAGTAAATAAAAAATGCCCGGCGACACACGGTTGCCGGGCATGATCTCCCCTTCAGAACCTTCTGCTTTTCCATTTCTGCTCAGCCAGTTAGCTTTTGATCGATAACGACATTTTTCTGATAATAGGGCGAACTGAATCACTTGTTCAGATTTCTGGCGTTAACCCGTCAATAATCTTCACTATTAGCCTTGTGGATTACTGACTACACTCTTTTGAGAAAAGAAAGCAGTAAAACAACAGGCTAATGAATGATTCTGATAATTTATGCGCATCCTTATCCGCAGCACTCGCACGCGAATAAGCGAATGCTTGAGCAAGTACGGACGCTTGAAAACGTAGAGATACGTTCCCTCTATCAACTGTATCCCGATTTTAATATCGATATCGCCGCTGAACAGGAAGCGCTCGCTCGTGCCGATCTGATTATCTGGCAACACCCAATGCAGTGGTACAGCACCCCTCCGCTTCTTAAGCTGTGGATCGACAAAGTCTTCTCGCATGGCTGGGCGTATGGCCACAACGGCAATGCGCTGAAGGGCAAAAGCCTGATGTGGGCCGTCACCACTGGCGGCGGTGAAAGCCACTTCGATATCGGTGCTTTCCCGGGTTTTGAGGTGCTGGCACAGCCACTCCAGGCGACCGCGCTGTACTGCGGCCTTACCTGGCTGCCTCCTTTCGCGATGCACTGCACTTTTGTCTGTGACGATGAAACGTTACAGGCGCAGGCTCGCCACTACAAACAACGCTTACTGGAGTGGCAGGAGGTGCACAATGGATAGCCATACGCTGATACAGGCGCTGATTTACCTCGGTGCGGCGGCCCTGATTGTGCCCGTAGCGGTTCGTCTGGGGCTGGGGTCTGTGCTGGGTTATCTGATTGCCGGGTGCATCATTGGGCCGTGGGGTTTCCGCCTGGTCACGGATGCTGAGGCGATTCTGCATTTTGCGGAAATTGGCGTTGTGCTGATGTTGTTTGTCATTGGCCTGGAGCTGGATCCGCAGCGTTTATGGAAACTGCGTGCCTCGGTGTTTGGCGGTGGTGCATTGCAGATGCTGGCCTGTGGCCTGCTGCTGGGTGGGTTCTGTATCCTGCTGGGGATGGAGTGGAAAGTCGCGGAGCTTATCGGCATGACGCTGGCACTCTCCTCCACGGCGATTGCCATGCAGGCGATGAACGAGCGTAACCTGACGGTTTCTCAGATGGGGCGCAGTGCGTTTTCCGTGCTGTTATTCCAGGATATTGCCGCCATTCCGCTGGTGGCGATGATCCCGCTGCTGGCCGCCAGTGGAGCATCCACAACGCTCGGTGCATTTGCGCTGTCGGCGCTGAAGGTTATCGGGGCGCTGGCGCTGGTTATTCTGTTAGGTCGGTACGTTACCCGTCCATTATTGCGCTTTGTTGCCCGTTCGGGTCTGCGCGAAGTGTTCAGTGCCGTCGCCCTGTTCCTGGTGTTTGGCTTTGGTCTGCTGCTGGAAGAAGCCGGGCTGTCGATGGCAATGGGTGCGTTCCTGGCAGGGGTTCTGCTGGCAAGTTCTGAATACCGTCACGCACTGGAAAGCGATATTGAGCCGTTCAAAGGACTGCTGCTGGGGCTGTTCTTCATCGGCGTAGGGATGTCTATCGACTTTGGCACGCTGATGACGCATCCGCTGCGGATCATCATCCTGCTGGTCGGTTTCCTGGTAATCAAAATGGCGATGCTGTGGTTGATTGCCCGTCCGCTGAAGGTACCCAATAAACAGCGCCGCTGGTTCGCCGTGTTGCTTGGGCAGGGGAGTGAATTTGCGTTCGTGGTCTTTGGTGCGGCGCAGATGGCTAATGTACTTGATCCTGAGTGGGCGAAAGCGTTAACGCTTGCCGTGGCGCTATCGATGGCGGCAACCCCGATCCTGCTGGTATTGCTGACGCGTCTGGAAGCATCGGGTAGCGAGCAGGAGCGCGAAGCTGATGAGATTGACGAAGAGCAGCCTCGGGTGATCATCGCTGGTTTTGGCCGCTTCGGGCAGATCACCGGTCGTTTATTGCTGTCGAGTGGGGTGAAAATGGTGATCCTCGACCACGATCCTGACCATGTGGATACCCTGCGTAAATTCGACATGAAGGTCTTTTACGGTGACGCGACCCGCGTCGATCTGCTGGAGTCGGCTGGAGCAGCGAAGGCCGAGGTGCTGATTAACGCCATCGACGATCCGCAGACCAGCATACAGCTGGTGGAACTGGTGAAAGAGCATTTCCCGAATCTGACCATTATCTCGCGTGCGCGCGATGTGGATCATTACATCCAGCTGCGGCAGGCCGGGGTGGACGCGCCAGAGCGTGAAACGTTCGAAGGTGCGCTCAAATCTGGCCGAATGGCGCTGGAAAGTCTGGGGTTGGGGGCGTATGAAGCGCGTGAACGTGCTGACCTGTTCCGCCGTTTTAATACCGATATGGTAGAGGAGATGGCGGCGATGGCTGGCAGCACCGCATCAGAACGTGCCGCCGTGTTTAAACGCACCAGCGCGATGCTGACAGAAATCATTAATGAGGATCGTAATCACCTGTCGCTGATCCAGCGTCATGGCTGGCAGGGCACGGAAGAGGGCAAGCATACCGGTAACCCGGAGGACGAACCGGAGAGTAAACCTTCCGTGTGAAGTGGAGTTGCCAGCAATATTAAAAAATTTCTGTTTCTTTACCCTGCCGCCAGTCGACGAAAGATTAAGCTTTCCGTATAGTGGCGGCAATTTTTTGCATCCGGGAAATTTTCAATGATCAGTCTGATTGCCGCGCTGGCGGTAGACCGCGTTATCGGCATGGAAAATGCCATGCCGTGGAACCTGCCTGCCGATCTCGCATGGTTTAAACGTACAACGTTAAACAAGCCGGTAGTGATGGGCCGCCTGACCTGGGAGTCGATTGGTCGCCCACTGCCAGGACGTAAGAACATCGTGATCAGTAGCCAGCCAGGCACTGACGATCGCGTCGAATGGGTAAAATCCGTCGACGAGGCCATTGCTGCATGTGGTAATGCCGAAGAGATCATGGTGATCGGTGGCGGTCGTGTGTACGAACAATTTCTGCCAAAAGCGCAGAAGCTGTATCTGACTCACATTGATGCGGAAGTGGAAGGGGATACTCATTTCCCGGATTACGATCCAGATGAGTGGGAATCTGTGTTCAGCGAATTCCACGACGCGGATGCGCAGAACTCACACAGCTACTGCTTCGAGATTCTGGAACGTCGCTAAGTCTCTCTAACCCTCTCCCCATAGGGGAGAGGGGATCCTTCAGGAGGCGACCGCCTCACTTTCTCCTAAGTCCAGCTGCCGGTTGGACGGCTGAACAAAGTAAGCTTTATCTTCCCAGCGTAAGCAGGTCAAATCCCCGCCCCAGCAGCATCCGGTATCAAGACCGTAGATCCCCTCCGGGGTGCCTTTACCTTCAAGCGCCGCCCAGTGACCAAACACCACGCTGTACTCGTTTGTGACGGGCCCTGGGATAGCAAACCACGGTTTGAGCGGCGCAGGTGCGCTGTCTGGCGTGTCTTTGCAGTACATATCCAGCTGCCCGTTCGGGAAGCAAAAACGCATGCGCGTGAAGGCGTTAGTGATAAAACGCAGACGTGCCAGACCGCTGAGATCTTCGCTCCAGTGGTTCGGCATATCACCGTACATGGCATCGAGGAAGAAAGGATAAGAGTCGCTTGCCAGGACCGCCTCAACGTCACGCGCGCAGATTTTTGCCGTTTCGAGATCCCACTGAGGGGTGATCCCGGCATGTGCCATGATCAGTTTTTTCTCTTCATCGATCTGCAGTAGCGGCTGGCGGCGTAGCCAGTTGAGCAGGTCATCGGCATCTGGTGCATCCAGCAGCGTAGAGAGCCTGTCTTTAGGCTTGTTACGGCTGATCCCGGCGAAAACCGCCAGCAGATGCAGATCGTGATTGCCCAGCACCATACGTACGCTGTCGCCCAGTGATTTTACGAAGCGCAAAACATCAAGGGAGCCTGGGCCGCGCGCAACTAAATCGCCCGTCAGCCAGAGCATATCTTGTCCTGGCGTGAAGTCGACCTGTTTTAATAATGCGATCAGTTCATCGTAGCAACCGTGAACGTCGCCAATCAGATATGTAGACATTGGATTAGTGAATGAGTGTTGTAACGGCGAGACGGAATACAGGAATAGCAATGCGGAACGGATTGCCATCGATGTCGACCATCTCATAATGGCCCTGCATAGTACCCAGCGGCGTTTCAATCACCGCGCCGCTGGTGTACTGATACTCTTCGCCAGGGGCGATATGGGGTTGTTCACCGACCACACCCTCGCCCTGAACTTCAATTTCGCGGCCATTGCCGTTGGTGATAAGCCAGTAACGCCCAAGCAGTTGCACAGGCATCCGCCCCAGATTGCGAATGGTCACGGTGTAAGCAAAGACAAAACGTTCATCATCCGGTGAAGACTGGGACTCAACATAGACGCTTTGTACATGGACACATACGCGGGGCGAATCAATCATGGCTTAACTCTCCTTCGGAGGCGCATTTTCACTGATGTAATTAGCCAGCTTGCAGTACTGTTCTACGGAAATATTTTCTGCACGCATTGCCGGGTCGATACCCAACTCAGTTAACACTTCAACGGTAAACAGATTGCCCAGGCTGTTACGGATCGTTTTACGGCGCTGGTTAAAGGCTTCTGTGGTAATGCGGCTCAGTACGCGCAGGTCTTTGACCGGGTACGGCATCGTTTTATGCGGTACAAGACGCACAACCGCAGAGTCCACTTTCGGTGGTGGTGTGAAGGCTGATGGCGGTACTTCGAGCACCGGGATCACATTGCAGAAATATTGTGCCATCACGCTTAAACGACCATACGCTTTACTGTTCGGCCCTGCAACCAGACGGTTAACAACCTCTTTTTGCAACATGAAGTGCATGTCGGCAATGGCATCAGTATAGCTAAACAGGTGGAACATCAGCGGAGTGGAGATGTTGTAGGGCAGGTTACCAAACACGCGCAACGGCTGGCCCATTTTTGCTGACAGTTCGCCGAAGTTCATGGTCATGGCATCCTGCTGATAAATAGTCAGCTTCGGCCCCAGGAACGGGTGCGTTTGCAGGCGAGCAGCGAGATCCCGGTCGAGTTCGATAACGGTCAGTTCGTCCAGACGTTCACCAACGGGTTCGGTCAGTGCGGCAAGACCTGGGCCGATTTCGACCATTGCCTGGCCTTTCTGCGGATTAATGGCAGACACGATACTGTCGATCACGAACTGATCGTTGAGGAAGTTTTGCCCGAAGCGTTTACGGGCTAAGTGGCCCTGATGGACTCGATTAGTCATTGAGTATTAACAATCATTTTGATGGCGAGATTAAGCGCCGTAATAAAACTGCCGACATCCGCTTTTCCCAGACCTGCCAGATCCAGCGCAGTACCGTGGTCAACGGACGTTCGAATAAAAGGTAAACCGAGGGTGATATTCACGCCACGGCCAAAGCCCTGGTATTTTAGCACGGGCAGGCCCTGATCGTGGTACATCGCGAGCACAGCATCGGCATTATCCAGGTATTTAGGCTGGAAAAGGGTGTCTGCAGGCAGTGGCCCACTTAAGTTCATCCCTTTCGCCCGCATTTCGTCGAGCACCGGAATAATGGTATCGATCTCTTCCGTCCCCATGTGCCCGCCTTCACCGGCATGCGGATTCAGGCCGCAGACCAGCACGTGCGGCTGCTTAATGCCAAATTTGGTCTGCAGATCATGATGCAAGATCCCGATGATCTCACGCAGGAGTTCAGGGGTGATGGCATCAGGAATGGCTTTGATGGGCAGATGGGTCGTTACCAGCGCAACGCGCATCGCTTCCGTTGCCAGCATCATCACCACTTTCGGGCTGTGCGAGCGCTCTTCAAAGAACTCGGTGTGTCCGGTAAACGGTATGCCAGCTTCGTTGATGACGCCTTTGTGCACGGGGCCAGTCACCAGCGCGGCAAATTCGCCCTTCAGGCAACCGTCACAGGCGCGTGCCAGCGTGTCGACAACGTAGTGACTGTTTTCCGTGCTGAGCTGACCGGGTACGACGGGAGTTCGAAGCGGGACTGAAAGCAGCGTGAGCGTGCCTGCCTGTTGCGGAGTGGGCTGTTGACCTTCAACGTACGGGATGAGCGTCAAAGGCAGACCGAGCAGTTTTGCCCGGTCTTGTAACAGTGTTGCATCTGCACAGACGACCAGTTCTACCGGCCAGCTGCGCTGGGCGAGCTGGACAACGAGGTCAGGCCCAATCCCGGCGGGTTCGCCGGGAGTGATAACAACACGATGCTGTTTCATTAGTTGCTCAGTATTTTCACGTAAGCGCTGGCGCGTTGTTCCTGCATCCAGGTTGCCACTTCTTCAGAGAACTTACGGTTAAACAGCATACGGTAGGCTCTGTCTTTCTGGGCCGCGTCCGTTTTATCGACGTTGCGGGCGTCCATCAGCTCGATCAGATGCCAGCCAAAGGAGGAATGTACCGGCGCGCTCATCTGGCCTTTATTCAGCTTCATCAACGCATCGCGGAACGCAGGATCGTAGATATCTGCTGCTGCCCAGCCCAGATCGCCGCCCTGGTTAGCAGAGCCGGGATCCTGAGAGAACTCTTTTGCTGCATTCGCAAAGGAGGTTTTACCACTCTTGATGTCGGCTGCAATCTGTTCCAGCTTCGCACGTGCCTGGTCGTCCGTCATAATTGGTGACGGCTTCATAAGGATGTGGCGAGCATGCACTTCCGTGACGGAAATGCTCTGGCTCTGACCGCGCAGATCGTTCACTTTCAGGATGTGGAAGCCCACACCAGAGCGAATTGGACCGACAATGTCGCCTTTCTTCGCCGTGCTCAGCGCCTGAGCAAAGATGGATGGCAGCTCCTGAATACGTCCCCAGCCCATCTGGCCGCCTTTCAGCGCCTGCTGGTCTGCAGAGTAGGTGATGGCCAGTTTGCCGAAGTCACCACCCTTACGTGCCTGATCAACGATAGAACGCGCCTGGCTTTCTGCTTCAGCGGCCTGATCGGACGTTGGGTTCTCTGGCAGTGGGATCAGGATGTGGCTCAGGTTCAGTTCTGTGCTGGCATCATTCTGGTTACCCACCTGTTTTGCCAGAGCATCCACTTCCTGAGGCAGAATAGTGACGCGGCGGCGTACTTCATTGTTACGCACTTCCGAAATCAGCATCTCTTTGCGGATCTGATTACGGTAGGTGGCATAGCTGATGCCATCATGGGCCAGACGACTGCGCATCTGATCCATGCTCATGTTGTTCTGCTTCGCGATGTTAGCGATCGCCTGATCGAGCTGCGCGTCACTGACTTTCACCCCCATTTTCTGACCCATTTGCAGGATAATCTGATCCATGATCAGACGTTCCAGGATCTGGTGGCGCAGCGTTGCGTCATCCGGAAGTTGCTGCCCTGCTTCGCCCGAGTTGAGCTTTACAGATTTCATCAAGCCGTCAACGTCACTTTCAAGTACGACGCCGTTGTTAACCACTGCGGCGACTTTATCAACAACCTGGGGGGCCGCGAAGCTGGTATTCGCAACTAAAGCGACACCAAGCAGCAGCGTTTTCCAGTTCTTCATACTTTTTCCATTTCAATTAACCGCAGAGCGGATTACGTTGCAAATCAAGCACATTACAAAGAAGTACGGTACGGCAGAATGTTCGAGCGTAGCATCTTCTGAGTGCCCAGACCGTAGTTGGAACTCAGGCCGCGTAACTCGACGTTAAAGCCAATCACGTTATCGTATTTGCTCTGATTGTTTGTAGTATCCCAGCCGTTAAGCTTACGTTCGTAGCCGAAACGAATCGCGTAACAGCAGGAGTTATATTGCAGACCCAACATCTGGTCAGCTGATTTATTGGCATTTGTGTCAAAGTAGTAGGCACCGACGATTGACCAGCGATCCGCGATTGGCCAACTTGCTGCTCCACCGACCTGTGAAATCCCGTTTTTATACTGCTCTGCGGTGGAATAGTTCGGCAGAGTTGCCTGGATATATTCCGGGCTGGCATAACGATACGTTAACTGCACCATGCGGTCTTCATCACGACGATATTCGATCGCCGCGCTGCTTGTCGCAATATTGTCAAGACGCGTATCGTACTGCACACCGCCGCGTAAACCCCAACGGTCGGTCATGCGCCAGTAGGTGTCGCCAGCCCAAACCAGTGAACCCGTTTTGTTGTCTTTCTCCCAGTTAATGTTGTCATCACCAGTGCGAGACTCGGTGAAATAGTAGATTTGACCAACAGAAACGTTAAAACGTTCAACGGCGGATTCATCATAAACGCGCGTTGTGACCCCTGTCGTTAACTGGTTCGCTGATGCGATACGGTCAAGACCGCCGTAGGTACGGTCGCGGAACAGACCGCTGTAGTCTGACTGCAGTAACGAAGAGTCATAGTTATTGATGTTACTTTGGTCGCGATAAGGGACGTACAGGTACTGCATACGTGGTTCAAGCGTCTGGGTATACCCTTCGGCCAGCATTGCCATATCGCGTTCGAAAATCAGTTTACCATCCATCTTGAACTGCGGCAGCGTACGGTTTACCGACTCTTCAAGATGCGCATTATTGGTGGTGTTGTAATCATCAACATTCTTTTGCTGATAGTGGGTTGCCATCAGCTTGGCTTCGGTGTTCAGGCTCGCCCAGTCGTTAGACCACGGTAAACTAATGACTGGCTCCAGGTGTACACGCGTGGCTTCTGGCATGTTGGAATTGGTGTTAACAAAATGCACTGCCTGGCCGTAAATACGGGTGTCGAACGGCCCGACGTCATTCTGGTACCAGTTCACGTCCAGTTGCGGTTCAGCACCGTAGGTGCTCGAGGTCTGGGTGTTAAAGACCTGGAACTGTTTGGTCGACACGGTCGCGTTAAAATTCTGGATGGCATAGCCAGCACTGAATATCTGCGTGGCATAGCCGTCAGTACTGGAACCGTATTTAGAGTCAAAGTCGTTGAAATAATACGGATCGCTGACCTTGGTGTAGTCAACGTTAAAACGCCAGACCTGGTCCATTACCCCGGCATGACGCCAGTAGTACATCCAGCGGTGTTTATCGCCTTCGGTCGGATGTTCATCCTGGAAGACTTTATCTGATGGCAGGTAATCCAGTTCCATCAGACCTGTACCCGCCTGAGTCAGGTAACGGAATTCGTTTTCCCACATGATATTGCCGCGCTTGTGGATATAGTGCGGCGTAATCGTGGCGTCCATGTTGGGCGCGATGTTCCAGTAATACGGCAGGTAGAACTCAAAGTAGTTCGTGGTGCTGTATTTGGCATTGGGGATCAGGAAACCTGAGCGACGTTTGTCGCCTACCGGAAGCTGCATGTAAGGGCTATAGAAAACAGGTACCGGACCGAGTTTAAAACGGGCGTTCCAGATCTCTGCAACCTGTTCTTCGCGGTCGTGGATAACTTCGCTGCCCACGACGCTCCAGGTGTTGGAACCCGGCAGACATGAGGTAAAGGTGCCGTTTTCCAGGATTGTATAGCGGTTTTCGCCGCGCTGTTTCATCAGGTCTGCTTTACCACGCCCCTGACGACCCACCATCTGGTAATCACCTTCCCAGACGTTGGTATCTTTGGTGTTCAGGTTGGACCAGGCTTTCGGACCTTTCAGAATGACCTGATTGTCGTCATAGTGCACATTACCCAGCGCATCGACGGTACGAACAGGTTCAACAGCGCCTTCCGGCTGCTTCTGGTGCAGCTGCACTTCGTCGGCCTGCAGACGGCTATTGCCCTGGTTAATATCGACATTGCCCGTAAAGGTCGCATTGTCAGGATAAGTACCTTTTGAGCTGTCGGCTGTAATGGTTACCGGCAAGTTATTTGTATCGCCTTGCACCAGTGGGCGATTATAACTTGGGATGCCAAGCATACACTGCGAGGCGAGATCGGCAGCCAGCCCCTGATGGCTATACAGGGCGGAGCCAATCATAGTGGCCAGGAGGGTGGGGATACGTTTTTTCATACGTTATATTTTATTGTTCCGTCATCAGTGGCTACGGCTTACAAACGCTCAGAGACTATCTTACTCATCAGCGCAGTACCAGCGTTAATCCTGCCCGTTTGCGCGCCAGAGTGTTAGGCTCGCTATCGAATGACGAGTATGATAAAGCAAATTATAGGCGATGTCCTTCAATTGACCGCGGCTTGACCACGGTGATGATGGCGTTGCGTCGACCAGGAACATGACTATCCGGGGAGTATATGCAGTATTGGGGTAAAATAATCGGCGTTGCGTTCGCAATAATGATGGGTGCCGGGTTCTGGGGGATCGTACTGGGCCTCATTATCGGTCATATGTTTGATAAGGCACGCAGTCGCAAAATGGCCTGGTTTGCCAACCAGCGCGAGCGTCAGGCGCTGTTTTTCTCCACCACTTTTGAGGTGATGGGGCACTTAACCAAGTCAAAAGGACGTGTGACCGAGGCGGATATCCAGATCGCCAGCGTTTTTATGGATCGTATGAATCTGCACGGCGAGTCACGTCTGGCGGCGCAAAATGCGTTTCGTATCGGTAAATCTGATAACTATCCACTGCGCGAAAAAATGCGTCAGTTCCGCAGCATTTGTTTTGGCCGTTTTGATTTAATTCGGATGTTTCTGGAGATCCAAATTCAGGCGGCGTTCGCGGACGGTTCCCTTCATCCCAATGAACGTGATGTGTTATATGTCATTGCCGAAGAGCTGGGGATCTCCCGCATGCAGTTCGACCAGTTCCTGCGCATGATGCAGGGTGGCGCACAGTTTGGCGGTGGCTATCAGCAACAGCAGTCGTCTGGCGGCGGCTGGCAGCAGGCACAGCGTGGCCCGACGCTGGAAGATGCCTGTAACGTGCTCGGCGTGAAGCCAACGGATGATGCCACCACCATCAAGCGCGCCTATCGTAAGCTGATGAGTGAACATCACCCGGACAAACTGGTGGCGAAAGGTTTACCGCCAGAGATGATGGAGATGGCGAAGCAAAAAGCGCAGGAAATCCAGAAAGCGTATGAGCTGATTAAAGAGCAGAAAGGTTTTAAATAAAAAATGGCCCGACAGCGTCGGGCCATTTTTTTAGAAGTCCACCGGGGCTTTAAACGTCATGGCGTTACCAAAAACCGGATGGGTAATGGTGAGCGTTTGCGCATGCAGCTGCAAACGGCTCGCCATCGCCAGCGCTTCTGGCGGGGCGTAGAAACGGTCTCCCAGAATCGGGTGACCCAGCGCGAGCATATGCACGCGCAGCTGGTGTGAGCGTCCGGTGATCGGCTTCAGCAAGACGCGCGCGGTGTTATCCGGCGCGTACTCCAGCACTTCATATTCGGTTTGGGCAGCCTTGCCGGTTTCATAACAGACTTTCTGCTTCGGGCGGTTAGGCCAGTCACAAATCAGCGGTAAATCCACCAGTCCTTCCGCTTGTGCCGGGTGGCCCCAGACACGCGCGACATACTGCTTTTTCGGCTCGCGCTCGCGGAACTGACGCTTCAGCTCGCGTTCCGCCTCTTTGTTCAGAGCCACCACAATCACGCCGCTGGTGGCCATGTCCAGTCGGTGAACGGACTCAGCCTGAGGATAATCACGCTGAATACGCGTCATCACGCTGTCTTTGTGCTCATCCAGTCGCCCCGGCACGGACAACAGGCCGCTCGGCTTGTTGACCACCATGATGTGTTCATCCTGATACAGAATGACCAGCCAGGGATCCATCGGTGGATTGTAGGGCTCCATTACCATCTTGCGCTCCGTTTACTGATGCGTCACAACGATAAGACGCAGGGCATCCAGACGCCAGCTTGCCTGATTCAGGCTTTCCAGCACCTGCTGACGGTTACTTTCGATTGCAGCCAGTTCATCGTCACGGATGTTTGGGTTCACCGCCTTCAACGCTTCCAGACGTGACAGCTCCGCAGAGAGTTTCTCGTCGGCTTCGGTGCGTGCGGCATCAATCAGCGCTCTGGCCGCTTTTTCTACCTGGGTTTCGCCCAGTTGCAGAATGGCGTGTACGTCCTGCTGTACCGCGTTGACCAGCTTGCTGCCCGTATGGCGGTTTACCGCGCTCAGCTGACGGTTAAAGCTTTCGAACTCGACCTGGGCTGCCAGGTTGGTGCCGTTTTTATCCAGCAGCAGACGCACTGGCGTTGGCGGCAGGAAGCGGGTGAGCTGCAGCTGTTTTGGTGCCTGCGCTTCCACAACGTAGATCAGCTCCACCAGCAGAGTACCCACTGGCAGCGCTTTGTTCTTCAGCAGCGAAATGGTACTGCTGCCGGTGTCGCCAGAGAGGATCAGATCCAGTCCATTGCGGATCAGCGGGTGCTCCCAGGTAATAAACTGGGCATCTTCGCGGGACAGCGCCACATCACGTTCAAAGGTGATGGTGCAGCCATCTTCCGGCAGGCCAGGGAAATCCGGTACCAGCATATGATCGGACGGGGTCAGAACGATCATGTTCTCGCCACGATCGTCCTGGTTAATGCCGACGATGTCGAACAGGTTCATGGAGAAGCTGATCAGGCTGGTGTCATCATCCTGCTCTTCAATGCTTTCAGCCAGTGCCTGCGCTTTTTCGCCGCCGTTGGAGTGGATCTCCAGCAGGCGGTCGCGCCCCTGTTCCAGCTGTGCTTTCAGCGCATCGTGCTTCTCGCGGCAGGATTTGATCAGCTCATCGAATCCGTCGCTGCTTTCCGGTGCAGCCAGGTACGCGATCAGATCGGAATGCACCTGATCGTAAATTGTGCGGCCGGTTGGGCAAGTGTGTTCAAACGCATCCAGACCTTCGTGGAACCAGCGTACCAGAACGGACTGGGCGGTTTTTTCCAGATACGGGACGTGGATCTGAATATCGTGCGCCTGACCGATACGATCCAGACGGCCGATACGCTGTTCCAGCAGATCCGGGTTAAACGGCAGATCGAACATCACCAGGTTGCTGGCAAACTGGAAGTTACGGCCTTCAGAACCGATTTCAGAACACAGCAGAACCTGTGCGCCGCTGTCTTCTTCACCGAACCAGGCTGCCGCACGGTCACGCTCGACAATCGACATCCCTTCGTGGAACACGGCGGCGCGAATACCTTCGCGTTCGCGCAGAACCTGCTCCAGCTGCAGCGCGGTGGCTGCTTTAGCGCAGATCACCAGCACTTTCTGGGAGCGGTGAGCGGTCAAATAACCCATCAGCCACTCAACGCGCGGGTCGAAGTTCCACCAGGTTCCGGTATCACCTTCAAATTCCTGGTAGATCTGCTCCGGGTAGAGCATGTCGCGTGCGCGCTCTTCCTGCGTTTTGCGTGCCCCCATAATGCCGGACACTTTAATGGCCGTCTGATACTGGGTCGGCAGCGGCAGCTTGATGGTGTGCAGTTCGCGTTTCGGGAAGCCTTTCACGCCGTTACGGGTGTTACGGAACAGCACGCGGCTGGTGCCGTGCCTGTCCATCAGCATATCGACAAGCTCTTTGCGTGCAGATTCGGCGTTGTCACCGTCACTGTTGGCCGCCTGCAGCAACGGTTCGATATCCTGCTCGCCAATCAGATCGCTCAGGGTATTCAGTTCGTCATTAGAAAGGCGGTTACCTGCCAGCAACAACGCAACGGCATCAGCGACCGGACGGTAGTTTTTCTGCTCTTCAACAAACTGCTCAAAATCGTGGAAACGGTTTGGGTCAAGCAGGCGCAGACGCGCAAAGTGGCTCTCCAGACCCAGCTGCTCTGGCGTTGCCGTCAGCAGCAGGACGCCAGGTACGCGCTCGGCAAGTTGTTCAATCGCCATGTATTCGCGGCTTGGGGCCTCTTCGCTCCAGACCAGGTGGTGCGCTTCATCGACCACCATCAAATCCCATTCCGCATCACACAGGTGCTCAAGGCGCTGCTTGCTGCGGCGGACGAAGTCCAGGGAGCAAATCACCAGCTGTTCTGTTTCAAACGGGTTGTCAGCGTCGTGCTGTGCTTCGGCATAACGCTCGTCGTCAAACAGCGAGAAGCGCAGGTTAAAGCGGCGCAGCATTTCCACCAGCCACTGGTGCTGCAGGGTTTCCGGTACCACAATCAGCACGCGTTCGGCCGCGCCGGAAAGCAGCTGTTGATGCAGGATCATGCCTGCTTCAATGGTTTTACCCAGGCCGACCTCGTCTGCCAGTAACACGCGAGGCGCATGGCGACGGCCCACGTCATGGGCAATATTCAGCTGGTGTGGGATCAGGCTGGTGCGTTGACCACGCAGGCCGCTCCACGGCATGCGGTACTGTTCACTCTGGAACTTACGTGCGCGATAGCGCAGGGAGAAGCGGTCCATGCGGTCGATTTGCCCGGCAAACAGGCGATCCTGCGGCTTACTGAAGACCAGTTTGCTGTCGAGCAGCACTTCGCGCAGGATGACATCGGCCTCGTCGGTATCCAGACGAGTGCCGATGTAGGCGAGCAGTCCATTCTCTTCTTTTACGTCTTCAACCTTCAGCTGCCAGCCATCATGGCTGGTCACGGTGTCGCCCGGGTTGAACATCACACGGGTAACAGGGGAGTCATTGCGAGCGTACAGGCGGTTTTCACCAGTGGCAGGGAAAAGGAGGGTGACCATGCGCGCATCGACTGCAACCACAGTTCCCAGTCCAAGTTCGCTTTCTGTATCGCTGATCCAGCGTTGACCAAGTGTAAAAGGCATATATGTTCGGCTCTAATCTTTAATTGCAGGCAATAGTTCGACCACCGTCAAAAAAGACGGTCATCAAAAAATGGGTCCGGGAATGGAAAGGGCGCTATGGTACTGGATGGCAACGATTTCGTCACGCGTCAAAATAGGCCAAGTTGCCCTGTCACTAGTGTAGCAAAATCGTCGTCGATAAAGGGCAAAATTCCATCCGCAACCGGCTGAAGCTGGCGCGTCAGGTAGTGCTCGTAATCCAGAGGTGATTGCTGATAATCAACAGGTTCCGGGCCGCTGGTGGTCCAGACATACCTGATGGTGCCCCGGTTTTGATACTGCGGCGCGCGGCCCCGGCGCACGTTTTCTTCGTCCGCCAGACGGGCTGCACGTACGTGTGGCGGGACATTACGCTGGTATTCAGTCAGCGGACGGCGCAGGCGTTTGCGGTACACCAACTGGCCATCCAGCTCACCCGCCATCAGGCTGGCTATCGTCTCGCGTACGTAGTCCTGGTAGGGTTCATTGCGAAACACCCGCAGATACAGCGTTTGCTGGAACTGCTGTGCCAGCGGCGTCCAGTCGGTACGCACCGTCTCCAGTCCTTTAAACACCATCCGCTGCTTGTCACCTTCCTGAATCAACCCGGCATAGCGCTTTTTGCTGCCCTGATCGGTGCCACGAATCGTGGGCATCAAAAAACGGCTGAAATGGGTTTCAAATTCCAGCTCTAATGCACTGGTTAAGCGCTCTTTTTGCAAATGTTCACGCCACCAGTCGTTCACGAAAGCGACCAGCTGTTTGCCGATGAGTGCGGCATCGTCTTCTGAGTGTGTCTCTTTCAGCCACACAAAGGTGGAATCCGTGTCGCCGTAGATGACGTCATAACCCCGGGACTCAATCAGCGCTTTGGTCTGGCGCATGATGTCGTGCCCGCGCATGGTGATTGATGACGCCAGACGCGGATCAAAGAAGCGACAGGCGCTGGTGCCCAGCACGCCGTAAAAGGCATTCATGATGATTTTCAGCGCCTGGGAAAGGGGTTTGTTGCTGTGCCGTTTGGCTTCGTCACGACCGTACCAGATTTGCCCCACTATTTCTGGCAGGCAGTGCTTCTCGCGCGAGAAACGCGCGCCGAGAAAGCCTTCAGTGCTGTGGGCATCGTCTGGCTGAGCCATGCCCTCAACCAGCCCTACCGGGTCGATCAGGAAGGTACGGATAATTGACGGGTAGAGGCTTTTGTAGTCCAGCACCAGCACCGAGTCATACAGTCCCGGGCGGGAATCCATCACATAACCGCCGGGGCTGGCCTGCGGCGGCACATCTCCGAGGTTGGGCGCGACATATCCTGCCCGGTGCATACGGGGAAAATAGAGGTGGCTAAACGCCGCCACGGAGCCGCCGTGTCTGTCGGCGGCGAGGCCGTTGACCGTCGCACGCTCCAGCAGGAAGGGCATGATCTCGGTTTTGTGAAAAATCTGCGTCACCAGCTCGCAATCTTTCAGGTTATAGGTGGCAAGTGCCGGCTTGTCTTCGTTAAAGCGCCGGTCTATCTCGTCCATTCTGTCCCACGGGTTGTCGATGGATTTACCCTCGCCGAGCAGCTCCTGCGCGACGGTTTCCAGGGAGAAAGAGGAGAAATTCCAGAAGGCGGATTTCAGCGCTTCAATACCGTCGATAATCAGACGGCCATTGGCCTGCGCGAAGAATACGTCGTTTTTAAAGCCATGTTCACGCCACTCCAGTTCGGTATTACCGCGCCCCAGCATCAGCGGAATACGGTACCGCTCGGCATGTTTTTGCAGGACGCGCAGGTCGAACTGCACGACGTTCCAGCCGATCAATACATCGGGATCGTGATCGGCAAACCACTGGTTTAGTTTCTCCAGCAGTTGCGGTCGGCTATTGACATACTCAAGCTGAAAATTGAGGTCAGTGGCATCGCCATTTGGTGGCCCGAGCATATAGACAACCCGCTGTCCGCAGCCTTCAAGGCCGATGCAGTACAGCTCACCGTGACGGGTCGTTTCAATATCCAGCGAGACCCACTTCAGCGGCGGGCGATAATTCGGGTTGGGTTTCAGACGTGCGTTGATAAGCCTGCCGTTTTGCGTGGTGCCATCCACCCAAACAGGGGCGGTGATAAACCGCTCCATCAGGAAACGTTCCGGCGGGCGGATGTCGGCTTCGTAAAGCGTAATGCCCGCTTCGCGCAGCAGTTTTTCATAGCGCATCAACTGACGGTGGGCGCGACAGTACAGGCCATACACCGGCTGGCGGTGGAAATCTTTTAGCGCAAGTGGGGTGATACGCCAGCCGTTTTCACCGCGCAGCAACTGTTTCACTTTCTCAACGTGAGCTTCAGGAATAAAAGCCACGGACTCCTGCGGCGGCAGCGTCACCTGCAGCGGGCCGTTATCCGTCGCCAGCCAGAATTCGACTTCTGTCCCGGAAGGCGTATCCCGCCAGTGTCGGGTCAGTAAAAAACCTGCTTGCGCCACGCCGTCACCCCATAAAACAAAACCAGGCATGATTATAGCCTGGTTGAATATTTTATGCTGGGTATATATACAGCTTATTGCCCGTAATACGCCTTCGCACCGTGTTTACGCAGGTAATGTTTATCCAGCAGGGTTTGCTGCATATCCGGAAGTTGCGGTGCCAGTTGGCGGCAGAAGATCCCCATATAGGCAATTTCTTCGAGCACGATGGCATTATGCACGGCATCTTCGGCATTTTTGCCCCACGCAAACGGGCCGTGAGAGTGCACCAGCACGCCAGGCATCTGCGCCGCATCGATACCCTGTTTTTCAAAGGTTTCAACGATAACGTTACCGGTTTCCCACTCATACTCGCCATTGATCTCCGCATCGGTCATTAAGCGCGTGCAGGGAATGGTGCCGTAAAAGTAGTCCGCGTGCGTGGTGCCGGTGGCCGGAATGGACTGACCGGCCTGCGCCCAGATGGTGGCATGGCGTGAATGGGTATGAACGATGCCTCCAATCGTCGGGAATGACTGATACAGCAGGCGATGGGTTGGCGTATCGGAAGAGGGCTTTTTCTTGCCTTCCACCACTTCGCCAGTCGCAATACTGACCACCACCATATCCTCGGCGGTCATTACCGTGTAATCGACGCCGGAAGGCTTGATAACGAGCACGCCCTTTTCGCGGTCAACGGCGCTGACGTTGCCCCAGGTCAGCGTCACCAGGTTATGTTTCGGCAGCGCCAGGTTGGCTTCAAGTACCTGACGTTTGAGATCTTCTAACATGCAATCCTCCAGGAAAAGTGGCCCGCCTGCGGCAGGCCAAAAATCCCCCTGTTAACGTTTTGAACCGTAATACACTTCGTTCCAGCGCAAGGTGTCTTTGAAGGCTGGCAGGCGGGTATCGTTATCAATTACGGTCAATTCGATATCGTGTAGCTCGGCGAACTGACGCATGTCGTTGAGATCCAGCGCGTGGCTGAAGACGGTGTGGTGCGCACCACCGGCCACGATCCAGGCCTCGGAGGCGGTTGGCAGGTCAGGTTGTGCTTTCCACAGGGCGTTCGCGACCGGCAGTTTTGGCAGTGAATGTGGTGTTTCCACGGCATCCACACAGTTCACCAGCAGGCGGAAACGATCGCCCAGGTCGATCAGGCTGGCGTTGATGGCAGGGCCGGTACGGGTGTTGAAGATCAGACGTGCCGGATCCGCTTTTCCGCCAATGCCGAGGTACTGCACGTCGAGGATCGGTTTCTCTTCGACGGCGATCGAAGGGCACACTTCCAGCATGTGCGAACCGAGCACCAGGTCGTTGCCATTTTCGAAATGGTAGGTGTAGTCCTCCATAAAGGAGGTGCCGCCCTGCAGACCGGTTGACATCACTTTCATGATGCGAAGCAGAGCGGCAGTTTTCCAGTCGCCTTCGCCGGCAAAGCCGTAGCCTTGCTGCATCAGACGTTGTACGGCCAGACCTGGCAGCTGTTTCAGGCCGTGGAGGTCTTCAAAGGTGGTGGTGAAGGCGTGGAAGCCGCCCTGTTCCAGGAAGCGTTTCATCCCCAGCTCAATGCGCGCCGCATCCAGCACGTTCTGACGTTTGTCACCGTGGATCTGTGCGGCAGCGGTCAGGCGGTAGCTGCTTTCGTATTCATCAACCAGCGCGCTTACGTCGCCATCGCTGATTTCGTTCACCACCTGCACCAGGTCGCCCACGGCCCAGGTGTTCACGGAGAAGCCAAACTTGATCTGTGCGGCAACTTTATCGCCGTCAGTCACTGCCACTTCACGCATGTTGTCGCCAAAACGCACCACTTTCAGGTGGCGGGTATCCTGTTTAGACACCGCCTGGCGCATCCAGGAACCGATACGTTTTTGTGCGTGCTGATCCTGCCAGTGGCCGGTTACGACCGCATGCTGCTGACGCATACGCGCGCCGATAAAGCCAAACTCACGGCCGCCGTGCGCGGTCTGGTTCAGGTTCATAAAGTCCATGTCGATGCTGTCCCACGGCAGGGAGGCGTTGAACTGGGTGTGGAACTGCAGCAAAGGTTTATTGAGGATGGACAGGCCGTTGATCCACATCTTGGCAGGTGAGAAGGTGTGCAACCACACCACCATCCCGGCGCATTTGTCGTCGTAGTTCGCGTCGCGGCAGATGTGGGTGATCTCGTCCGGTGTCGTCCCCAGAGGTTTCAGTACCAGTTTGCACGGCAGTTTTGCTTCCGCATTCAGCGCGTTGACCACATGTTCTGCATGCTGAGTCACCTGACGCAGCGCTTCCGGCCCGTACAGATGCTGGCTGCCAATCACAAACCACACTTCATAATTATTAAAAATGGTCATTATCGTGTCCTTAATGGGTCAGGGTTGCCGTAGTGTCCGCGCTGTGTTTTGACGGGGCGGCGACAGGGAGATAGTGAAGTTCGGCGCTTTTTGCCCATTGCTGGTAGCGCTGATAAAGCTGTTCAAAACGTTGCGCCTGCTGGGCACGCGGCTGGAGGGTATTTTCTACGGCGCTCGCCATATGCTGTTGTGCGGTCGGGATATCGACATGAACACCTGCAGCGACGGCAGCAAAAATCGCCGCGCCCAGCGCACAGCACTGATCGGAAGCCACAATCTGCAGCGGACGGTTCAGCACGTCGCAGCAGGCCTGCATGATCACCGGGTTTTTACGGGCGATGCCGCCCAGCGCCATCACGTTATTCACGTCGATGCCCTGTTCGATGAAGCATTCCATAATGGCGCGTGCGCCAAAGGCGGTGGCCGCAATCAGACCGCCAAAGAGCGCCGGTGCGTCGGTCGCCAGGTTGAGGTCGGTAATTACCCCTTTCAGGCGCTGGTTAGCGAACGGTGTACGGCGACCATTGAACCAGTCGAGTACCACCGGGAGATGATCAAGAGACGGGTTTTTTGCCCAGGCGTCGGTGAGTTGCGGCAGAAGCTGTTTTTTGCTCTCGGTAACCTGAGCTTTCAGTTCCGGATGCGATGCTGCCAGTTGATCCAGCGGCCAGCCCAGCACGCGGCCAAACCAGGCGTAGATATCGCCAAATGCGGACTGACCTGCTTCCAGGCCGATAACGTCCGGTACCACGCTGCCGTCAACCTGGCCGCAGATACCTTTCACCGCACGGTCGCCAACGGTGGCTTTATCCGCCGTCAGAATGTCGCAGGTTGAGGTGCCGATGACTTTCACCAGCGTGTTGGGCTGTGCGCCTGCGCCGACTGCACCCATATGGCAGTCAAATGCACCGCCGGAGATCGCCACGTTCTGCGGCAGACCGAGGCGCTTTGCCCACTCTTCACAGAGCGTGCCAACGGGAATATCGGCGGTGAAGGTGTCGGTAAACAGCGGGTATTTCAGATTTTTGTTGATGACTGGATCGAGTTCATCGAAGAACGCTGCGGGTGGCAGGCCGCCCCAGCTTTCGTGCCACAGCGATTTATGCCCGGCGCTGCAGCGGCCACGGCGAATATCCTGCGGGCGAGTGGTGCCGGAGAGCAGGGCCGGAACCCAGTCACACAATTCAATCCACGATGCTGCAGCCTGCGCCACCGAGGCGTCGGCGCGGGTGACGTGCAGAATTTTGGCCCAGAACCATTCGCTGGAGTAAATACCGCCGATGTAGCGTGAGTAATCGGTTTTGCCGGGCTGATGGCATAAACGGGTGATGGCTTCGGCTTCGTCGACGGCGGTATGGTCTTTCCACAACACGAACATGGCGTTCGGGTTGTCGGCAAACTCTGGGCGCAGCGCCAGCACACGGCCTTCGGCATCCACAGGGGCGGGGGTTGAGCCGGTGCTGTCGACGCCAATCCCGACAATCTCTGCACGCTGTGCGTCAGACAGTTCAGCCAGAACGGTTTTGATTGCCGCTTCCATTGACTCAATATAGTCACGCGGATGGTGACGGAACTGGTTGTTTGGCGCGTCGCAGTAGCGCCCCTCTTGCCAGCGCGGGTACCACTCAACGCTGGTTGCTATTTCCTGACCATGGGTACAGTCCACCGCCAGGGCGCGAACCGAGTCGCTGCCAAAATCGAGGCCAATCGCAATTGCCATTGTGTTG